>NZ_BAAATE010000036.1:0-91982 GCF_039533245.1 Nonomuraea recticatena | reverse complement strand
CCGAGGGCCAGTCCCGCGCGATCGACCAGGTCTTCCAGGCCGTCCACCGCAACGACCCCGACCCGAAGCTGCTGGCCTACCAGTACCTCCAGGTGCTTCCCCAGCTCGCCCAGGGTCAGGGGAACACGTTCTGGGTGATCCCGAGCGAGGTCACGTCCGCGCTGCAGGGCGTCTCCAAGGCCTTCACCGAGGCCCTCCCGCCCTCCGCCGCGACGCTTCCGGCTTCGTCGGACTCGACCGCCTCGGACGTCTCGGAGGCGGAGGAGGAGATCGCCAGGGCTTCGGAGGCCGCGGCGGAGGCGGTGGCCGACGCCAGGGAGGCCGAAACCACCCCAGGCCCTCGCCAGCTCACCTCGGCCGTCCCCGAGCCCTCGCCGTACCCCGACCTGGAGAAGAACCGCCAGGAGGCCTGACCCGACCATCCGCCTGACGGCATCGTCCTCACCGGTGGGGAGTTGCGGGGGCACGCGGAGCGACGAGGCTACTCCCACGCCCCGATCAGGTCGTCGGGGCCGTAGTGGGTAGCCAGTCCCCCTGCCGTCGTCACCCCCGACCGCGAGACCGCCACCATCGGCAGGACCTCAGCTCCCTGGACGCGTGCCAGCGCGGCCAGATCGTGGTTGTCGAAGGGCCGGGACTCCAGCCACTTGATGGACCCGATGAAGGACAAACGCTTCGCGACCGGCGCCCTGTCCGCCCCCACCAGGTCGATCTCCACATCGTTGGAGCGCGTCCAGTAGGAGCCGATCTCCATGACGTCCGGGAAGCGGTCGTCGGGCAGCAGCCTGGCCAGGGACTCGCGGATCACCGGCTCCACCGCGCGCCCCCGCCAGGCGGTCCAGCCCTCGCGTACCCGCCGCAGCACCACGTCCGATCTGCCGCGTTCGAGCAGAGGAAAGGCTGGCTCCAGGAAGCGCGTCCAGAACCGCAGGTAGGGGTCGGCCAGTCGGTAGCGCTTCTCCTTGGACGGGCTCGTGCCGAGCGGAAGCTCGGCCACCACCACACGCTTGCTCGTGAGCAGTTCGAGCGAGCGGGTGGTGGTGGCGGCCGACAGTCCTCCTGCGGCGCGGGCGATGTTGGAGAAGGTCCGTTCTCCGGTTCCGATGATCCCGAGCACGTCCTTGGCGATGGCCTGCTTGGGAAACTCGGCGGTCAGCGATCTCTCGGCCGAGACGAGCAGCGAGGAGGTGGGGTCGGCCAGCTGGCGTTCCATGAACGTCCACAGCTGCTCCCCCGGCTCCCACGCGGCGCAGATCAACGGCAGCCCGCCGGTCACCAGCCAGGCGTCGAAGGCCTCCGCCGCAGGGAGCCCGGTCATCTGCCCGACCTCCCCCGGGGTGAGGGGGCCGACCTTCATCTCCCTGCCGCGCTGGTAGAAGGGGCGGTTGTAGGTGGTGAGCGTCTCCATCACCGACAGGTCGGAGCCGATGAGAATCAGCAGCACCGGCTTGCGTTCGAGATAGCGATCCCAGGCTCGCTGGAGGACTCCCTCGAACCCGGGATCGCCCTGGGAGAGATAGGGCACCTCGTCGATCACCACGATGGCGGTTCTGTCATCGGGCAGGATCTGGCTGAGCAGGTGGAAGGCGGAGTCCCAGGTGTCGAGCGGCGTCTTGGCCACGAGGTCGCGTCCGGGCAGCCCTGAAGCCGCCACATCCCTGCGGAACTGCTCCAGCTCCTGATCGACGCGGGCACCGGTCGCCGTGTAGAAGAGGACTGGCGCGTCGGCGCTCTGTGTGAACTCCTCCACCAGTCGGGACTTCCCGATTCGTCGGCGTCCGCGCATGATCAGACATTGGCCCGGACGGGCACCCCCTGCCCGCACGCGTTCAAAGTGCTGCCGCAGGAGCGCGAGCTCGTGCCGTCGGCCGATGAAGTCCACCATCACATACTCTCATCGATGTTACTAACATGAATGATAGTCTCATCAATGAGAGTAATCCTAGGCGGGATCCGGGCCCAGGGGGGCGCCGGGGCTGTCGACCAGGGTGCACTCGGCGACGGGGCCGTTGGAGATGCCCGACCACACGCCCGCGACCGCCCACCCGTCGTTCTGGTTGAACCCGAACTCCAGTACCGCCGTCTGCCCCTCCTTCACCGCGGCCGGGTCGATCGTGAAGTCCGACCCCTCCGTCGGCGGGAACACCGTCAGCTTCGCCTCCTCCCTCGGCACCCAGCTCGCGCTGCGCGGCTGCGGGCTGCAGCGCTTGCCGTTCGGGATGAAGTCGACGACGGCTCTGAGCCCCATCTTCTCCAGGTCCGCCTGAAGGGCCTTGGGATTCTTCGCTTCGTTGATGCTGATCTGGATGGTCCCGTCGGCGTTCTTGGTGATCGCGTAGGCGGGCGCGCCTCCACCGAACACCAGGGGTACGGCGACCGCCACGGCGGCGGCCAGTCCCAGCGCGGGTGCGAGCAGGCGGACGGGACGCCGACGGGGTGTGGTCTGGATCTCGGTCATGACGAACTCCTTGAGTTGCCGGTGACGGCCCTCAGGAAGATCGCGCTCCACCGGGGTGAACTCGTTCATCGGATCTCCTTCAGCGGGCTCAGGTCACCATCTATCTGTCGCGACCGGGGTGGCGGTTCCAACCTTCTTCTGGCCCTGGACAGTCGGGACTTCACGGTGCCGACGGGGATGCCCAGCGCCTCGGCTGCCTCGGCGTAGCCGAGCCCCGACCACACGCACAGTGCGAAGACCTCCCGCTCCTGGCGGCGCAGGCCGTCGTAGGCCATCCGGACCGCGGCCAGGCGCTCGGTGTCGTCGAGCCGTCCGGCCACCTCGTCGGCGAAGTCGGGGACCGGATCGGGCCTCGGCATGTGCGCCATCGCGTCCCGGTGTCTGCGTACGGCCCGCCGCATGTTGCGCACCACGTTGGTGGCCACACCCAGCAGCCACGGGCGCAGCGACCCGCCGTCAGGGTCGATCCTCCGGCGCAGCCGCCAGGCTTCGAGGAAGGTCAGCGACAGCGCGTCCTCGGCGGCGGCCCAGTCGCCGAGCAGGCGGAAGGCATGGTTGTAGACGGAGCGCGCGTAGTCGTCGAAGAGCTGCGCGAAGGCTTCGGGATCTCCGTCACGTATCCGAGCACGAAATGGCATGTCCACACCTAGGACTGTCCGCGGACCGAGGCGGGTTCCCACCGCATGAGGCTCGATGTCAGCCGCTCCGCATGAGCTTTCCTAGGCGCGCACGGCGAGCTGGGTGAAGCTCAGGCGGTCCAGTGGTGGATCAGCCCCGAGGGATCGGAGCCTGGCAGGAGCTGGTGGCGAAGGTGGTGTCGGGTCAGGCGTTCCACATCTTCCCCGCGAGGATGTCGAAGGTCGGCTCCACCAGCCGCCACACATCCTGCTCGGTGTAGTCGGCCTCTGTCAGGTCGTTCCACACCGCCGACATGGCGCCGCGCAGCAGCGGGTGCTTCGGCTCGACGGTCATCCCCTCGGCGAAGACGTGCGGCTCCCACTCCCGTTCGAGGAAGTCCGCGTCCAGCCCCGTGGGGTGGTAGTAGTCGGCGAAGGGCACGATGTACAGCAGGCAGTCGTCGGTGTTGACGAAGCGGTAGCCGTCGCGCACCGCCGAGAGCGGGTCGTACCAGGCGGTGCTCCAGGTGTTGATGGTGACGTCGCGGTCGTAGCCCTCGGCGTCGCCGGTCATCCTGGTGAAGCTGCCCCACGCCCTCGGATGCTTGCCGAGCGACCTGACGTGCGCGGCCATGGCGTTGAAGTAGTCGCGGAAGAGCTCGGGCGAGGAGAGGTACTCGTCGGCCCCGAAGTGCACCTCGGGTCCGCGGAACCACGGGACGAACTCGTCGAAGACCTCCTTCATGAAGGCCGTCGTCTCGGGCCTGGACAGGTCGAGATGGTCGCCCGTCCCCAACTGCGGCCGGTAGCGCGTGAAGGCCAGGGAGTGCGCGGGCCCGTCGATCTCGGGGATGAGCGCGACGCCGTGCTCGGCCGCCAGGTCCTCGAAGGAGTCCCACTCGGCCCTGGTGTAGGCGCCGTCGGCGGAGGCCAGGCCGGGGAAGCGCTCACTGACCAGCCGGAAGCCGGCCTGCACGCCGTCCCATGGGCCCGTCCTGTCCTTGCGGAAGCCGTTGTCGTTGAGGTGGAGCTGCAGCTCGTTGAGCTTCAGCTCCCCCATCCGCACGATGAGGTCGCGGACGAAGCCCGGCGTGAAGAAGCGGCGGCCCACGTCGAGCATGAAGCCGCGCACCTCGTAGCCAGGCCAGTCCGCGCCCTCGCCCGCGGGGAGCTCGCCGTGCCTGTCGAGGTGCTGGAGCAGGGTGCGGGCGCCGTGGCGCAGGCCGCGCGGGGTGGGCGCGGAGACGGTCGCGCCGTCCACACCTACCGAGAGCAGGAAGCCCTCCTGTGCGAAGCGCTCGCCGCCCTCCGCGTCGACCAGTTCGGGGTCGAGGAGCAGCGTGATGTCGCCTGGCAGGCCGGGCAGGCCCAGCCGCGCGCCCTCCGGGGTGAGCGAGCCGGGGCGCGGGCGCAGGACGCCCGCGCCCGGCTTCCACCGGCGTACCGCCGGTCTCACACCTGGCCTCGCTCGAAGTAGGCGATGAGCTCCGGGTCCAGCGGCGGCACGTCGTACGGCATGCCGCCGTCACGCAGCGACATCGTGGCCATGTACCCCGCCGCGACGCTCATCCTGGCCGCCACGGGAGAGGTGTCGGTGACGCCTCCCTCGCGCACGAACCTGTTGAACTCAGCGATGATGCCGGTGTCCGCCCCGCCGTGCGAGCCCTGCGCGTCCGGCACCTTGTAGGCGATATCGCAGTCGTCGCGGTAGGAGGTGGGGCCGGTGTTCCAGACCTTCACCGTGTCGCCGGGGCCGTCGCCGAAGTTCTCCAGGCGGCCCTCCGTCCCGATGACCGTGTAGTTGCGCACGTAGTCGGGGCTGAAGTGGCACTGCTGGTAGGCGGCGATGACCCCGTTGTCGAGGCGCATGTTCATCACCGACACGTCCTCGACGTCGACGACGTGGTTGAGGTTCCTGCGCTCGGTGGGGGGCCACTCGAACTCCCTCAGCCACCCGTCGGGCCGCGGCGTGCCGGGCTCGCGGCGCGGCAGGTCGCCGTAGAGCATCAGGTCGCCGAGTGCGTTGACGCGCGTGGTGTAGCCGCCCGCCAGCCAGTGGATGACGTCGAGGTCGTGCGCGGCCTTCTGCAGGAGCAGGCCCGTGGTGCGGGTGCGGTCCGCGTGCCAGTCCTTGAAGTAGTAGTCGCCGCCGTAGGAGACGAAGTGGCGCACCCAGACGGTCTTCGGCTCGCCGATGACGCCCTTCTGGATGATGTCGCGCATCAGTCGGACGACGCCCATGTGGCGCATGTTGTGCCCCACGTACAGACGGGTCCCTGTGCGCTTGGCGGTGCGCAGGATGTTGTCGCAGCCCTCGACCGTGATGTGCAGCGGCTTCTCCAGGTAGACCGCCTTGCCCGCCTCGAGCGCCTCGACCGCGATGCGCTCGTGGGTGTCGTCGGGCGTCATCACGATGACGGCGTCGATGTCCTTCCTGTCGAGCAGTTCGCGGTAGTCCTCTGTCAGGATGTCCGCCTCGAACTTCTCGGCCTGACGCTTGAGCACTGCCGGGTCGGAGTCGCACAGCGCGGCCACGACCGAGCCCTTGCCCGGCCGGTGCGCCGACAGCGCCAGGTTGGTTCGCAGCCCGAGGCCGATGACTCCGATGCGCAGGTCTTCCACTTCTGTCCTTTCCTCGACGTACGGCGTGGTCAGCCCTTGGCGATGGAGGCCTCGTACTCGGCCTTCATCGCGGCGCCGCCCTTGTCCATGTACTTCTTGACGAAGCTCTTCCACTCCGACAGCGGCTTGCGGCCGGTGACGAAGTCGACGATCGTGTCCGACGACATCGTGGTGAGCTCGCCGATCTTCTGCGTGTAGGCGTCGGAGAAGTGACCGGTGGTGACACGCTCCTGGAAGAGCGGTGCGATCTTGGTCTGAACTTCGTGGATGAGCTTGGTGCGCTCAGGCTGACCCGGCACGAACTGTGCGGAAGGCGCGTTCATGACGAAGGACAGCGGCTGCCAGGTGGTGGGAACCTCGGCCTTGCCCTTGTCGGTGAAGACCAGGTCGCCGCCCTCGTTGGTGAAGTGCGTGCCCTCGACGCCGAAGTTGACGAGCTGGTACTCCTCGGTGCCGAACGGGGCGGCCAGGTAGTTGAGCACGCCGAGCAGCGTCTCGATACGCGCCTTGTCGACCTTGTTGCTGATCGCGGTGAACCCGACAGAACCAAGCCCTGCGTTGTGGACCGGCTTCGACGTCGGAGTCGCGGCGAACGGCACGATGACGCCGAGATTGTACTTCTGGGTCTTGGCGTCGTTGATGAAGCCGGGGAACGACTCGACGTAGGCGCCGATCTGGCCGTTGGCCACCTTGTCCTTGATGGTGGCGAGGGCCGGGTCGGGCCAGAACAGCTTGGCCTTGAAGGCCTTGACGGCCAGTTCGACCGCGGCGAGGTACTCCGGCGTCTCATACCAGTGGGTCAGCTTGCCGCCCTCGAGCCGCCAGATGTTCGGCGCGCCGTACCACTGGCTGAACATGTGCACGTGGTTCACGTACGACGGCTCGAGCGGGTACTTGTTCTTCTTGACGTCGAGCAGCTGCTTGGTCTTCTCGAGGAAGTCGTCGGCGCTGGTGAAGGTGGCGCCGCCGACCGGCTGCCAGTAGTCCTGGTTGACGCAGAAGACCTGGCCGAACTTGCTGTAGGTCACCGCGACGCCGTGCAGCCTGCCGTCGGTGACAGCCGACTTCCAGGCCACGTCGCCGAGGTTGGCGAGGTTCGGGTACTTCTTGATCGCGTCGCCGGTCAGGTAGGGCGTCAGGTCGTGGAACTTCGCCGCCAGGAGCTCGGGCACCCGCTGCAGGCCCTGGTTCGGCGGGAACCAGACCAGGTCGGGCAGGTCGTCGCTGGCGATGATGGCGTTGAACTTGTCGGGGTAGCCGTCGCCGACCACGATGTTCATGCTCCACTCGGAGCCGAGCGCCTTGTTGAGCTCCTGCAGGTAGGCGTTGTCAGCGGTGGAGGGCGGCGCCACGTCCCAGGTCTGGGTGAGCGAGGTGATCTTCTTGCCGTCGCCGGGCGGGGTGGCGACCGACTTGATCAGCTCGGTCGGGTACTTCAGGTAGGCGGGGTCCTGACCGGCGTCGACGGGGAGGTCGGGAGTCGGGATCTTGGCGGCCGTGAAGGTCGGGAGCACGAGCTTCTTCGACAGCTCGGCGCCGCCCTTCTTGACGCCGGCCGCGCCGCCGCCCTCGCCCCCGCAGGCGGAGAGCCCGGCGACCGTGACGCCGGCGAGCGCGAGTCCGAGGAAGCCGCGACGGGACATGGGTGAGGACATGAATGTCTCCTGGGGGTGTGTTCAGCCCTTGATGGCGCCGGTCAGGACGCCCTTGGTGAAGTACTTCTGGAGGAAGGGGTAGACGAGCAGGATCGGGACCAGCGCGATGACCAGCACCGCCATCTGGATGGAGGAGGCGGGCAGGTCACGGACGATCGCGACGTCCATGCCGGAGGCGGCGCCGCCGCGGAAGATGAACTGGCGCAGCACGACCTGGATGGGGTGCATCGACTGGTCGTTGAGGTAGAGGATCGCGTTGAAGAAGGTGTTCCAGTACGAGACCGCGTAGAAGAGGCCGACCACGGCGATGACCGCCTTGGACAGCGGGATCGCGATGCGCCACAGCATCCGCCACTCGCTGCAGCCGTCCATCTTGGCCGCCTCGAACAGCTCGTCCGGCAGGTTCTGGAAGAACGCCCTGACCACGACCACGTTGAAGGCGTTGACCAGCACCGGCACGATCAGCGCCTGGTAGGTGTCGATCATGCCGAGCTCCTTGACCATCAGGTAGCTCGGGATCATGCCGGGGGTGAAGAGGAAGGTGGCCAGCACCATCAGCAGGATCGGCTTGCCGCCGAGCATGCCCCTGCGCGAGAGCGCGTAGCCGAGGAAGACCGTGCAGACCAGGCTCAGGGCGGTGCCGGCGAGCGTGATGCCGATGCTGATCAGCACCGAGCGGGTGACCGCGCCGCCTGAGAGGATCACGGCGTAGGCCTCGAAGGTCGGCTTCGAGGGGAAGAGCACGTAGGCGCCGCCGTTGGCGATGCTCTCCGCTCGGCCCATCAGGCTGGTGCCGAGCGCCAGGCCGAAGGGGTACAGCACGGCCACGGTGATCGCGGTCAGGATCAGGAACTTCAGGGTGCGGCCCGCGATGGTCGGGCGCTCCATCCACGGTGGCCTCATCGGTAGATCCCCTGCTCTCCGAAGCGGTGTGCGAGCTTGTTCGCCGCGTAGATCAGCGCCGCGCCGATGAGGCCCTTCATGAGGCCGGCCGCGGTGCTCATGCCCCAGTCGCCGTCACGGATGCCGTGGTAGTAGACGTAGGTGTCGATCACCTCTGCCGCTCCCGCGCCGACCGCGTCCCTCTGCAGGACCATCTGTTCGAAGCCGACGGAGAGGATGTCGCCGAGGCGCAGGATCAGCATCATGAGGACCACCGAGCGGATGCCGGGCAGCGTCACGTGCCACAGGCGGCGCTTCCAGTCGGCGCCGTCGATCGCGGCGGCCTCGTAGTGGCTCATGTCGATGGCGGTGATCGCGGCCAGGAAGATGATCGTTCCCCAGCCGCAGTCCTTCCAGATCACCTGGGCCGTGACCAGCAGCTTGAAGGTGTCCGGGTTGGACATCAGGTTGCCGATCGTGATGCCGTGCGTGTTCAGGAAGCCGCTCACGGTGCCCGCGCCACCGATGACCTGCTGGAACATCGCGACGACCACGACCCATGACAGGAAGTGCGGCAGGTAGACGACCGACTGGATGAACCGCTTGACGCGGTGGCCGACCAGGGAGTTCAGCAGCAGCGCGAGCGCGATCGGCGCGGGGAAGTACAGCAGCAGCTGCAGCGCGGTGATCTGCAGCGTGTTGCTGACCGCGGACCAGAACTCCGGCTCCTCCAGGAGGGTGGCGAAGTTCTCCAGGCCCACCCACGGGCTGCCGTTGATGCCCAGGAACGGCGCGTAGTCCTTGAACGCGATCACGTTCCCGAGGAGCGGGACGTAGAAGAAGACCACGAAGTACAGGACTCCGGGCACGCACAGCGCCAGCAGGGTCCAGTCGCGCTTCAACCGGTCTCTGATGGTCCGTCGCTGCGGGCGAGTGTCCACCAGGACCTCCGCCCGGGCGGCTGCCGTGGATGCGACCACGTCTCACCTCCAAGTCAGAACGAGTTCGCCTGGAGGCTAGCGCCCATTTATGCAAGTAACTAGAGTAAATCTTGCTCGTACGGGCATCCTGGACGAATCGATGCCCTCCGGCAATCGGCCCGTGATGGAAGAGTTATCTCGCTGACCTGCGAAGACGCCCCGAAACCCGAGCTGGAGGGCCCGGGAAAGATTTTTCAAGCAGGCGGCGTAAAGAGCAGGCGGTCGGCGTGGTTGAGCGCCAGCCGTACGGCGCCGAGCATGATGCACTCGCTCCCGAGACCCGACGCCGTGACCTTGGGCGGGTAGAGGCAGTACTCGTCGAGCAGCTCCTGGATGGGGTCGACGAGCAGGTCGCCTGCGGAGGAGAGGCTGCCGCCGATCACCACCATCTCCGGGTCGAGCGGGTTCACCACGGGGATCAGCCCGGAGGCCAGCCCTCGCGCGAAGTCCCTGACCGCCTGGCCGGCGCGCTCGTCGCCGTCCCTGGCCCGCGAGATCGCGAACTCGGCGCTCTGCCTGCTGGAGCGCAACTCGCCGGGCTCGGCCGACATCGCGTAGTCCATGACGTGCCTGAAGGCCACCCAGTTGTCGTTGGGCTGCCTGCCGATCTCCCCCGAGGCCGCGTGCGACCCCCTGTACGGCACGCCGCCGATGAGCAGGCCCATGCCGATCCTGTTGCCGGTGAACAGGTAGACGACGTTGCTGCGTCCCTGCGCCGCTCCGCGCCAGTGCTCGGCGAGCACCGCGAGCCGCATGTCGTTCTCGACGACCACAGGGACGGGGAGCCTGGCCCCGAGCTCGGCCTGCAGATGCAGACCCGTCCAGCAGGGAAGGGCGATGCTCTTGACCACCCTGCCCTCGCCGTCGACGACGCCGGTGGTGCCCACGCCGACCGCGACCAGGTCGCCGACGGCGATCTCGGCGTCGGCGGCGGCCAGCCACACCTGCTCGACGGTGGCCGCGAGACGGTCGGGAGCGGCGGTGTCGGGCGCCAGCCTGCGCCTGCGCACCGACACGAGCCCGCCGTTGAGGTCGGAGACCGTGGCCCGCACGCCGGAATGGCCGATGCTGACGCCCACGACGTGCGCGGCGGAGGCGCGGAACCTGAAGCGGCGGGCGGGCCTGCCGCGCTGGCGGTCGCCCTGCTCCTCGACGCACTCCTCGGCCCAGCCCTCGGCCAGCAGGTCGTCGACGACGCCCTCCGCGGTCGGCCTGGAGACCCGGGCGGCCCTGGCCAGCTCGGTCAGGGTGGCGTCCTCGGACGCCCGCATGATCCGCAGGATGGCGGCAGAGTTGAGCCTCCTCAGGAGGGACGCGTCACCGCTCACCTGTCTCATGATGGGCCATTCTATTTCAAAAGTTTGTTTCGTAAAACCGTGAAGATTCCCTGACGGACGCGTTAAGAAAACCTCGATGGACACGGAAGGTGATCACCGGCACAGTGCGTAAGGTTGTCAGGAGGGGGAAACGACCGTCATGAAAGCGCTGGTCAAGCAGAAGGCCGAGCCCGGCCTGTGGCTCGTCGACGTGCCCGAGCCCGTCGTCGGCCCTGGCGAGGTGAAGATCCGCGTGCTGCGCACCGGCATCTGCGGCACCGATCTCCACATCAGGAAGTACGACGACTGGGCGAAGAGCACGCTGACGCTGCCGCTCATCGTCGGGCACGAGTTCTCCGGCCAGGTGGTCGAGGTCGCCGAGGGCGTCGAGGACATCCAGGTCGGCGACCTGGTCAGCGGCGAGGGCCACATCGTCTGCGGGAAGTGCCGCAACTGCATGGCGGGCCGCAGGCACCTGTGCATCAACACGGTCGGGCTGGGAGTCAACCGCGACGGCGCGTTCGCCGAGTACGTGACCCTTCCCGCCTCGAACGTCTGGGTGCACCGCATCCCCGTCGATCCCGACATCGCGGCGATCTTCGACCCCTTCGGCAACGCCGTGCACACCGCGCTGTCCTTCCCGATGGTCGGCGAGGACGTCCTGGTCACCGGGGCGGGCCCCATCGGGCTGATGGCCGCCGCCGTCGCCACGCACGTGGGCGCGCGCAACGTCATGATCACCGACGTGAGCCCCGAGCGCCTCGACCTGGCGGGCAAGCTGGGCGTCAGCCTCGCGCTCAACGTCGCCCAGAGCTCCATCGCCGACGGCGTGAAGCAGCTGGGCATGCGCGAGGGCTTCGACGTCGGCCTGGAGATGTCAGGGCATCCGCAGGCCATGCGCGACATGATCGCGAACATGACCCACGGCGGCAGGATCGCCATGCTGGGCCTGCCCTCCGAGGAGTTCGCCATCGACTGGTCCACGGTCGTCACCTCGATGATCACCATCAAGGGCATCTACGGCCGCGAGATGTACGAGACCTGGTACAACATGTCGGTCCTGCTGGAGAAGGGGCTCGACCTCTCTCCGGTGATCACCGACAGGTTCTCCTACCGCGACTTCGACGCCGCCTTCGACACGGCGGCCAGCGGCCGTACCGGCAAGGTCATCCTCGACTGGAGCGACGCCGCGCCCCGCGCGTGACCGCTTGCCGTACCCACCGAAGGACCCCGGCGGCCACCGGTGGCGACCTCGGACGGGGCCGCTCCCGAAGGCCCCGACCTGCGACCGGGGAGAGGGCCGCGCGGACCGCGGGGTACGACCCCATCGGGCCGATCCCGAAGGCCACCACCTGCGACCAGGGAAAGTGCCGCGCGGACCGCGGGGTGCGACCTCCCCCTCAGAAGAGATAGGAGCGTGTGATGTTCGGAAAGACGCGGGATGACCTGCGGGCGACGCTGGACGAGATCACCTCGGCCGGGCTGCTCAAGCCCGAAAGGGTCATCACCACCCCGCAGAGCGCCACGGTCGGCGTCGCGGGCCGCGAGGTGCTGAACTTCTGCGCCAACAACTACCTCGGGCTCGCCGACAATCCCGAGGTCGTCGAGGCCGCCAAGCAGGCGCTCGACCGCTGGGGCTTCGGCATGGCCTCGGTACGGTTCATCTGCGGCACCCAGGAGGTGCACAAGGAGCTGGAGTCACGCCTTTCCGACTTCCTCGGCATGGAGGACACCGTCCTCTACAGCTCGTGCTTCGACGCCAACGGCGGCGTCTTCGAGACGCTGCTCGACGCGCAGGACGCGGTGATCTCCGACGCGCTCAACCACGCCAGCATCATCGACGGCATCAGGCTCTCCAAGGCCCGCCGCCTGCGCTACGCCAACCGCGACATGGCCGAGCTCGAGGCCAGGCTCAAGGAGGCGTCCGACGCGCGGCGCAAGCTGATCGTGACCGACGGCGTGTTCTCCATGGACGGCTACGTGGCGCCGCTGCGGGAGATCTGCGACCTGGCCGACCAGTACGGCGCGATGGTCATGGTGGACGACTCCCACGCGGTCGGCTTCGTCGGCCCGACCGGTCGCGGCACCCCCGAACTGCACGGGGTGACCGACAGGGTCGACATCATCACCGGCACCCTGGGCAAGGCCCTCGGCGGGGCCAGCGGCGGCTACGTGTCGGCCCGCAAGGAGATCTGCGACCTGCTGCGCCAGCGCTCGCGCCCCTACCTGTTCTCCAACTCCCTCGCCCCGGTGATCGCCTCGGCGTCACTGCGCATCCTCGACCTGCTGGAGACCTCCAGCGAGGCCCGCGAACAGCTGCGCGCCAACACCACGCGCTTCCGCACGAAGATGACCGAGGCGGGCTTCGACGTCCTGCCCGGCGACCACCCGATCGCACCCGTCATGATCGGCGACGCCGCCGAGGCGGGCGCCATGGCCGAGCGCCTTCTCGAGCAGGGCATCTACGTGATCGGGTTCTCCTACCCCGTGGTGCCGCACGGCCAGGCGCGCATCCGCGTGCAGCTGTCGGCCGCGCACTCGGCCGAGGACGTCGACCGCGCCGTCGAGGCCTTCATCGCCGCCAGGTCCGCCTGACAGGACGCTGGCAACCCGAAGAGCCCACCGGTCACGGGCCGGTGGGCTCGCTCACATCCGCTGCACGTAGGCCGCCCGCCACTCCGGTGAGGGGTCGGATCCCAGCTCCGTCCAGTATTCACGGCCGGTGACGATCCTGCCCTTCTCGATCGTCCAGAACGACGCCACGCGGTGGACGCCCATCGTCTCGTGCGGGACCTCCACCTCGGAGACGACCGAGTCGCCGTCGGCCACGACGCGCAGCACCCTGATCGACCACCCTTCGGGATACTCCGCGTTGACGCGGACGAAGTGGTCGCGGCCCACGATGCGCTCGCCGCTGACCGGCCACTCGACCACCAGCTCGTCGGCGAGCAGGGCGCCGAGCCCTTCCCAGTCGCGGGCCTGCATGCGGTCCCAGAACTCCTGAACGACCTTCGATGGCTCCATGGGCCGCATCCTGCCAGAGCCGACCGACAGGAACCGCCCGCCAGGCAGGTGACAATGGGCGGGTGATTGACACTCGCCGGCTGCGGACCCTGCGCGCGGTGGCCGACCACGGCACGGTGACCGCGGCGGCCGCCGCGCTGCACCTGACACCCTCCGCCGTCTCCCAGCAGCTCGGCGCGCTGGAGCACGAGGTCGGACACCGGCTGTTCGCCCGCGACGGCAGGGGCATCAGGCTCACCGCGGTAGGGCGCATCATGCTCGGACACGCCGACGAGGTCCTCGCCCAGCTCGAACGCGCCGAGGCCGAGGTGGCCGCCTACACCACCGGCTCGGCGGGTGAGGTGTCGGTGGCCTCGTTCGCCACCGCGATCAGCGCGGTGCTCGCGCCCGCCGTGCGCGCGCTGCGGCTCAGCGCCCCCGCGCTGAAGATCAGGGTGCTCGACGCGGAGGGCGACCGCGGTCTCACCATGCTGCTCGACGACCAGGCCGATCTGGCGATCGCGGTGGAGTACAGAGGCGCGCCCGACGACCAGCGCCTCACCCGCATCCCGCTCTACGCCGAGCCGTTCGACCTGCTGCTGCCCCACGAGCACGCCCCTGCCTCGACGCTGGCGGAGCTGGCGGGCGACGACTGGATCGGCCCCTACCCCGGCAATCCGGTCCACGACGTGATCACCTTCGCCTGCGAGAGAGAGGGCTTCACGCCCGGCTTCGCCCACTCCTCCGACGACTTCCGCGCGGTCGTCGCCCTGGTCGGAGCGGGGGCGGGCGTGGCGCTCGTGCCCAGGCTCGCGCTGCGCGACCTCGACCTGTCGGGCGTGATCGTCCAGCGGATCCCCGGGCCCGAGCGCCGTGTCTTCGCCGCCGTCCGCAAGGGCGCCGACCTGCATCCCCTGCTCCGCCCGCTGCTCACCACGCTGACGGCGAGCCATCCCCTGGACTGAGCCGCACAGGGCGTCACCTCTCGCACTCCGCGGCGTGGCCGAGATGCTCGGCGGTCAGGCGGAACCGTGGGCGCCCGCTCATGAGCGGGCGACACCCAGCGCCTCGGTGAAGCTCCGGTACCTGTCGAGCTCCTCGGACACGGGCCCGAGCACCAGCCTGCCGCCGACCTCGCCGACCCCCTCCCTCAACGCCTTGGCCACCTTCCTCGCCCTGCGGCGCCCGCCCGCCCACGCGGCGATCCTCGAGAGCAACGCGATCAGCACCCCTGCGACCGCCCCGCCGATCAGCAGCACGGTCGGCCACGGCACCTCCACCACCGTGGGCAGCGGCGGATCGGGCAGCCGCAGATAGGTCAGGACGAACAGCACGCTGAGCCAGACCGCGCCGAGCACCGTCGCCGCGAAAACCATCCACTGCAGCCCGCCGATCACGGCCCACCATCGTGGCCTTCGCGCGGCGCCGGCCGACTTCGTGGCCACCACCCTGTCGAGCGCCCCTGCCAGGTCGTCGTCGTGGGAGCGGGCCGCATGCCGTACGGCCGCCGCCCACGGCTCCGGCAGGTCGCGCGCGGCCGCGTCGCCGACGTCCCTGATCGCGGTCTCCATCCGCGCCTTCTGCACGGCGGAGGGCTGGGGCACGGAGGTCCTGCCCACGATCTCGCCGCGCGCGCCCGAGCCGATGCCGAGCCTGCGCAGCGGATCGGGCCTGAATTTGCGCATCCACCTCGTCATCGGCCAGCCGGTCGCGGCCACCGCCCTGTGCGTGTGCGCCTTCGCGACCGCGTCCACCACCAGCGGCACGCCAGCGGCCTCGGACAGCGCCCGCGTGAGCCGTGCGCCGTCGGGTGTGCCGACGGAGACGGCCTCGTCGCCGGCTGCCGAGAGGCGAGCGGCGGCGGTGGAGACGTCGGCCGACAGGCGTTCGGCCCACGACCTGTGCCGTGAGACGCGCTCCTCCAGCAGGCCGCGCAGCTCTGGCAGGCCCTTGCCCGTGCGCGCCGAGGCGCCCAGCACGGGGACTCCGGCGAGACCGTCCTCCTCGAGGAGGCGGCGCAGGTCGGCCAGGCAGCGTTCGGCCTGGGTCGCGGAGAGGCGGTCGATCTGGTTCAGCACGACCACCATCACCTCGCTGTGGCGCGACAGCGGGCGCAGGTAACGCTCGTGCAGCGCGGCGTCGGCGTACTTCTGCGGGTCCACCACCCACACCAGGAGGTCGACCAGCTCCACCAGCCGGTCCACCTCCAGGCGGTGGGTCAGCTCGATCGAGTCGTGGTCGGGCAGATCGAGCAGCACGAGGCCCGGCAGGTCGCCTTCCGCCTCCACCTCGTGGCGGTGCGGCACGTCGAGCCAGGTCAGCAGCGCCCCTGCGCCCTCGCCGTCCCACAGCGCGGCCTGGGCCGTCGAGGTGGTCGGCCTGGTGACGCCCACGGCGGCCAGGTCGCGCCCTGCCAGCGCGTTGAACAGCGACGACTTGCCGCTGCCCGTGGCGCCCGCGAGCGCGGCCACCGTGTGGTCGACCGAGAGGCTGCGCCGTTCGCCAGCCCGCTCGGACACCTCCCTCGCCTGTGCCACGAGTTCCTGAGGGAGCCTGCCCTCGGCCAGCCTGGCCGCTTCCAGCAGGGCCGTCAGCCGGTCGTCCAGCGAGGGGCCTTCCTTGCGCCGCAGCAGCTTCACTCGCCCTCCCTCACGCCGGAGACGTCATCGGCAGGAGCGCCCCTCGGGGGCGGCTGCGCCGGAGGCGTTCCAGGTGGCGACTCCGCCGGAGCGGTTCTCGGGGGTGACTCCGCCGGAGCCGTTCTCGGGGGTGGCTCGGGCGAGCCGGCCTCGGTTCTCGGGGGCTCGGGTGAGGTGGCCTCGGGGGTCGGGGGTTGCTCGGGTGAGGTGGCCTCCGGTCGTTCGCCGCCCGGCAGCTCGCTCTGGTGGTCGCGCACCGCCCGCTCCGCCGCCAGCAGCGCGGGAGCCGTGTCGGCCGACACCGAGACCCCTTCCAGCAGTTCGGTGAACCTGGCCGCCTCCTCGTCGAGCAGCCCCTTCACCCTGGCCCGCAGATCGTCCCTGGCCATGGCGGTCAGCGTGCGCACCGCCTGGTCACCGAAGATCGCCTCCAGCACCTTCTGCGACAGCACCGACGTGCCGCCCGCGATGCCGACCTCGATGCCCGTCAGCCCTCCGGTGGAGGCGAAGACCGCCAGCATGAGCAGCAGCCCCGCCCCGTTGACCCCGAAGGAGGCCACGCGAGCCGTGGTGCGCCGCGACGCGCCCTCCTGCCTGACCAGGTCGAGGACGTAGGCCTGCCAGCCCCTCACCACGTCGTCGTAGTCGAGCCCCGACGAGGCCCTGCCGAGCTTGGCGGCCCGCACCGCGCCCGCCCGCTCCAGCAGGTCGCGACCGCCGGGCGCGGCGCTCCAGCCCTCGAGCGCCCGCTCCGCCGCGCCGTCGGCCGCCCCTCTGATCAGCGAGGCGACGCCGCTCTCGAGCGCGACCCGCAGCTTGGCCTGGGGCGCCTGCCGTCCGGTGAACAGCGCGGAGACCCGGTCGCGCAGCCAGCCGACGCGCGACTCCAGCGACCGCATGAGGTCGCCCGTACCGATGAAGTCCTGCCACCTGGCCATCACCTCGCCGCGCAGCAGCGACCCGTCGCGCATGCCCTCGTCGAAGGTGGCCATCCCGCCCGAGTAGGCCGAGGAGACGATCTCGGCCAGCCTGTCGGCGCCCTCCCGCTGCCGTTCGACGGCCGTGGCCAGGGCGGGCACCCTGGTCGCCAGGCTGTCGAGCGCCCCGGCGAGCGTCTGCCTGACGACGTCGGCGCGGGCCTGCGAGGAGGCCGCGAGACCGGCCAGCCAGGAGACGATGGGCTCCACCGAGCCTTCGGGAAGCCTGCCGTCCTCGCTCAGGAGCACCGCCTCGGGCACGGTGAACAGCGGCGTGCCCGCCAGCCCGTTCTCCTCGAGCAGCCGCCTGAGGTCGGCGGAGACCGGATCGACGGCGTCGGGCGGCACCCTGTCCAGGATGATCGCGAGCGCCGCGCTCCTCTCTCTGGCCGAGCGCAGGAAGCTCCACGGCACCTCGTCGGCGTAACGGGCGGCGGTGGTGACGAACAGCCACAGGTCGGCGGCGGCCAGCAACTGCGTCGCGAGAGTCCTGTTGGCGGTCACGACCGAGTCGATGTCGGGCGCGTCCAGCAGCGCCAGCCCGGGAGCCAGCGTGGGCACGGGTACCACGCGCAGCGTCCCGGGATCGCCCGACGACCCCGTCACGCGGGGCAGCCCGGGCAGCACCTCGAGCGACATGAACCACGCGGTGTCGTCAGGGCTGACCGCCAGCGTCGGCGCCAGCGTGGTGGGCCGCAGCACTCCCGGCTCGGAGACGTCGGCCCCGACCAGGGAGTTGACCAGCGTCGACTTGCCCGCGCCCGTCGATCCTCCCACCACCGCGAGCAGTGGGGCGTCGAGCGTCAGCAACCGAGGCAGCAGGTAGTCGTCCAGCTGCCCCGTCAACTCGGTCAGCGCGCGCCTGTCGGCCTCCACATCACCGATGGCCAACGGGAACAGATCGGCGGAGAGCAGGCGCCGCAGTGACCGCAACGCCTCGAGGAGGTCCATAACCCCCACGCTAGTCGGGTGGTGGCTCCCTGAGCACGTAGCCGACGCTGCGGAGCGTGTGGATGAGTCGCGGCTCCACGTCGTCCACCTTGCGACGCAGGTAGGACACGTACGACTCCACCACGCCCGCGTCGCCGCCGAAGTCGTAGTTCCAGACGTGGTCGAGGATCTGCGCCTTGGACAGCACCCGTCCCGCGTTGGCCATGAAGTAGTGCAGCAGTTTGTACTCCGTCGGCGACAGGTGCACCTGCCGCTCGCCGCGCCACACCTCGCGCTCGGCCTCGTCCAGCACGAGATCGGCCACCTGCAGCCGGGCGCCGCCGCCCGACTCCCCCCGCGTACGGCGAAGCACCGCCTGCACCCTGGCCAGCACCTCCTCCAGGCTGAACGGCTTGGTCACGTAGTCGTAGCCGAGCCCGAGCCCCGTCAGCTTGTCGTCGGCGGCGTCGCGCGCGGTCAGGAACAGCACGGGCGCGTCCAGCCGCCTGGCCACCTCGAACCCGTCCAGGTCGGGCAGCATCACGTCGAGCACCACGAGATCGGGCTTGACCCGCTCGGCGATCTCCACGGCCTCCAGGCCGTCGGCCGCGGTCAGCACCTCGAAGCCGGAGAAGCGCAGGCTGGCGGAGAGCAGGTCGCGGATGCTCGGCTCGTCGTCCACCACCAGGATCAGCGCCTCAGGTGTGTTCACACCTGCCAGAGTGCCCGAGGAGGCTGAGAGAAAGCTGAAGGCTTACTCAGGGGCGAGTGGGAGTTCGACGCGGAAGACGCTGCCCTCGCCGGGCACGCTGTCGACGACCACGCTGCCGCCGTGCGCCCGCACCAGCGCCTCGACGATGGCCAGGCCCAGGCCGCTGCCCCTGTCGTCCTCCGAGCGGCGGGCGCGGGCGGAGTCGGCGCGGTAGAAGCGTTCGAAGACCCGCTCGGCCTGCTCGGGCGTCAGCCCCGGCCCCTTGTCGACCACTTCGAGGAAGGCGGTCTCGCCCGAGGCTCCGACCCTGATCGTGACGGGGGTGTCGCCAGGGGTGTGGGTGAGCGCGTTGGACATGAGGTTGCCGATGACCTGGCGCAGCCGTACCTCGTCGCCCGAGACGATCAGGGCGGCGCCGCCGACGACCTCCAGCGAGATGCCCCTGTCGGGGGCCAGGATGCGGGCGTCGTGGACGGCGTCTGCGGCCAGCGCCAGCATGTCCACGGGCCGCATCTGCAGCGGGCGCTGCTGGTCGACCCTCGCGAGCAGCAGCAGGTCGTCGACCAGCAGGCTCATCCGGCCCGCGGCGCGCTCGACGCGGTGCAGCATCTCGGCGGGGTCGGCATCGGGGTTCTGCCTGGCGTACTCCGCGAAACCCTTGATGGTCGTCAGGGGGGTGCGCAGCTCGTGGGCGGCGTCGGCGACGAAGCGCCTCATCCGCTCCTCCGACCTGCTCGCGGCGTTCTCCGAGGCGGTCCTCGCGGCGAAGGCCGACTCGATCTGGGCCAGCATGCCGTTGAGCGCGCGGGCCAGGCGTCCCACCTCGGTGTGCGGGTCGCCGTCCGGCACCCTTCTGCCCAGCTCGCCGCCCGCGATGGCCTCGGCCGTACGCTCGATCTCGGCGAGCGGGCGCATGCTGCCGCGCACCGCGGAGACGCCCACGACGGCGAGGATCAGCAGGATGCCGCCGCCGCCGAGCAGCTCGATGAGCGCCAGCCTGCGGGTGATCTGGGTGACCTCGTCGAGGTCCACGGCGACCAGCACACTGCCGCTCTGCGGACCGCGCACCAGCTGCACCCGCCACTCGCCGTCGCCGGAGACGGCCGGGACGGTCGTGGCGACAGCGGGAGGCGGATCGGGCACGACAGGCCTGGGCCTGTTGTCGGCGTCGAGCCCGCTGAGCCAGGGCCCACCGGCCCTGATGATCGCGTCGGGCTCCAGGACGAGGTTCTTCAGCCCTGGCGAGCCCTTGTGCTGGATGCGGATCAGCGCCCTGGTGGCCACCACCGAGATCTGGGTGTCCACCCTGTCGATGAGGTAGTTGTGCAGCACCGAGACGCTCAGAACGCCGATGAAGGTGAAACCGAACGCCAGCAGCGCCAGCGTCGCGGCGATGAGCTTGATCCTGAGCGTCATGACTCGGGAGGGCTGCGCAGCACGTATCCCACACCGCGCAGGGTGTGGATGAGACGCGGTTCCCTGTTGTCGATCTTGCGGCGGAGCACCGACACGTACGACTCGACGATGCCCACCTCGCCCCTGAAGTCGTAGTCCCAGACGTGGTCGAGGATCTGCGGCTTGGACAGCACCCTGCCGGAGTTGGCCATGAGGTAGCGCAGCAGCTTGAACTCGGTCGGCGACAGCGAGACCGGCCTGCCGCCCCTCCAGACCTCGTGGCTCTCCTCGTCGAGCTCGATGTCGGCGAAGGTGAGCCGCGGCGGCGGCGCCTGCGGATCGCCCGAGGTACGGCGGAGCACCGCGCGGATCCGCGCCACGACCTCCTCCAGGCTGAACGGCTTGGTGACGTAGTCGTCGCCGCCGATCGTCAGCCCTCTGATCTTGTCCTCGGTCTCGTCACGGGCGGTGAGGAACACCACGGGGGTGCCCTGCCCGCTGCTGCGCAGCCTGCGCACGACCTCGAACCCGTCGAGGTCGGGCAGCATCACGTCGAGCACGACGAGGTCGGGCCTGTGCCGCTGGACGGCACTGACCGCGTCCAGACCGTTCTTGGCGGTCGACACGTCGAAACCCGCGAACCTCAGGCTCGCGGCGAGTAGCTCGAGGATGTTCGGCTCGTCCTCGACGATCAGCAGGCGTGCTTCCACGGCGTCCATAGTGGCCATCACATCTAAGAATGCCCTTAACGGGCGAGTGCTGGGACAATCCCCGCGATATGCCTTGCGATCGCGAGGCTGGAGGTGGCGGCGGGCGAGGGGGCGTTGCGCACGAGCGCGACGCGCCCGTGGACGTCGACCACGAAGTCGTCAACCATGCCGCCGTCGCGCGAGACCGCCTGGGCGCGAACCCCTCCTTCGGTTCGCTCCAGGTCGCTTCCTGCGATGGCGGGGACGTAGCGCCTGGCCGCGCGGACGAACGCGCCCTTGACTGCCGAGCCGTACAGCTCGGCGAGTCCGGTGCGCCAGTGCTTGACGGCCAGGCGGCGGGTGCCGGGCCAGGTGAGTAACGCGCGCACGTCACCGAGCACCGCGTTGGGCCCGACCAGCACCTCTCCGTCGATCCTGCGGGTGAGGTGGATGCCGAGGAACGGGTAGCGGGGGTCGGGCACCGGGTAGATCAGGCCGCGCACCAGGTCCTTGGCCGACCCCGTGAGGGCGTAGTACTCGCCCTTGAAGGGGACGATCCGCACCTGGCCCGGGTGGCCCGCCATCTTCGCGACCGCGTCGGTGCCGAGCCCCGCGCAGGCCACGACGGCGTCGAAGGCGAACTTCCTGCGCCCCGCCAGCACCTCCACCTGGGTGGCGCTCTCGCGCAGCGCCCTGACCCGCTGGCCGAGCCGTACCGACCCGCCCAGCTCCGCTACGTCCTGGGCCAGCCTGCGGGCGACGGCGGGGAAGTCGGTGATCGCGGTGTGCGGCGAGTGGACGGCCGCGACGCCGACCGCGTGCGGCTCGATCTCGCGCAGGCCGAGCGCGTCGAGCTCGGCGATGTCCGGCACGCCGTTGGCCCTGGCCCGCTCGGCCAGCGTGCGAAGGGCGGGCCGCTCGGCGCCGGTGGAGGCCACCACCAGCTTGCCCACCTCCTCGTACGGCAGGCGGTGCTCGGCGCAGTAGGCCCTCAGCAGCGCCGCGCCCTCCCTGCACAGCGTCGCCTTGAGCGAGCCTGGCCGGTAATAGATGCCGGCGTGGACGACGCCGCTGTTGTGGCCCGTCTGGTGCGCGCCGACCCTGTTCTCGCCCTCGAACACGGTCACCTCCGCGCCCCTGCCGCGCGCGAGCTCCCTGGCGACGGCCAGGCCGACGATGCCCGCTCCGATGACGCCGATCCGCTCTGTCATGAGGTCAAGTGTCCTTCAGCGACGAGCCAGCGCACGGTGTCCGCCACGCTCTCCTCCACGGGTCTGAGTGTCAGCCCCAGCTCCTGAAGCGTGCGGGTGTCGTCGGTCGGCACCAGGGTGAGCATGAGATCGGCGGCGTCGCGAGTCAACGGGTGGTCGATGGGGACCACGCGCTTCAGCAGGTCGAGGCTCGAGCCCGCCGCTCTCAGCAGCCCGCCGGGCATCCTCAGCCGCCTGACCCGGCGTCCCGTGACCTCCTCGCAGACCGCCGCCAGCCGCTCCCAGGTCAGGAAATGTCCCCCGAGCATGTACCTCCGGGCGCCCTGGCCGGGCCTGAAGCACCTGGCCAGCGCCATGGCCAGGTCGCGCACGTCGAGCACGCTCACCCCGCCTGGCACGATCGGCCAGCCCTGCCGCAGCCCCGCCCTGAAACCCTCGTTGAGGGTGTCGAGCGTGGGCTGGGCAGGGCCGATGACGCCGCCGGGATAGACGATCGTCACGCCGTCGAGGTCTCTGGCGTAGCGCTCGCCGTACAGCTTGGTCTGGCCGTAGGCGCCGCGCGGCCTGGCCAGCGGGCTGTCCACCGTGAGCACCGGCTCGCTCGGCGGCACGAACACCGCGACGCTGGAGACGTGCACGACCGGGTCGAGGCCCAGATCCACCGCCTGCGCCAGCACGTTCTTCAGCCCGCGCACGTTGGCGCCGCCCAGGTCGACGTCACGTCCCGTGACGCCCATGTCGGCTGCGGTGTGCAGGACCGCGTCACACTGCTCCAACGCCTTGCGTACGGCGTCGGCGTCCCTGATGTCGGCCTCGTAGAGGACCCCGGGCACCTTGAAGATCTTCCGTGCCTTCTCCGGGTTCCTCACCAGGAGAAGGCATTCATGACCCGTCTGACGCAAAGCGGTGACCGCATGCGAACCAACGAATCCCGACGCACCGGTCACCAACACGCGCATGGCCTGGAAGCTAGCGCTTGGACGTTTCCCACCTCAATCGAACACGCGTACGATGAAGGGGTGTACGTGCCTCCGGAATGGCCGTCCGAGGTCCGCACGCCCGACATCCCCGAGTGGGAGACGTCCGCGGTCGCGTGGTTGCTCGACGCCGTCCCACCCGACTACCGCGCCTACGAGGTGCTGCGCCGCCACCCCTACGCCCTGGCCAGGATGGCGGGCCACCATGTCCGCGCGTCGATCGAGGCCGCCCGCGCCGGGTACCGCGGCGCGGCGGTCGAGCTGAAGGGACACCTGCCGCCCCACGCGGTCGAGGCGGTGCTCGACGTCTACCGCCGCGAGGGGCCGAGGCTGGTCCAGCTGGCCCGCTCGATCGAGGCCGTCGAGCGGGCGCTCAGGGGCGAGGGGTTCACCGCAACCTTGCGACGGCGTCCCTGAGCCTGCGAACGTCGCGCTTGCGCGCCTCGTAGGTCGCGCCGACCACCAGGAGCAGCAGCCCGCCGAGCGCCATCGGCACCCAGCGGGGCACCGCGCCCATCAGGTCGGCGATCCACGGGGCCAGCTCCCGCACCGCCACGATCGCCATGGTCGCCCCGCCGATCAGCGCGGGCGCCTGCAGCCGCCGCCACGCCCCCGCCAGCGTCACGGCCAGCGCCGCCGCGCCCAGCGCGAACGCCCTCAGCGGGGTGGCCTCCTGCAACAGGCTCGGCCCGAACGCCAGCGCGAGGCCGGGACCGTAGGCGAGCCACGACGAGACCGCTCTGCCCCGCCACGCACCGACGAGCAGCATGAGCAGGGCGAACGGCACGGTGTACGCCTCGACGGCCCGCACCTCCAGGGAGGCCGCCACGGCGACCGCCTCACCCGCCACGAGCGCCCCCGCCAGCACCACCCACCAGAACCCGGCCCCCCGCTCCAGGCGCGCCACACCCACCGCCGTCGCAGGTGCTGTCGTCGCCGCCGTCTGGGGTTGTCTCGCCGCCGTCTCAGGCGCCCCCGTCTCGGGGAGGGGCCGCCAGAGGAGGCCGGTGGCCGCGGCGATGGCGGCCAGCGCGGGGAGCACGGCGAGCGTCGCGGTCTCGTCCGCCAGCGCCCATCCCAGCGCCAGCGACCCGAGCCAGAGCGCACCTCCCGTACCCGCCACCCTGCCAGCCGTCCCGCCCGCCGACCTGCGCACCGTGCCGCCCGCCGTGCCGGTTCCCGTGTCGCCCGCCGTGCCGCTCCGCCCGCCGGCCGCCGTCCACGCCGTCCCTGCCGTCGCCACGACCATCCCGACCAGCACCACGACGTACGGCATGCGCACCGCCACCGGGGCAGCCGCCACGACGACGACCCCCGCCAGCACCACCAGAGCGGGCCGTACCGCCAGCGCGAGCACCACCCCCGCCAGCCCGACCGCCGCCAGCCCCAGCGGCCGGCCCCCCGTGAAGTCCGGCCCACCGCGCCAGGGATCGAGCACAGGCAGGTAGCCGCCGAACGCCCCCGCCGGCACATCCGCGACGACCACCAGCGCCAGGGACGCCAGCACGACCGCCGTCACCCTGCCGACGACACCGCCGCCCGCCACACCGCTACCGGCCACACCGCCGCCGACGCCCCCGCCGCCATCGGTGGCCCCGCCGCCGGTCCTCCCTGGCCCAGCTCCGGCGTCGGGGGCGCGGGTGCCGTACCAGCCGAGCAGGGCCAGGCCTGCGCCCACCGCCAGCCCCGCCGCCGCCGAGTCCCGCACGGGCAGGCCCAGCCCCTCCAGCGCCACCCACACCAGCCCCGACCCCGCGAGCGCCGCCCCCACCAGCGCGGCAGGCCTGCGGTACAGCAGCCCCCACACCACCAGCAGCGCCCCCAGCACCGCGTACGCCACCGGCCGCTGATCCAGCGACCACAGCACCGCGATCGCCCCCACGATCCCCGCCACCCACGGAGCCGCCGGGACCCTGAACCGTACGGCGGCGAAGGTGAACCCCAGCGCCACCGCCAGCTGCACCCCGACCACCACCAGGTACGGCAGGCCGTACACCACGGGTGCGACCACCACGGCCGCCGCCGCGGGCACCACCGCCGCCCACCGCGCCCTCCCCAGGATCAGCGGAAGGCTCGCCAGCAGGGCGAAGACGACTGGCGCCGCGGGCAACCCGACGACCATGAACGGGTCGCGCCAGGTCGTCACAGGGGCGTCGAGCACCGCCAGCAGCGTCTGGGGCGTCACCACGAGGCCGCCGAGCAGCGCGAGCCCCGCCCCCGAGAGGGCGTAGGGCGTGCGCAGCCGTACGGGAAGCGCCCGCGCCATGGCCGCCACCACCAGCGCCGCCACGACGTACGGAACCACCTGCCAGTGCTCCGACAGCAGCCCGATCCCCGGCGCTCCCGCCGCCGCGACCAGCGCCGTCGCCGAGCCGATGGCCGCGAACACGCGCCCGGCGTCGTCCTTGGTGCGGAAGGCCACGAAGAACCACGTGGCGGCCAGCACCACCAGCGAGGGCGCGTGCAGCAACCGGTCGGGCATCATCGTCGCCACCGACGTCCCCAGCAGCGCGACCGACCCCGTGAACGCCAGGCAGATCACCGCCGTCACGCGAAGCCCCCGCGTCCGCGCGACGGACCAGACGGCGGCGTTCAGCACGACCGTGGCGGCGAGCGCGGCGGTCGGCCAGCCGCGTCCATGCCCCGTCGCCAGCATGGGCAGCGGAGCCTGCGCCAGCACGACCGCCAGCGGCAGCGGCACCTTCAACGGCAGCAGCCTGGCGTAGAGCGCCGCTGCCAGAGCCACCACCGCGATCGTCGCGGCGGTGTGGTCCCACATGTCCACGGAGCCGATCAACCCCGCCGCGGCGGCCGCGTAGCCGTCCAGCAGCATCAGCGCCAGCCCCAGGACGCCGACGGTCTCCGCCGTCGCGTTCAGCTTCCGTCTGAGCAGCACGGCGGGGACGGCCAGCGTCACGACCGTCAGGCCCGTGAGGATCGCCGCCCTGCCGCCGATGCCCAGCCGGCCCCAGCTGACGACCGTGAACACGATCGCCGCCACCGCGAGCAGGAGCCCGCCGAGAACCAGCAGCAGGTTCTGCGCGGTCTTCCTGGACACCTCGCCCTGCGGGCCTCCTGGAGTGCCGGCGCCATACGGCATCCCCTGGTACGGCGGCCCTCCGGGGAAACGCGGGTCACGCGGCCTCCCCGGGTGCGGGCCGCCCGGTGAGCCCGGGTGCGGGCCGCCCGGGGTGCCCGGGTCACGCCGCATCCCCGGCTGCTGCGGCCCACCGGGGAAACCTGGGCCATGCGGCATCCCTGGCTGCTGCGGCCCACCCGGGTCACGCGGCGCTTCCAGGTGCCGCGGGCCACTCGAGAGCCCGGCGCCCTGCGGCGTCACCGGGGCCGAGGCCGGTTCACCGGTGCCGGTTCGCGGAGTCGCGCCACCTGGCTCCGGGGCTTCCTGGGGAGCCGCCCGTCCGGCGAGCCTCGCGCGGTCGGCGCGCAGGAGCGAGAGGAGGCGCTCCCGCCGTCCTCTGAGCTCGGCCTCCTGCACCCTGAGCCCCGCCAGCGCCCCGTCGACTTTCCAGAGCTCCACCGCCACGGGCCCGGTCAGCGGCAGCCCGCATCGAGGGCAGACGCCGGCGGGCCCGGCTAGAGAAAGGCCGCAATCGGGACAGTTCACGCGCATGGCGAGAACAATGCCGCACCCGGCTTGATGATCGCTTGCGGTGTCGTACTCAGAAGCGACTAGGCACCACGACTCATCGGGACTTCCTGGCGATGATCGTGATCACGCCGGTCGCGCCCGTCGCCACCGCCAGCCAGAGCAGCACGTCCGTCCCTGTGATGCCTCCGGGCGAATCGGCGGCCACCGTCTCACCGTCCGCGGCCTCGAGCAGGGGCTCGGGCGTTGACGGCGTCGGCGTCGGCGTGGGTGTCGGCGTGGGCAGCGCGTTCTCCGGCAGCGGCACCCGGTAGACGGGGCTGTTGGCGCCCTCGCTCCCGACCAGCAACGCCTTGCCGTCACCGGTGTAGGCGATCGACTCGGCCTGGTCGAGCGCGGGCATCGGCACGCGCGTCAGCGGCTTGTCCAGCGCCTTGTACACCGTCGCCGAGAAGTAGGTGCGCACCACGAAGCTGGACCCGTCCGGCGCGTAGGCGGCGTCCGTCGCCATGATCGGAGCGGACCCGACCTTGCGCAGGACGTTCGTCCTGCTCGCGCTCAGCCGCCTCGGCGCCGCGTAGATCGCCCCCGCGAACTGCTTGGTCACCACGTACAGGCGTCCGGTCTTCGGGTTGACCATGATGCCCTCGGCGTTGTGCCCGCCGTCCTCGTACCTGAAGCGATACCGGACCGCGGGCAGGACGGCGTCCCTGACCGTCGCGGGCTCCATCACCTTGTAGATCGAGATGTCGGGCCACGCGCCGTCGAAGTTGTCGCCGATGTCGGCGAACCACAGCACGCCCCGCCCGGTCTCAGGGTCCTTGGATGCGGCCATGGCCTCCCAGTCGCGGGCCTGGGCGCCGCGCAGCGTGAAGGTCGCCCTGGTCGCGCCCTTCGGACCGAGCGCGAAGAAGGTGGGGCCCGCGTCGCTGTCGTTGTGGGTGTAGACGACCCCGTCGTGCGTGGGGGACAGCGCGAGGCCGCTCGACTCGGTGATGCGCGGGTCCGGGATCGTGAACGCGACCTCGTCACCGGCCTCGCCGCTCCCCCGAGCCTTCGCGGTCTCGGAACCCTGGGGCACGGGCGCCGCGGTACCGGGACCCGCGACCACGGGCACGTCCGATGCCGAGAGCCCAACCGCGCGAGGGATCTCGGGAAGAGCGATCTCCGGGGAGGCCGAAGTCTGGACGACGGGCTCCGTGAAGGCGTGGCCACCTGGCACGGAGGAGCCGGAGTACGCGAAGGCTGGCGTGGCAGGGAGCGCAAGGGCCATCACGAGCCCCGCAAGCGTGCGAATCAGGACATCCCCCATCCAGCGATCATGCCTCGGCGGCGACCGTCCCCATGCGTGCGCTCTGCAGGAAGAACCCGCCGCCCTGCAGAACGACGAGCGCCAAGTTGGTCACGAGCACCGCCACCCACAACGTACCCAATCCACCCGAAGCCGCCACGGGAGCCGCGACGACCGCGAGCAAGCCGTACCCGATCGAGAAGGCCCCCAAGCTCCACGTCGACCGCCTGAGCCCCGCCAGCCCAAACCCCATCACCGCCTGCACCCCGTCGGCGGCGGAGGAAGCCACGAGCAGGGGCACCAGCGCAAGCGCAGCGCGGTGCACCCCTTCGTCCCCGGTGAACAGGCCGATCATCTGGTCGCCGAGGAGCAGCAGCGCGCCTCCCACGAACGCCGAGGCCGCGCAGGCGAGCAGGACGGCGATCCGGTTGACCCGCCTGGCCTGCCTCGGGTCGGTCGCCCTGGCGATCTCGGGCACCGACGCCTGCGCAAGGGCGAGCGCGGCCACCATGAGCAGCCCCGACAGCGACCCGAGGATCGCGTGCGCCGCGGCGCTCTGCGTGCCGATGCGCGCGGCGGCGTAGGTGACGACGGCGAGCGCCCCGAACTTGATCAGTGTGGTCGCCGAGAGCGGGAGCCCCACCCCAGCCAGTTCGGCGATCTTCCTCGGTCGCGGACGTCCTGGAAGGAACGACGAGCGCCCTCGCACGCCCGGCACGCTGGTGAGCGCGAGGTTGGAGACGAGCATGCCCGTCACGGCCGAGCCCAGCATGGCGAGGCCGACACCGGTCACGCCGAGCGACGGCGCCAGTCCGGCGATGAGCGCCACCTCGACCACCGTGGCCGAGAGCGCGGACCACAGCACCTGGCGGCTACGGCCCAGCCCGATGAGCACCGAGTTGGCTCCGCCGCCGACCGACAGGACCACGACGCACAGCGCCAGCAGCCAGGGCAGCGCGCCCAGTTCGCCGACGACCTCCCGAGGCGCGCCACTGGCCGCCGCGATCAACGGCACACAGACCATGACCGCGGCCCCGAGCCCGCCCACTCCGTAACTGAGCCAGCGAGCGTCGCGCAGCAGGGGTAACGCCGCCGCAGGGTCGTCTGCGTGGGGCGCCACGAAGGGGACCAGACCTCGCACCCCTCCCGCCACCGCGGCCGCGACCGGGCTGAAGACGGCCAGCGCCAGGGCCATCGCCGCGAGGGTGGCGGCCGACTGGTTGCCGAGCACGGCGCTGCCGACGAGGTGGGCGACCATGCCGGAGACCATCGACAGGAAGAGCGGGACGGCAGCGCCGAGCAGGGTCTTCACAGGACGAGATCTCTATCAGCCGTGGCCGACAGAAAGGCGGTGGTCTGGAGGGTCAGGAGGAGGAGGTTGGTGGCCAGCATGGCGGTCCAGAGGCCGGGCAGGCCCCAGGTGTCGGTGACCGGGCCCGCCGCGACGACCAGCAGTCCCCAGCCGATCGCGAGCGAGCGCAGGCTCGAGCTCGACCGCTTCATCGCGGTCAGCCCGAACCCCATGACCGCCGAGCCCGCCTCGGCCAGGGTCGACACCAGCATGACCCCCACAACGGCCGTCACCAGGCCGCGCACCGCCTCGTCGGCGGTGAACAGGCGCAGCAGCGGGCCGCCGAGGAGGGTCACCACGGCCGCGCTGATCCCCGCCGCCCCGGCCGCGAGCGTGAGCGCCGCCCGCGCGGTGTGCCGCCTGCTCCTCATGCCGTCGGCGCGGGCGATCTCGGGGACCGCCGCCTGGGCCACCGCGATCGCGGGCACCATGAGGAATCCGGAGAGCGCGTAGAGGATGGCGTGCCCGGCCGAGCCGGTGACGCCCGTCCTGGCGGCGGCGTAGGCCAGCACGCCCAGCCCCGCGAACTTGATCAGCATGGTCCCCGACAGCGGAAGACTCACCCTGCAGATGCGCAGGATCTCCTGGACGCGCGGCCTGCCCCTGCCGACCGGCCGCCCGAGTGCCGCGCGCAGCGCCAGGTTGGCGACCGTCACCCCCGCGAGCGAGGAGCACAGGAAGGCCAGCCCCGCGCCCGTCAGCCCCCATCGCGCCACCGTGAACGGCACCAGCGCCACGACCACCGCCGTGGCCGCCACGCTGGCCCAGATCACCTGACGGCCGCGGCCCAGCGAGACCAGCACGGTGTTCGCGCCTCCGTTGGAGGCGCTGACCAGCAGCGAAGCCCCCAGCGCGTACGGCAGGACGCCGAACCCCTCGACCCCCGACCCGCCGCGAGAGGCGATGAGCGGGACACAGGCCACCACGACCGCGCCGGCCGTACCGATGAGCAGCGCCAGCCACCTGGCGTCACGCAGCACCGGGATCGCGGCGAGGGGATCGTCACGGAAGGGGGCGACGAACGGCGCGAGCCCTCGCAGACCGCCCATGACGGCCATCGAGGCGGGGCTGTGGACCGCCATGGTCAGGGCGAAGGCTGCCAGCGCCCCCGTGTCGTGACGGCCGAGCACGGAGGTGACGACCAGGGATCCGGCCAGCGAGGTGAGGGAGGAGAGCAGCAGGGGGAGCGCGGCCCTCGCGATGGTGCGATGCATGAAACGCACAGTCCCGAGGCTGATCGACCCCGGGACTCGCGATCATCATATCGAGAGGGGGCTGGCCTGGAGTGCACTCCAGGTTCTTAGTGTGGGTGTCATGGAATACGTGAACCTCGGACGCACCGGGCTCAAGGTCAGCCCGCTCTGCCTCGGCACGATGAACTTCGGTCCCCAGACGACGGAGGAAGACTCCTTCGCCATCATGGACAGGGCCCTGGAACTCGGCATCAACTTCTTCGACACGGCCAACGTGTACGGCTGGAAGCTGGGCGAGGGCGTCACGGAGAACATCGTCGGCCGGTGGTTCGCCCAGGGCGGGGGCCGCAGGGAGCGCACCGTCATCGCCACCAAGTTCCACGGCAAGATGGGCGAGTGGCCCAACGAGGGCATGCAGTCCGCGCTGCACATCCGCAGGGCCTGCGACGCCTCCCTCAAGCGGCTGCAGACCGACTACATCGACATCTTCCAGGCGCACCACATCGGCAGGGAGACCCCCTTCGAGGAGTTCTGGGAGGCGATGGACATCCTGCGCCAGCAGGGGAAGATCATCTACGTCGGCTCCTCGAACTACGCGGGCTGGCACATCGCCAAGGCCCAGGAGAGCGCCGCCAGGAAGGGCATGCTCGGCCTGGTCAGCGAGCAGTCCCACTACAACCTGCTCACCCGCAAGGTCGAGCTCGAGGTGCTGCCGGCGTGCGAGGACTACGGGCTCGGCGTGATCCCGTGGAGCCCGCTGGCGGGCGGCCTGCTCGGCGGCGTGCTACGCAAGATCGACAAGGGCCGCTCGGCCTCCGAGAACATGGTCAAGGAGCTCGACAAGCACCGCGAGAAGATCGAGCAGTACGAGGCGTTCTGCGACGAGCTCGGCGAGGACCCCGCGCACGTCGGCCTGGCCTGGCTGCTGACCCGCCCCGCCGTGACCGCCCCGATCATCGGCCCGCGCACGCTCGACCAGCTCGACGGCACCATGCGCACGCTGGAGATCGAGCTCGACGACAAGGCCCTCGCCAGGCTCGACGAGATCTTCCCCGGCCACAGGACCGCGCCGGAGGACTACGCCTGGTGATCCGGGGGGCCCATCCCCAGGACGGGCTCGACGGGCGCCTCGTCGGCCGGGAGGTCCTTGCGGCGCTTCCGGCCGACGAACCAGTATCCGAAACCGCCGAAGACGATGCCCGCCACGCAGGTCCAGATCCACCATGCGTTCTCGGGGCCTGGCCGTACGATGAGCAGCACGACCAGGGCGAGCGCCCACAGGGCGGTGCCGCCGAGCACAGCGGCCCTGTCGTTGGTCTCGAGCGGCTCCGGATCCGGACGCCATGGCTGCTTCACGTGATCCAGCCTAGTCGACGTGCCGTTTCGCGCGATATGGCGGCAAATCCGTCTCGATCAGGTCGCGGGGTCTTTTCGCAGGTCGCAACCCCTGTCACTCTTCGCGCGTGAAAGACACGCACACCACTACTCCGTCCGGACTTGACCGATTCTTCTCGATCACCGCGCGGGGCTCGACCGTCTCCCGCGAGGTGCGCGGCGGCCTGGCCACCTTCTTCACGATGGCCTACATCGTCGTCCTCAACCCCCTCATCATCGCGACCGTCAAGGACGCCGACGGCCAGTTCATCGGGGACGGCCTGGTCGCCAACGTGCCGCTGGTCGCCTCCGGCACCGCGTTCGTCGCGGGCATGCTCTCCATCCTCATGGGCGTCGTCGGCAGGGTGCCGTTCGCGATGGCGGCGGGCCTCGGCCTGAACGCCTTCGTCACGTTCGGCATCGCCTCCCAGATGTCGTGGGAGGCGGCGATGGGCCTGGTCTTCCTCGAGGGCGTCATCATCGGCATCCTCGTGCTGACCGGGTTCAGGGTGGCCGTCTTCAACGCCATCCCCGTCCAGTTGAAGACCGCGATCAGCGTCGGCATCGGCCTGTTCATCGCCCTGATCGGCTTCGTGGACGCGGGCTTCGTGCGCCGCGTCGCCGCGGGGCCGCCGCTGGAGATGGGCATCTCCGGCGCGCTGACCTCGTGGCCGCTGCTCGTCTTCATCATCGGCCTGCTGGTCACCGCCGTGCTGGTGGCCCGCAAGGTCAAGGGCGCGATCCTCATCGGCATCGTCGGCACCACCGTCCTCGCGATGATCGTCGAGGCGCTGACGAAGACAGGTGCGGCCACTCCGAAGAATCCCGCAGGCTGGCAGCTGGTCACGCCGTCCTGGCCGGAGCGCATCTTCGGCTTCCACAACCCGGTGACGCTGTTCACCGAGTTCGACCCGTTCGGTGCCTTCAGCCAGGTGTCGGTGATCCTCGCGGTGCTGCTGATCTTCACCCTGCTGGTCACCGACTTCTTCGACACGATGGGCACGATCGTCGGCGTCGGCCGCCAGGCCGACCTGCTCGACGAGGAGGGTCAGCTCCCCCGCACCAAGGAGATCCTGCTCGTCGACTCCATCGGCGCCGCGGCCGGCGGCGCGGGCTCCGTCTCGTCCAACACCACCTACATCGAGTCGGCCGCGGGTGTGGCCGAGGGCGCCCGCACCGGTCTGGCCAGCGTGGTCACCGGCCTGATGTTCCTGCTGGCGATCTTCGTTGCGCCGCTGGTCGCCGTCGTGCCGTACGAGGCGGCGGCGCCCGCCCTCGTCGTGGTCGGCTTCATGATGATGACGACGGTCCGCGAGATCGACTGGAACGACTTCGACATCGCCATCCCCGCGTTCCTGACGATCGTGATCATGCCGTTCACCTACTCCATCTCCAACGGCATCGGCGCGGGCTTCGTCAGCTACGTGCTGATCCAGGCGGTCAAGGGCAGGAGCAGGGACGTCCATCCGCTGATGTGGGCGGTGGCGGGGCTGTTCGTCGTCTACTTCGCACTCGGGCCGATCAAGGCTCTTCTGTAGCGACGTCGTCCTCGGGGCCGTCCTCCTCCCGGGGGGCGGCCCTTCGGGTGAACACGATCAGCGCGGCGGCCAGGTAGGCGCCGGTGTACCAGAGAGGCGACAGACGGCGCTCCTCCTCGATCATCTCCAGAGGAGGCAACGACACCGTCGGAGGCCGGGCGTCAGTGTCCAGGCCGACTCTGAAGTGCTGCGGCTCGTCGGTCAGCGGGCCGTCGATCGGCTCGATGCGCTCCGGCTCGGCCTCCCAGGCGGCCTGCAGGGCCTCCTCGCGGGCCGCGTAGCCGTACGAGAGGGGGACCAGGGCGGCGGCGACGCCCACGAGCGCGGCCAGCACCAGCGTGTAGACCGTGACCACGCGCAACCACAGCCGCCGCGTGACGACGGCGCTCAGCACCAGCACCGCGAGCGCGCCCGATCCGAGCAGCACCTCGATCGCGAGCCAGTCGGGCAGCGAGAACCACGCCAGATGGCCCGTCCACAGGTCCGCGACGGCGACGAGGAAGGGTAGCGCCACCGCGAGCGTTGGCAGAAGGTACGGCAGCGCCGACCTACGCTGGACGACCAGGTCGGCGGCGGCGATGAGCACGACGCACACCACCGTGGCGACGGGACCGGCCACGTGGTCGAACAGGAGCGAGCCGACGACCCCGCCGTACTCGTGAGCCAGAGCGGAGATCGCGGGAAGCGACAGCATGCCCGCGATGCCGACGAGCGCCAGCCGACGGTGTGCGGGCCCCTCGGCGACGCGGGCGAGAATGGCCAGGCCGAGGAGGAAGACGGTGGGAAGCAGGCTCGCCGCGATGAAGGCCAGTGGCAAGCCAACAGTGGCGGCTTCCCAGGCCGAAACGATCACCGCGGCGGCCCAGAATAAGGAGTGCATGGTGGACTCTATCCAAACCGTTGGAGGGAATAGCGTGGCATGGCATATAGTTAGCAAAGGTAATGAGACGTGCTAACGAATCCCCCTCCCAAGATGGACCTGCGCAGCGACGCAGGCCTGGCATCAGCCCTGCGCGTGTCGCTGGCGCGGCTGACCAGACGACTACGACGACAGGCGGCGGCGCACACCCTGACGCCCACCCAGTTCGCGACGCTCGCCGCCGTGGAACGGCATTCAGGGATAACCCCCGGCGAATTGGCCGAGCTCGAGAAGGTACAACCGCCCTCGATGACGCGGGTGATCGCCGCGCTCGAGGAGCGCGGGTTGGTCGCTCGCTCACCGCACCAGACCGACCGGCGACAGGTGACCGTGGTGGTGACCGACTCCGCCAAGGCGCTGCTGAAGGAGGAGCGCCGGCTGAAGGAAGCCTGGTTGACGCATCGGCTGAAGGAGTTGACACCCGAGGAGCGGGCAGTGCTCCGGCAGGCGGCGCCGATTCTGGAGAAGCTCAGCAAGATATAGAGCCTGACGAACCCAGGACCGGGATGTTCCGGTCTCTCAGGGTTCACAACTACCGGCTGTTCGCGGCTGGAGGCATCGTCTCCAACCTCGGCACGTGGATGCAGCGCACCGCCCAGGACTGGCTGGTGCTCGACCTCACACACGGCAGCGCGGCGGCTCTCGGCACCACGACCGCGCTGCAGTTCCTCCCGCAGCTCATGTTCGGCCTGTTCGGCGGCGTGCTCGCCGACCGCTACCCCAAGCGCCCCGTCCTGATCATCGCGCAGTCGCTCATGGCGATGCTGGCCGTGACCATGGGCGTCCTGACCGTGACCGGCTCGGCCGAGGTGTGGCACGTCTACGCCATGGCCTTCGCGCTCGGCGTCATCTCCTGCGTGGAGGTGCCGACCAGGCAGGCGTTCGTGGTCGAGATGGTCGGCCGTGAAGACCTGCCCAACGCCATCGCGCTGAACGCCTCGATCTTCAACCTGGCCCGCGTGGTGGGCCCGGCCCTCGCCGGCGTGCTCATGTACGCCATCGGCACCGGACCGATCTTCCTGCTCAACGCGCTGACCTTCGGCGGCGTCATCTCCAGCCTGCTCCTCATGCGCAAGTCTGAGCTGACCCCTGCCGAGCTCGTCCCCAAGGCGAAGGGCCAGCTGCGCGAGGGCCTGCGCTACGTCATCGAGCGCTCGGAGCTCCTGCTCCCGATACTGGTGATCGCGTTCATGGCGATGTTCACGCAGTCGTTCTCGATGTCGATCGCGCTCATGGCCCGCGAGGTCTTCGGCCAGGGCGCCTCGTCGTTCGGCGTGGCCTCCAGCGCCTTCGCCGTCGGCGCGCTCGGCGGCGCCCTGCTGGCCGCCCGTCGCGTCAGGCCGACGCGCAGGCTGCTCATCGCGGGCGCCATCGGTTTCGGGCTGTTCCAGGTCGTGGTGGGCCTCGCCCCCTTCTACCCGGTCTACCTCCTGCTGCTCGCCCCCACCGGCATCGCGTTGATCACGGTCAACACGGCCGCCAACTCGCTGGTCCAGATGTCCACCTCGCCAGAGATGCGCGGCAGGGTCATGGGCATCTACGTGCTGGTCTTCACCGGTGGCGCCCCGATCGGCGCGCCGCTGATCGGCTGGATCTCCGACCTGGGCGGCCCCCGCGTGGGCGTCATGATCGGCGGACTGCTCACGCTCGTGGGCACCGGCCTGGCCATCCTGCTCACCCGCATGATCGGCGCCCGCCGCACCCGCGTGGCGCTCGCCACCGCCTGACGACTCTCCGGCCCGCGCCTCCACACCCCGCGGGCCGGAGCCACACCCCCCGCGCGGGGCACAATCGACCCGTGAGACTGTTCGCGGCGATCCTGCCGCCACCCGAGATCCTCGACGAGGTGGCCGCCGCGCTGGCCGGCCGCACCCACGTGGTGGAGGGCCTGCGCTGGGTCGATCGCGCCACCTGGCACCTCACGCTCGCCTTCTACGGCGAGGTGCCCGAGCGCGCCCTCCCCGACCTCGAGGTACGGCTGGCCCGCGCCGCCTCGCGCCACCCCGCCAAGCGCCTGGCCTTCGAGGGGGCGGGCGCGTTCTCCAAGCGGGTCTTCTGGCTCGGCGTCAGCGGCGACCCCCTCGTACGGCTGGCAGGCTCGGCCGCCGCCGCCGGGCGTCGCGCGGGAGCCGTACAGACCGACGAGAAGCGCTTCCACGCCCACCTCACGCTCGCCCGCGCCAGGCAGCCCACCGACCTGCGCCCCCTGGTGGAGGCGCTGTCGTCGTTCGCGGGGTCGCCGTGGTCGGCCGACTCGATCCACCTCATGCGCAGCCACCCGGGCCCCACGGTGAGGTATGAGTCACTCGGCCATTGGGCTCTCGCACCCGCCGAGCGGGGCTAGGCTGCACGGCGTGGACCGTCCTCGCTTCTGGCTTCTCCCCGCCGTGCTCGGCTTGCTCCTGCTGATCGTCGTGGTTGGCTCCCTGCTGACCTGACCCGCTAGGACAGGTCGGCCTCGGCCAGCAGCAGGGGGACATCGCCCGGATTGCGAAGGAGCGCCGCGACCGCGAGGCGGTCGTTCCACTGCCCCGTCGCCCAGGCCAGACCGCGCGCCAGCCCGTCTGCCCCGTCGCAGTGGACCATGCCGTCGAAGTAGCGCCACGCGCACGGCACGCCGTCCACCAGCAGCTTCTCGTGCTCCACGTAACGGGTGGGAGCCGTGGGCAGCAGCTCCCTGACCTCCTTCGGCACGGGACGCTCGGTGCCCGTGGAGGTCACCGTGCCCGAGACCAGCTCACCCGCCAGCGGCAGGTCGAGCAGCTCCGACAGCGCCTCGGCCAGGTCGAACGGGGCCAGGACCAGCGGCCTGTCGGTCACCAGCTGCAGCAGGTCGGGCGCCTCGACCACGACGGCGTCGTCGGCGGAGGCGACCACGATGTCGCCACCGAGCACCGCCCGCACCGAGGAGGGCGGCGCCACCCGCGAAGGATCGACGGCGGCCAGCGCCATCCACAGCGCCCGCAGCTGCGCGCGATCGACGGTGACCGACGGGTCGGCCAGTAGCTCCAGCAGCTCCTCAGGGCCACCGTGCGAGGCCAGCAGGTCGGTCAGCGTGGTGCGGACGCCCAGCATGGCCAGCGCGCCGTGGTCGAGCCCCTCGGGCGCCTCGTCGTACAGGCCGGTCAGCAGCGGGTCGGCGCCTGGCAGGCGCAGCTCCAGCGGGCGCCGCCCACCGAGAACCGGGTGGGTGGACAGCCACCACGCGGTGTAGGAGGGCACCTCGAGGCCGTCGATGCGCAGCGGCAGCAGCGCGCCCCTCAACGGCGGCCTGGTGATCAGGGCGAGGGCGGCGGGCCAGTCGGCGACCAGCTCGAGGTCGCGGATGGCGGTGAACTCCGGCACGACGGGAGGCAGGTCGAAGGGGGGCAGCGACTCGAGCCACAGGTCCTCCTCGTCGAGGTCGTGGTCGCAGGAGTCGAGGTCGAGCAGCACGTCGGCGTCGTTGACCACGGCGAACCCGTCGAGCACGCCGACCGCCGTCAGCACGCGCGAGTCGTAGGAGGAGTCGGCCGTGCCGAAACCCGCGTCGTCGGCGAGCAGCCCTGCCAGCGCGCCCTCGGCCAGCAGCAGCTCGCCCGCGGGGTAGAGCGAGCCGTCGGAGCCGCGCAGCGCCAGCTCGGACAGCCACGGCTCCTCGCCCGCTGTCAGCCCCGCGGCGTCGACGAGGGAGAGCACGGCCCTCGCCACCGCGTCGGGGTCGTCGCTGTCCATCGACTGCGCCACCGCGTTCTTGGTGTGCGGGTCGTCGAGGACGGCGCGCGGCGTGGCCTCGAAGGCGCCCAGGCGCAGCAGCAGCGGGTGCGCCGCGTCGGGATGGACGATGCGCAGCCCGAGCGGGGCCAGGTCGAGCGGCGTGGTCAGGATCAGCGTGCCACGCGGACCCCGCACCAGGCGGCCGTCGGCCAGCGGCACGGGCAGCGCCCCCAGCGCCTCGGGGTCGTCGGCGGGCAGCACGTCGTAGAGCGATCGCCACCACGCGGGATCGCGCCCCTCGATGGCCTCGCCCGACAGCTGGTCGACCACCTCGGCCAGCTCCACCCTGCGCACCCCGAGCGAGGCCATCGCCGGGTGCCTGGCAGGCCACCCTGCGGGCAGCAGGCCGGGGACGATCGAGGCCAGCACCGCCAGCAGCTCTCCCGAGCCGTTGACGACCGAGGCCTCCCTGCCCGAGACCACCCAGCCGTCGTCGGAGGGCTCGCGCACGGGGTGCTCGACCTGCCACGCGGCGTCGGGGTCGTAGAGCGCCGCGTCCTCGAACGAGGGCGACTGCACCACGGGCGGCGGCGCCGACAGCGCGGGCAGCAGGGGGACGTCGGGCAGCAGGCGCAGGATCGCGCGGCGGATGCGGGCGTCGAGCTCGCCCTTGCCCATCAGCGCGGGCACCAGCTCGAGCAGTCTCGGCGTGCGCGGCAGCTCCTCCAGCAGGAGCACGTAGGCCTCGGCGACGCGCGCGATCAGGAAGTCGGTCAGCGGCCCCTTGGCGACGTGGCGCCTGTCGGTGGCCATCGGGAACGAGGCGATGAGCAGCGCGGGCAGGTCGAGCGGCTCGTCGGAGGGCGTGGGCGCGTGCACCACCTGCGGGACGGGCAGCGGCCCCTCCTGCTCGGGCACCGCCCAACGGACCGACCAGTAGGGCCTGGCCCGCTCCTCCGTCGGCCTGTCGGCGAAGTAGGCGGCGACCTCGTCGGGAGAGAACTCCCCCGAGACCGAGACGACGTGCCACCCCGAGGGCTCGACCGTGCGGGTGATGCCGTCGACCACGATCTCGATGGCGGTCAGCGCGGGCATGCCGAGCAGCAGCGCGGGCGAGGCCTCCTGCAGCATGTGGCGCACGGCCTCGACGGCGGAGGGGCGCAGCGGCAGCCGTACGAGCGTCTCGAACCCCTCGGGGACCTCGAAGGAGTCGGGGAAGGGCAGCCGCAGCAGCGGCACGTGCCCCTCGCGGTTGGCCAGCTCGCCCGCGAGCACCGGCTCGGCGGCCACCACCGCCGTCGTCTCCTCGCGCGACCAGCGCACCGCACCGGTGGAGCGTGAGCCGACGGAGGGGGCGTCGCAGACCGAGACCACGGCGGCGAAGCCCACGCCGAAGCGTCCGGCGGCGCCCACGTGGTCGCGCTTGGCGGACACCCGCAACGTGGACAGGCCCTCGACCCCCGCCGCGTCGAGCGGCGCGCCGGTGTTGGCCGCCGTCAGCACGCCGTCGCGCAGCTCCAGGCGCAGCACACCGGGCACGCCCGCCCGAAGGGCGGCGTCGGCCGCGTTCTGCGCCAGCTCGACGATCAGACGGTCACGGTAGCCGCCGAGGGCGAAGTCCTCCTCGGCGTTGGCGTCTTCACGGAAGCGCGCTGGCGAGGCCTTCCAAGCCGTGAGTACGGCGGCGCGCATCCGGTCAGTGCCAAAGGTGTCCACGGGGCAAACTCCTAATCGAGAGACGGGCCCCCGAAGGCTAGCGCTCCTCGCCGACAATCCGGATCAGGAGCCGATCAGGAGTGGCCGAGCTCCTCCGAGGCCGACTCGTCGACCGAGCCCGCCTCGTCCTCCATCAGGTCGTAACCCAGGTCATCGAGGATCGGCGTGGCCTGCTCGACGGGCGGCGGCATGACGGCGGCCTCGGAATGGGCGCCGCAGCCGTGGTCGGCGGCCACCACCTTGCCGTCGTCGGGGGCGTACTCATTGGCGCACACGCCGAACTCGCCCCGCAGGCCACCCGCGAGCGGCCAGAAGAAGCCGCAGGTGGAGCACTGCGCGGGAGCGGCGTGCGCGATCGGTGTGTGCGGCCCGGACGTGCCCGAGTGCCAGCGCTTGGCGGCGCGGTCCCTGCCGATGGCCGACAGCACCCTGGCCCTGCCCAGGCCGTACTCGAAAATCATCTGGTGGTCGATCTCGTCGTCGGCGCTCGTGAAGCCGGGGACGAGCCTGTCGTCGTCTTCCGCGGTCGGCAGCAGGTCGCCGACGCCCAGGTCGCCGGGCAGCAGCCGCTCGCTCCACGGCAGCCACTCGGGGGCCAGCAGGGCCCCCGCGCCGGGCAGCAGCACGGCCTCGCTGACCGTGACGTTCTTCGCGCGGGAGGCGCGGGTCACGGTGACGGCCCAGCGCCAGCCTCGGTAGGCGCGGTCGAGGCAGGCGAAGTAGTGGGTGACGATCCGGTCGCCCTGGCCCTCGAACCCGAGGTGCTCTCCAGGCTCCCCTGGCTTGGCGAGCTCCCTCGCGGTCTCTCTCGCGAGGTCGACGGCGGCGACACAGGCCTGGTCGGGCGCGGCGACGCGGGTCCTGGTCCTGGTCATCGGCGCGCCCTCGCCGAAAGGTGCTGTTCGCTCACACTCCATTCTCACCCATGACGGGACGTGCGAGCACCCATGTCAGGTAAGACTGGTTAGCGTGGATCGTGTGTGGACGCTAGCGAGACGGGTGGGGCACGTGCTGGCCGAAGCGGGCCGGGCGTCCATGCGCGCCGGCCGCAGGACGGCGAGCGGCACCAGGCGCATGGGGCTCGCCACCGCGAGCGGCGCCCAGCGGGTCGGTCACGCCACGCGCAGGCTCACGCACGCGCACGGCGCCGACCGCACCGGTCTGGGCAGGCTGATCGAGCTGACGGCCGCCAACAGCGCGGGCGACTCCCTGGTCACGCTCGCCCTGGCGGGCACGATCTTCTTCGGCCTGCCGGTCAACGAGGCGCGCGGCCAGGTGGCGCTCTACCTGGTGATCACGATGATCCCTTTCGCGGTGGTCGCGCCCTTCGTCGGGCCCGTGCTCGACAAGTTCAGGTCGGGCCGCCGCTACGTGATGGCGGGCACGCTGTTCGCCAGAGGGCTGCTGTGCTTCGCCATGGCCGCGGCCGTGGGCCCCGGCGACGTGCTCACCCTCTTCGCGGGCGCCCTCGGCGTGCTCGTGCTGTCGAAGGCCTACAACGTCTCGCGCGCGGCGATCATGCCGAGCGTGCTGCCCGCCGACATCACGCTGGTCAGCGCCAACGCGAGGGTGGCGCTGTTCTCCCTGGTCGCCGCGGGCGTCGCGGTGCCCACGGCGGCGGGCCTCACGGCGTGGCTCGGCGCGGCGTGGGTGCTGCGCATCGCGATGGTGGTCTTCCTCGTGCTCGGCGTCTTCGCGGTACGGCTGCCGCGCCACGTCGACTCCCCCGACCTCGAGGAGGAGGAGGGCGGCGAGAGGGCGCGCTGGCGGACGCTGCTCAACGTCGGTCCCGCCGTCACCGAGGCCATGAGGGCCAACGCCGCCATCCGCCTCTTCTCCGGCTTCCTGCTGTTCTACCTGCTCTTCCTCGTGCAGGACGAGCACCTCAAGGACCTGCCCGCGACCACCACCATCGCCCTCCTCGCCGGCGCCGCGGGGCTCGGCGGCCTGGCGGGCGCGGCCGTGGCCAACTGGGCGCGCAACCACTCGCCCCAGGTCATCGTGCTGCTCACGCTGGCCGTGACCACGGTGACGGCGGGCGTGACGGCCTTCCTGTTCGGCCTGTGGGCCGCCGTCGCGGTGGCGCTGGTGGCCGCCTTCGCCCAGGAGCTCGGCAAGCTGGCGCTCGACGCGATCGTGCAGCGCGAGATCGGCGAGGAGGTGCGCTCGTCGACCTTCGGCGTGGTCGAGGCGCTCCTTCAGCTGGCCTGGGTGTTCGGCGGGCTGATCGGCCTGCTGGTGTCGGACTGGTCGACGGGCCCCGGCGGGCTCACCGGGCTCACCGTCGTGCTTGCCCTGGCCCTCGGCTGGCTCGTGGTGCGCAGGAGAGTGCGGGTCAGGGCGCGTGCGGCCAAGGTGAGCGCGTCGACGCCGCCCGCGGCCAGGCAGGCGCCCGCCACCAAGGACCCGACGGCGACCACCAAGCCGTTGACCAACCCGCACAGCGGTTGATCAGTCGAGGTCGTCCGCCACGGCTCGCAGCACCTGGGCGATCTTCTTGGAGTGCACGGGGTCGGGCTGCTTGCCCCGCTGGTAGGACTCGGAGATGACGTCGAGCAGCTTGATGAGGTCCTCGACGATCACGACCATCTCGTCGGGCTTCTTCCGCTTGCCCTTCGGCTTGACCGTCTTGGCCAGGGTCGGCGGCTGCTCGAGAATCCGCACCGACAGCGCCTGCTGTCCCCTGCGGCCCTCGGCCACACCGAACTCGACCTTTTGTCCGGGCTTCAACGGTTCCGCGCCAGTGGGAAGCGCGGAGGAATGGACGAAGACCTCACCGCCGTCGTCGCGGGTGAGGAAGCCGAAACCCTTGTCGGCGTCGTACCACTTGACCTTGCCACTCGGCACAGGGGGGACCTCGTTCGTACTGTCGGGAAAGATGAATGGAAGTAGGTTATGCCCACCGAGCCCGGAGAGCGACCGGGTAAATGCGCGCTAATTCCAGTCGCCGAACCAGGCGGCGAACTCGGTCAGATCCGACAGCGTCACATCAGCCCCGTGATCACGCAGCTCTCCCACGGTGTAGGGACCCGTCGCGACCGCCACGCTGACGGCGCCTCCCGCTCGCGCCGCCTCGATGTCCGCGACGTGGTCCCCGACATAGGCGTCCGCGCCGAACCGCGCGAGCGCCCCGCCCTTGCCCGCGCCGAACACCGATCCGACCACCTCGTCCACGTCGAACCCGAGCAGGTCGACGGTCCTTCTCGCGTCGTGGATGTTCTTGCCCGTCACCACGATCACCCCGCCTCCGGCCTCCCGCACCGCCTTGATCGCCTCGTGGGCGCCGCTCATGGCGGTGTGCACGGGAAGGGCGACGTCGGGATAGAGCTCCCTGAACAGCGCCGCCGCGCCGGGGATGTCCTCCTCGGGCAGCCAGTTGGCCAGCTCCAGTTCGAGCGGAGGGCCGAGCCTGGAGATCACCACCGCGCTGTCGATGACCACGCCCAGCCGTACGGCGAGCTCGTCAAAGACGGCCGCGATACCCGATCTGGTGTCGGCCAGCGTCATATCGAGGTCAAACCCCACTGATTTCCCCACCCGTGAAGAGTAACGGTCGCTGGTATGGAAGCGTTGAAGTGGGCAGAAAGGAATTACTTATCGGAGGGAGCGGCCATGGCTGAAACCCGACCGCACCGGCCCGCCGTCAGGCCGGCCCCGACCGCCCGTCAGCGCGCGGCCGACGTCGCCGTGTGGGCCGTCAAGGTCGTCTCGAGGGCCGCCGCGCTCGTCCTGGCCCTCTACATCGCTTTCAGGATCTTCCCCACCAACCCGGCCAACTCTCTCGTCCAGTTCGTCGAGTCCGTGGCGACCACGCTGTCACTCGGCATGTCCGACCTGTTCAGGCTGGCAGACGCGCGCTGGCAGGTCCTGGTCAACTACGGTCTGGCCGCCGTGGTGTGGCTCGTCCTCGGCTCGGCGGTGGCGAGCCTGATCCGGCGCGTGTCACCGTAACGACTATGGTCCTTACTGATGAGAAACGCGCCAATCGGACCACCGCCGGGGCCCTGACTGGCACGTAGGGGTGGCGGTCTGATGAGCACGTCTCTCATTAGATGGAGGTACTAGGAACGACATGACCAGATCCACGCGCGAGCGGATCGTCGACGAGGCTCTGAGGCTGTTCGCGGAGCGGGGCTACTCCGCCACCTCGGTGGCCGAGATCGAGGCCGCCGCCGGGCTCTCCCCTGGGGCGGGAGGCCTCTACCGGCACTTCAAGTCGAAGTACGAGGTGCTCGCCGCCGCGATGCACGAGCACGCCGCGCGCACCCGCATCCAGGTGGCCGACAGCCTGGCCGAGCTCAGCAGCATGGAGGGCTCCGCCGACCTCGAGGAGCGCCTGTCCCTGGTGTGCAGGGCCGGGCTGGCGAAGGTCCGCGAGGAGAGCGAGCTGACCAGGGTGTTCTTCCGCGATCTCAGCCAGTTCCCCGAGCTGGTCGCGGTCGTGCGCGAGGGCCTGCTGCAGCCGATGTTCGACGCGATCACCGGCTGGTTCCGCGCCCAGCCCGAATACGCGGAGGCCGACCTCGACTGGACGGGCATCGGCGCGGTGCTCGGCGGCGCGGTCGTGCACTACCGGCTGTTCCAGGAGACGGTCGGCGAGACACCGGGTCACGCCGAGAAGGACCAGTTCGTCTCCGCGTGGGTACGGCTGGCCGTCGGCCTGCTGCCCGCTCCCGCGCACGCGCCGGTCAGCTGAGATCCCACAGGCGATAGGCGAGCCAGACCACGCCCAGACCGGTGAAGATCATGAACATGATCCCGCTGACCGCGTAGAACTGGGCGAGGAAGGCGGACAAGCCGCTCTCACCCCCCACCCTCAGTGCGCCGATCACCACCCCGCCCACGCCGTAGCCGAACATGGGAGCGCCGATCCCGATCATCCTGTCCCTGAAGGACCAGCTGTCGCTCGTCAGGACGGTCGCCGCCCCCGCCGCCCAGACGATCACCGGCACCTGGAAGATCGCCACGGACGGGAGGCTCATCGGCACCAGCAGCGCGGCCAGCAGGAGCAGCCCGATCGCCAGCACCTCGCGCGGATGCCCCTTCACCACGGTCCTGGCGTCCCTGCCGCCCGTGGCCATGGGGTTGGCCCCCGCCATCACCGCCCTGCGCAGGCCCGCGAACGGCAGGCCGCGCTCGGTCCTGCCGGTCAGCCTCTCCCGCGCCTCTCGCATGCCGCGCGCCACACCGGGCGGGACGTCGTCGACCACGCGGGGGAAGACGGCGGTGTCGCTCTCGGCGGGCCGCACCTCGGGCTCGGCCTGGATCCTCGGCACCTCGCCGCCGGAGGAGAGCCTGCGGGCCTCGCGCTCGACGAGCGCAGCAGGATCGCCGAACCTGGCCAGCACCCTGGCCACCACCTTGGGGTCCTCGCTGCCGCTCCGCTCCGACTCGATGCGGGCCCGCAGCCGCTGGACGAAGTCGAGCCTGTGGTCCTGGCGCAGCACGCCGTGAGCGGCGTCGGCCGCCTTGCTGACGTAGTCCAGGACGAGCTGGTCGGCCCGTTCGATCACGCATGCCATGCTGCCCGAATCCGCAGGAACATACCATTGCAATGATGGAGTTCACTCAGTGGATCAGGGAGCGCACCGACGATCAGCTCGGCGCGCTCGTGTCCGCGCGCCCCGAGCTGATCACGCCGGTCCCCGCCCACCTCGAAGGGCTGGCCGCGCGGGCAGGCAGCCCCTCGGCGATCGGCCGCGCCCTCGACCGGCTCGACAGGTTCGCGCTGGCCGTGGTCGAGACGCTCGCCGTCCACCCTGATGAGCTCACCAAAGACTCCCTCCACGACCTGCTCGCCAGGGCGACAGGAGAGGACGACCTCCCCCTCGACGACACGCTGGAGCGCCTGCGCGCCCTCGCCCTGGTCTACGGCCCCGACGGCGCCCTGGCCCTCGCGCCGGGCGTGCGCAAGGTGCTCGACGACCCCGCGGGGCTCGGCCCTCCCGTCACCGAGGTGTTCAGGCATCACCCGCCCGAGCAGCTGGAGGAGATCGCCGACGACATCGCCCCCGGCACCGAGGGCGGCGGCAAGGAGCGGCTGCGCGCCGCGCTCGCCGAGCCCGCCAAGCTGGTCGAGGAGGTCTCGCCTCCGGCCAGGAAGGCGCTGGAGGAGCTGGCGTGGGGGCCGCCGAGCGGCCGCGTGCCCAACGCCCGCAGGGCCGTCCGCCTGGCCACCGCCCGCTCGCCGATCGAGGAGCTGCTCGCCAGGGGGCTGCTCGCGGCCACCGGAGAAGACAGCGTGGCGCTGCCCCGCGAGGTCGGCCTCTACCTGCGCGAAGGCCGCGTGCACCGCGACCTGTCGCCCGTGCCGCCGCCCCTCGAGGGCGCGGAGCGTCCCGGCTCCCTCGCCGACAGGACGGCGGCGGGCCAGGCGTTCACGTTCACGCGGGCGGTCGAGGAGCTGTGCGAGAGGTGGAGCCTCGACGCTCCCGGCGTGCTGCGCACGGGCGGCCTCGGGGTGCGCGACCTCAAGCGCACCGCCACCCAGCTCGACCTGCCCGAATGGGCCACCGCCCTGGTCATCGAGGTGGCACACGCGGCGGGCCTGATCGCCGCGGGCGGCAACGTCGACGGCGAGTGGCTGCCCACCGCGGGCTACGACAGCTGGCGGGTCAGGGCCACGGAGGAGCGCTGGGTCACGCTGGCCGTCACCTGGCTGCACACCGACAGGGTGCCCGGCATCGTGGGCGAACGCGACGAGCGCGACCGCCTGCTCAACGCCCTCCACCCCGACCTGCGCCGCTCCTCCGCCCCCGAGGTACGGCAGGCGACGCTGCGCGTGCTCGCCACCGCCCCCGGGCTCGCGCCGTCCCGCGAGTCCGTGCTGCGGCGGCTGGCTTGGGAGCAGCCCAGGCGGCGTGGCGCGCTGCGCGAGCAGCTGACCGACTTCACCCTGCGCGAGGCCGAGCAGCTGGGCTTCACCGGGCTCGGCGTGCTGTCGGCGCACGGCCGCGCGCTGCTGTCGGGCTCGAAGGAGGCCGCCGCCGTCCTCGCTCCCCTGCTTCCCGAGCCCGTCGACCACGTGCTGCTCCAGGCCGACCTCACCGCCGTCGCGCCGGGACCGCTCACCAGCGACCTGGCGCGCTGGCTGACGCTCGCCGCCGACGTGGAGTCCACGGGAGGCGCGACCGTCTACCGGTTCGGCGAGGGCTCCATCAGGCGGGCGCTCGACGCCGGGCAGGGGGCCGACGAGCTGCTGTCCATGCTCGCCCGCCACTCGGCCACCCCTGTGCCGCAGCCGCTGTCGTACCTGGTGGCGGACGTGGCGCGCAGGCACGGCAGGATGCGCGTCGGTACGGCCAGCGCCTACATCCGCAGTGACGACCCCTCCATGCTCGACCAGCTCATGGCCGACCGCCGCGCGGTCCCGCTGAGGCTCAGGCGCCTGGCTCCCACGGTCATCGCCTCGCGCACCTCCAGGGCCTCGCTCGTCGACTCGCTGAGGGCGATGGGGTTCGCGCCCGTCGCCGAATCACTCGACGGGGACGTCATCATCACCCAGCTCGACACCAGGCGGACCGAGGGCGTGCCGGTGGCCAGGGCGGTGTCGTCGTTCAACGGGCTCGACCCCGACGTGGTGGCGGCGGCCGTACGGGCCATGCGGGCGGGCGAGGCCCGGCGCGGACCTGTGGACGCGCCCGACGGCGCGGTGCCCCGCGGTCCCGCCACGGCCACCATCTCCACCCTGCAGGAGGCGATCAGGCAGGGGGTGCGGGTGTGGATCGGCTACCTCGACTCCCAGGGCAACGCCACCAGCCGCATCCTGGAGCCGGCCCGGATGGAGGGCGGCTACCTCACGGCCTACGACGAGACCCGCGCGGCCGTCCACCGCTTCGCCCTCCATCGCATCACCGGCGTCTCGAACCTCTCCTGATCCTCTGTCACGTCCCGACGATCCAGGAGCTCTCGAAGACACGACCGAGGGGTGACCACCGGGGTCTCCCGTAGGCCGCGATCCCCCGAGTGACGGACGGATGATCACTCTGGGCGGTTGACTCGGAGGCCCGTGCGGATCACCGTGAGAAGTGTGAAGGAACAAACGCTCGGCCGTCTGGCCGAGGAGTCGTGGAGCCGGTTCGACGACCACGAGTCGGTCTTCTACGAAGGAGAGTGGCACCGCAGCCACACCCTCGCCCAGCGCGCCAGACGCGTCACAGGCGGCCTGATCGAGGCGGGCGTCGGCCCCGGCGACAGGGTCGTCGTGATGATGGCCACGAGCCCCGACGTCGGCGTCGTCTACCAGGCCGTCTGGGCCTCGGGCGCCGTGGTGGTCCCCGTGGTCTTCCTGGTCGGCGCCGACGAGCTGCGCCACATCCTGTCCGACAGCGGCGCCACCGCGGTCGTCACCTCGCCTGAGCTGCTGGAGACCGTCCAGGCCGCGGGCCAGGGGATCAGGGTCTTCGTGGACACCGACGAGCTGGAGCAGGCCGAGCACGGCCCGCTGCCCAGGGACCCCTCCGACCTGGCCGCGGTGATGTACACCGGCGGAACCACCGGCAGGGCGAAGGGCGTCATGCTCAGCCACGGCGGTCTCTGGCAGGTCGCCAAGGACGCCTTCGACCTGGCCTACCAGCCAGGGGTCACCAGGGCGATCGTCCCCGTCCCGCTCTCCCACGCCTATGGCCTGATCGTCACCATCGCGGGCATGCACGCCCCCGAGCCGCAGCAGGGCGTCCTGATGCGCTGGTTCGACCCGAAGGCCTTCCTGTCGCTGGCCGCCGAGCAGCGCGTGCAGTACGGCACGGTGGTCCCCTCCATGCTCCAGATGCTGCTCGCCGAGCCGCTCGAGGACACCCCGCTGCCCGACCTGCGCCATCTCACCTGCGGCGCGGCCCCGCTGGGCCGCGACGTGCTCAGGGAGTTCGAACGGCGGATGCCTGGCGTGCAGATCCTCGAGGGCTACGGCCTGACCGAGACCAGCGCCGTCACCACCTTCAACCCTCCTGGCAGGCGCAGGCCCGGCAGCGTCGGCCTGCCCCTTCCCGGCTACACGATCACGATCAGGGACGACGAGGGCGAGGAGGTGGAGGCAGGCGACATCGGCGAGATCTGCGTGGCGGGCCGCTCGCTGATGCTCGGGTACTGGGGCGGGCTCGACTCCCCCATCGTGGACGGCGAGCTGCGCACGGGCGACATCGGCTGCATGGACGACGACGGCTACCTCTACGTCGTGGACAGGAAGAAGGACCTGATCATCAGGGGCGGCTTCAACGTCTTCCCTCGCGATGTGGAGGACGCGCTGAACGCCCACCCCGACGTCGTGATGTCAGGGGTGGTCGGCCGTCCCGACCCTCTGCACGGCGAGGAGGTCGTCGCCTTCGTCCAACTGCGTCCCGGCGGCGAGGCCACCGAGGAAGAGCTGATCGCCTGGGCGCGGGAGCGGGTCGGCAGAGTGAAATATCCGAGGGAGATCCACTTCACCGACCACATCCCCGTGACCAGCGTGCTCAAGCTGGACAGGAAGGCGCTGCGCGCCCGCCTTCTCTAGGGAGTGCCGAACTGTCACCTGATTTCGTGATATCTGTTGACGGGCCAGAAAACGAAAAGGTGACTCAGTGAGCAGCGGTTACACCCCAGAGAACTCCGGCGACCAGAGCCCCTACGGCCAGCAGATGCCGTACGGCTCGCCGTACAACCAGGGCCCTCACGGTTCGGGTGAGCAGCAGCCCTACGGCCCGCCGTACGGCCAGCAGCCCCCGCCCGGCTACGGCTACGGCTACCCGCCGCCCCAGCAGGGCCCGCGCACGCATGCCATCGTCGCGCTGGTCATCAGCATCGTGCTCGCGCTGAGCTGCTACATCACCCCTGGCGGCATCGCGGGAGCGATCATGTCGGGCATCGCGCTCGGCCAGGTCGACACGCACCCCGAGAAGGCACGCAACCTGCTGAAGTGGACCTGGATCAGCGTCGGCATCAACGTCGCGCTGGTCGTTCTCGGCTTCGGCGTCATCATCGCGCTGGGAGTCTCGGGAAACCTGGACTAACTGTCGGTCGCCGGGTGTTGGATATGCGGTAGCAGTACCAACCCCGGGGGAAGCCTGTGAACGACGGCCCGCTGATCGTCCAATCCGACAAGACCTTGCTGCTCGAGGTCGACCACGAGCGGGCCGACGAGTGTCGCAAGGCGATCGCGCCCTTCGCCGAGCTGGAGCGCGCGCCCGAGCACGTCCACACCTATCGCGTCACGCCGCTCGCGCTGTGGAACGCGCGAGCGGCCGGCCATGACGCCGAGCAGGTCGTCGACGCGCTCATCGGGTTCAGCCGCTATCCGGTGCCGCACGCGCTGCTGGTCGACGTGGCCGAGACCATGGCGCGCTACGGCAGGCTGCGCCTGGAGAAGGACCCCGCGCACGGCCTGGTCCTGGCCTCGACCGACCGCGCCGTCCTCGAGGAGGTCCTGCGCTCGAGGAAGATCCAGCCGATGCTGGGCGAGCGCATCGGCGCCGACGCCGTCGCGGTCCACCCGAGCGAGCGGGGCAACATCAAGCAGGCGCTGCTCAAGCTGGGCTGGCCCGCCGAAGACCTCGCGGGCTACGTCGACGGCGAGGCCCACGTCATCAAGCTCAAGCAGGACGGCTGGGCGCTGCGCCCCTACCAGCAGGAGGCCGCCGACGCCTTCTGGCACGGCGGCTCCGGCGTGGTCGTGCTGCCCTGCGGCGCGGGCAAGACCATCGTCGGCGCGGCCGCGATGGCCAGGGCCGAGGCCACCACGCTGATCCTGGTCACCAACACGGTGAGCGCCCACCAGTGGAAGCAGGAGCTGCTCAAGCGCACCTCGCTGACCGAGGACGAGATCGGCGAATACTCCGGCACCAAGAAGGAGATCCGTCCCGTCACCATCGCCACCTACCAGGTGATGACGACCAAGCGGAAGGGCGTCTACGCCCACCTGGAGCTGTTCGACGCGCGCGACTGGGGTCTGATCGTCTACGACGAGGTGCACCTGCTGCCCGCGCCCATCTTCAGGATGACCGCCGACCTGCAGGCCCGTCGCAGGGTGGGGCTGACCGCGACGCTCGTGCGCGAGGACGGCAGAGAGGGCGACGTGTTCTCCCTCATCGGGCCGAAGCGCTACGACGCGCCGTGGAAGGAGATGGAGAACCAGGGCTGGATCGCCCCCGCCGACTGCGTCGAGGTGCGCGTCACGCTCTCCGACGAGGAGCGCCTGGCCTACGCGATGGCCGAGTCCGAGGAGCGCTACAGGTTCGCCGCGACCACGCCGTCCAAGACGCGCGTGACAGAGGCGCTGGTCAGGCGGCACCTCGGCGAGCAGGTGCTGGTCATCGGCCAGTACATCGACCAGCTCGACGAGCTGGCCGAGCACCTCAACGCGCCCGTGATCAAGGGCGAGACCCGCATCAAGGAGCGGGAGAGGCTCTTCCAGGCCTTCCGCGACAAGGAGTTGCAGGTCCTGGTGGTCTCCAAGGTCGCCAACTTCTCCATCGACCTGCCCGAGGCGGCCGTCGCCATCCAGGTGTCGGGCACGTTCGGCTCCCGCCAGGAGGAGGCGCAGCGGCTGGGGCGCGTCCTGCGGCCCAAGGCCGACGGCGGAGGCGCGCGCTTCTACACGGTGGTCAGCCGCGACACGGTCGACCAGGAGTTCGCCGCCCATCGCCAGCGCTTCCTCGCCGAGCAGGGCTACGCCTACCAGATCATCGACGCCGACGACGTCCACCAGTGAGGCGCCGTCGACGTCCACCGGTGAACCGCCGATGACGTCCACCGATGAAAGGGCTCGCGCGAAGGTCTCGCGCGAGCCGTACCACTAAGTCCACGAAACTCCGCGGGCCTTCGACAATTGGACCACCCCCTACCGGCGACACCTGTCGCGATGCCACATACCCCCATGATCCGCCGAATCAACGGGACATGCCCCGATTTTTCGCTTTTTGGCCTGCGATTACTGGGACGATGCGCCGCCGATCATCGTACCCACCGCCCGGCCGATCACTGGGCGAGCATCCCGCCGAAGAACAGGACACCCGCCGCGGCCAGCCATGACAGCACCGCGCCCCCCATCAGCGCCCAGAATCGGAGCGGAAACAGCCACGCTCCCACGGTGAGGCAGGCCGCCAGGACCGCGAACAGCCCCGAGACCGTGGAGACGGTGTCGAGGCGCCTCGCGCACGCGGCCGAGCTCTCCTCGTCGGTGCAGAACGCCTCGAGCCCCCAGCCGGCGAAGACCGACAGCCCCCACAGGGCGGCCAGCAGGAGGCTGGCGACGGTCGGGATGACCGGGGAGATCCTCACACTGCCTCCTGCATTAATGAATGGGAAGCCTCCGACCTCGCCGGTAAGCTAGTCGATTCGCTGCCTTGTTTACCACCTCCGTCGACGAATAGGGAGGCGCTTTCGCATGCCCGGACACCAGTTGGCCCCCGACATACCCACCGATGTGCTCGCCGCCGAGCGAGCCCATCTCTCCGAGTCCCGCGATGCGCTCAGAGCGATGCGCAAACACGCCCAGTCGCTGTCGTCGGACGCCGCGGGCGACTGGGTCTCGCAGCAGATCCTCCAGTCGCTGCTCGACCAGCGCGTGGCCGCGCTCGCCGACCACCCCGACACCCCGCTGTTCTTCGGCCGCCTCGACCGCGCCACCGAGGAAGAGCTCGCGGACGACCTCGAGGGAAGGCTCGAGGCCGGCGACGAGCTGCCCGCCACGATCTACGTCGGCCGCCGCCACGTCCACGACGGCGGCAGCCGCGCGCTGGTCATCGACTGGCGCGCCCCCGTCTCCCGCGCCTTCTACCAGGCCAGCCCCTCCGACCCCATGGGCGTCGTACGGCGGCGCCGCTTCGGCTACCAGGGCGGCGACCTCACCGCCTTCGAAGACGAGCCCCTGGCCGAAGGGGGCGAGCTCGGCCCCTCGAAGATCCTCACCCAGGAGATCGAGCGCCCCCGTACCGGTCCGATGCGCGACATCGTCGCCACCATCCAGCCCGACCAGGACGAGATCGTCCGCTCGGCGCTGACGCAGACCGTCTGCGTCCAGGGCGCCCCCGGCACCGGCAAGACCGCCGTGGGCCTGCACCGAGCCGCCTACCTGCTGTTCACCCACCGCGAGAAGCTGGCCCGCGCCGGCGTCATGATCGTCGGGCCGAACAAGGCGTTCCTGTCCTACATCTCCTCCGTCCTTCCCGCCCTCGGCGAGGTCAAGGTCGACCAGACCACCGTCGCCGAGCTGCTCGGCTCCTACGACGCGCCCGAGCGGCCCGAGGTGGCGGCCGCCAAGGGCGACGCCCGTATGGCCAAGGTGCTGGAGCGGGCGCTCTGGCTGCACATCGTGAAGCCCACCGAGGGCCTCGTCTACACCAAGGGCGTCCATCGCTTCAGGGTGGCCGACTACGAGGTGCGCGAGATGGTCGCCTCGCTGCGCGGCACCACCAGGTACGGCCCCGGCCGCGCCGCCCTGGCTCAGCGCCTGGCCCACCAGGTGCTGGTACGGATGGAACAGCGCGGCGACTCCCCCGACGACAGGGTGCAGGACGCGGTGGCCAGGTCGAAGCCGGTCAAGCAGCTGGTCGAGTCGGTGTGGCCCAAGCTGACCCCCGCCCAGGTGCTCCACCGCCTGCTGTCGGACCCCGACTTCCTGGCCGCGGCGGCCAGGTCGGACCTGTCCCAGGAGGAGCAGGAGCTGCTGCTCTGGAGCAAGCCCCACCACTCGTGGAAGTCCGCCAAGTGGTCGGTGGCAGACGCCGCCCTGCTCGACGAGCTGGCCGACCTGATCGAGCGCACCCCCTCCCTCGGCCACCTGGTCGTGGACGAGGCGCAGGACCTGTCGGAGATGCAGCTGCGGGCGCTGGGGCGGCGCTGCCGCAACGGCTCGGCCACCGTCCTCGGCGACCTCGCCCAGGGCACCACCCCGTGGTCCACCCGCTCGTGGAAGAGCGTGCTCCGGCACCTCGGCCAGGAGGCGGGCGAGGTCACCGAGCTCACGCTGGGCTTCCGCGTCCCCCGCGAGGTGCTCGACTACGCCGCCCAGCTGCTCCCCTCGATCGCCCCCGACCTCGCCGCCCCTCGCTCCCTTCGTCCCGGCCTCGGCTCCCTGTCAGTACGGCAGGACGGCCAGGTCCTCGAAGCGGTCCGTGAGGCACTCACCAGGGAGGGCTCGATCGGCGTCATCGTCCCCGACTCCCTCGTCGAGACGGTGTCCCAGGAGCTCGCCGGCCTTCCGCACGCCGTCCTCGGCCCCGACTCCACCGAGGAACACCGCCTGCTGGTCATCCCCGCCACCCTGGCCAAGGGTCTCGAGTACGACCACGTCATCGTGGTCGAACCCTCCGACATCGTCGCGGCCGAGCCGCGCGGCCTGGCCCGCCTGTACGTGGTGCTGACCCGCGCGGTCTCCTCCCTGACCGTCCTGCACGCCAAGCCACTCCCCGCCCAGCTGGCATAAGGACGTCCGCGCCCCGGGGACCCACCCCGGGGCCCTCACCACCCTGTTCTGGTAGCTTCGCGGGGCATGAGCAGGTCTGAGGTGAAAGTACGGTTCGGCGGAGCGGACGACATCCCCGCCGTCCTGGCGTTCTGGCTGGAGGCCGCCGAGGGCACCGACCGCCACGACTCCGCGGACAAGGTCGTGGCGCTGGTGGAGCGTGACCCCGAGGCTCTGCTGCTCGCCGAGGACGACGGCCACCTGGTCGGCACGCTGATCGCGGGCTGGGACGGCTGGCGGGCGCATCTGTACCGCCTGGCCGTCCATCCAGGGCACCGGCGCAGGGGCATCGGCGCGGCGCTCATCCGGCGGGCCGAGGAGCGGTTCGCGACGTTCGGCGCGTTCAGGGCCGACGCGATGGTGCTCGACGACAACACGCTCGCCCACCACGCCTGGCGGGCCGCAGGCTACTCCCGCCAGCCCCAGTGGGGCCGCTGGGTCAAGCCCCTCCCTAGCAGCCGATGAGTCGAACTCTGCCGTCGCACAGCCGTGCCATGTCATCCAGGTCAGATGTGAGCATGGCGACAGGCCCTGGCTGACGCAGAGCCACCTCGGCGACGGACGCGTCGACGGCGTACTTGTGGCCGTGCAGTCCGGCCGCCTTGAGAAGCTTCGCCGCCGCCTTCGCAGAGGCCTCCGTGACGGGCTCCACCTTCACCAGCGACAGCGCCCACTGCAGTCGCTGAAGGTTCACTCGCGCATGGCTGACCTCGACGATGGTGTTCGCACTGACGACGAACTCGCTGCCGATCTCCTGGAACACCCGCATCATGGCGATGATCTTGCGATCCTGCGCCATCCATGCGGACAAACCCTCGGCGTCGAGAACGATCGTTTCGATGTGGCCGATCAAGACGCATCCGCCGAACCACGGGAGGCCGTGGCGCCGAAGATGCGCGCCGTGGCCTCCGCCATCTCCTCGTCGGTAAACTCGCCGTGCTGCTCCTGGTACCGCTGCAACTCGGCGCCGCGCAACTGATGCCTGAGCTGACGAGCGACCGCCTCAGCCACGTAGCCGGAGACGTTGTCGGTGAGCTTCTTCAGCTCTGCCACCTGTTCGGCAGGGAGGGTGACCGTGATGCGGGTCGTGTCAGCCATAAAAGAAGCATACTGCGGTATGCGCGAAAAAGGGCGACCCCGAAGGGTCGCCCTCTTTGTTGCGGACTTAGAAGTCCATGTCTCCGCCGCCGGGCATGCCCGCGGGAGCTGCCGGGTTCTTCTCCGGCTTCTCGGCGATGACAGCCTCGGTGGTGAGGAACAGCGCCGCGATGGAGGCGGCGTTCTGCAGCGCGGAGCGCGTCACCTTGGCCGGGTCGAGAATGCCCGACTCGAACATGTTGACGTACTCGCCGGTCGCGGCGTTGAGGCCCTCACCCGGAGTCAGGTTGCGGACCTTCTCCACCACGACGCCGCCCTCGAGGCCGGCGTTGATCGCGATCTGCTTCAGCGGCTCCTCAAGAGCCTTGCGCACGATCGCCGCACCGGTGGCCTCGTCGCCCGACAGCTCGAGCTTGTCGAACGCCTTGGTGCCGGCCTGCAGCAGCGCCACGCCACCGCCGGGGACGATGCCCTCCTCGACGGCCGCCTTCGCGTTGCGAACGGCGTCCTCGATGCGGTGCTTGCGCTCCTTGAGCTCGACCTCGGTCGCGGCACCCGCCTTGATGACGGCGACGCCACCGGCGAGCTTGGCCAGGCGCTCCTGGAGCTTCTCGCGGTCGTAGTCGGAGTCGGTGCGCTCGATCTCGGCACGGATCTCGTTGACCCGGCCCGCGATCTGCTCGGCGTCACCGGCGCCGTCGACGATGGTGGTCTCGTCCTTGGTGACGACGACCTTGCGCGCGCGGCCCAGCAGGTCGAGGGTGGCGGACTCGAGCTTGAGACCGACCTCCTCGGCGATGACCTGACCACCGGTCAGGGTCGCGATGTCACCCAGCATGGCCTTGCGACGGTCACCGAAGCCCGGAGCCTTGACGGCCACGGAGCGGAACAGGCCGCGGATCTTGTTGACGACCAGGGTGGCCAGAGCCTCGCCCTCGACGTCCTCAGCGATGATCAGCAGCGGCTTGCCGGCCTGCACGACCTTGTCGAGCAGGGGCAGCAGGTCCTTGTTGGCCGAGACCTTGGAGTTGACGATGAGGATGTAGGGGTCCTCAAGGACAGCTTCCATACGCTCGGGGTCGGTCACGAAGTAACCGGAGTTGTAACCCTTGTCGAAGCGCATGCCCTCGGTGAGCTCGAGCTCGAGGCCGAAAGCGTTGCTCTCCTCGACGGTGATGACGCCTTCCTTGCCAACCTTGTCCATCGCCTCGGCGATGAGGTTGCCGATCTCGACGTCACCGGCGGAGATGGAGGCCGTCGAAGCGATCTGCTCCTTGGTCTCCACGTCCTTGGCCAGCTTGGAGAGCTCCTCGCTGACGCGCTCGACAGCCGCCTCGATGCCCTTCTTCAGGGACATCGGGTTGGCGCCGGCGGCGACGTTGCGGAGGCCCTCACGGACCAGCGCCTGGGCGAGCACGGTGGCGGTGGTGGTGCCGTCACCCGCGACGTCGTCCGTCTTCTTGGCGACTTCCTTGACCAGCTCAGCGCCGATCTTCTCCCACGGGTCCTCGAGCTCGATCTCCTTGGCGATGGATACACCATCGTTGGTGATCGTGGGAGCGCCCCACTTCTTTTCCAGCACGACGTTACGGCCCTTGGGGCCGAGGGTCACCTTGACGGCGTCGGCGAGCTGGTTCATACCGCGCTCGAGACCGCGCCGGGCGTCCTCGTCAAACGCGATCATCTTGGCTGCCATAAGGCTAGACCTCCCAGATGCAGGGTGGCTTTCAGCGGACCGAGCCGACGCCCGCGACGGCATGGGTCCGACTCCATTCGGCGGACCCCATCGTCTCGATCCCGGTGTCTGGCACTCTCACAACGAGAGTGCCAACGAACTGTTTAGCACTCTACCCTGTCGAGTGCAAGCCAGCGACACACATGCCCAGGTCATGCCCCAGACTATGGCCACAGGCCCGACCGGCTGACGCGGATCGGGCCTGCTGAGTCGACGTACAGGACGTGGCAGATCCGCACGGACTGCGTTGCCGTGTGAGCTGCCCGCGCATACCGGCGACGTGGGGCGTCAGACCGCCCTGACCGCCTCCGCCTGGGGACCCTTCTGGCCCTGGGTGATCTCGAACTCGACGCGCTGGCCCTGTTCGAGCGACCGGTAGCCATCCATCATGATCGCTGAGTAATGGACGAACACATCTTTACCACCGTCTACCGCGATGAAGCCGTAGCCCTTGTCCGCGTTGAACCACTTGACGGTGCCCTGCGCCACTTCCGACTCCTCTTACTGGGCTCCGGACCTCGCCCATTCCACTCGCGAGATCCGCGACCGGCATGACTTATGGGGAAATCAGCCGGACGATCGCCCTCGACCATACCTGTGCAAACCCGTAGGACAACAGAGTCAATCGAGCGGGCATTCTTCCCGTCACGAAAAAGGTAGTTAAACATTCCACTTTCGTGACGGCCTGAACACCAAAAACGCCCGCGAGGGGCATAACCCCCCACGGGCGTCGTCGGCAAGGAAAGCGTCAGCCGCCGGCCACGGCCGGGATGATGGAGATCTGCGCTCCCGCCGGAGTGGCGCTGTCGAGTCCGCCTACAAAACGGACGTCCTCTTCTCCCACATAAACGTTAACAAAACGGCGAATCTTGCCCGATTCATCCAAAATTCGCGCACCGATACCGGGATAGTCGGCATCGAGCTTCTGCAGCACCTCACGAAGAGTGTCGCCCTCGCCACTCACCTCCGCGTTACCGCCGGTGTACGTGCGCAGAATGGTGGGAATCCGCACCGAAACGCTCATGACTTGTACCTTTCCTTTCAGACAGCCGCGCGGAACGCGTCGAGGGACGGCCGGATCACAGCCGTGGGAGCGGCGTCGTCCGCGATGGCGTCGAGCGTCTTGAGCCCGTCGCCGGTGTTGAGGACCACGGTCGTGAGCGACGGGTCGAGCCGCCCGCTCTCGACGAGCTTCTTCAGCACACCGACCGTCACCCCGCCCGCGGTCTCCGCGAAGATGCCCTCGGTCGAGGCGAGCAGCTTGATCGCCGACACCACCTCGGTGTCGGTGACGTCCTCCACCGCCCCGCCCGTACGGCGGGCGATGTCGAGCACGTAGGGCCCGTCGGCGGGGTTGCCGATGGCCAGCGACTTGGCGATGGTGTTCGGCTTGACCGGCTGGACCACGTCGTGCCCCGCCTTGAAGGCCGTGGAGACCGGCGAGCACCCCGCCGCCTGCGCCGCGAAGATCTTGTAGGGCTTGTCCTCGACGAGCCCGAGCGAGATCAGCTCCTTGAAGCCCTTGTCGATCTTCGTGAGCTGCGAGCCGGAGGCCACCGGGATGATGATCTGGTCGGGCAGCTCCCAGCCGAGCTGCTCGGCGATCTCGTAGGCCAGCGTCTTCGACCCCTCGGCGTAGTAAGGCCGCAGGTTGACGTTGACGAACCCCCACTTGTCGCCGAGCGGGTCGCCGATGAGCTCGGAGCAGAAGCGGTTGACCTCGTCGTAGGTGCCGTCGATGCCGATCAGCTTGCCGCCGAAGACCCTGGCCATGGCGATCTTCGCCTGCTCGAGGTCGGCGGGGATGAACACGCACGCGTCGAGCCCCGCGCGGGCCGCCGCTGCGGTCACCGCTCCGGCCAGGTTGCCGGTGGAGGAGCACGAAAGGGTGTGGAAGCCGAAGTTGCGCGCCGCCTCGACGGCGATGGCCACCACCCTGTCCTTGAAGGAGTGGGTGGGGTTGCCCGAGTCGTCCTTGACGTGCAGGTCGCGCAGGCCGAGGACCTTGCCCAGGTTGTCGGCCTTGACAAGCTTCGTCCAGCCAGGGTTCATGTTCTGCTTGGAGGTCACGTCCGTGGGGACGGGCAGCAGCGAGCGGTAACGCCAGATGTTCGCGGGACCCGCCGCGATGTCCTCACGGGTGACGGATCCGAAGGAGTAGGCCACTTCGAGTGGCCCGAAACACTCCAGGCAGGCGAAGCTCGGGCCCAGGTCGTAGCGGGTGCCGCACTCGCGGCAGGACAGAGCGACGGCAGGACCGAAATCAAGCGACATGAAGCGAGGCCTTCCCTCATCTTCGTCTGCGACCACCTTGGCCACAGACCGGAATTGGCACCTGTCCCGGCCGGCCTCGTCACTTCACGAGTTCAGTCCGGGAGGGTTGCCGGGGCTTCGCAGGGCCGGTCCCTCCACCCCTCTGGATGAGCAATATTCAGTTATGGCAATCACCATACCCGGCCACGCTCGCGACACGGGCTACCGTCTCGCTAGCTGAGACGATAAGTATCACCGAGCGCGGCCTGCACGTACTTGCGCGCCTGGTGGATGCGCGACTTGGCGGTGCCGAGCGGGATGCCGAGCTGCTCGGCGACCTCGTTGTAGTCGAGCTGGACGATGTCGCGCAGCACCAGCGCCTGGGCCAGGTCGGGCTTGTCGGCCTCCAGCGCCTCCATGGCGTCGAGCAGGTCGAGCCGCGAACCGGCGATGACGCTGACCCGCCGTACGTCGGGCTTCTGGACGGGCAGCTCCTCCGAGGTCTGCTCGGCGGCCCTGCGCTTCAGCGACCGGTAGGTGGTGCGCGCGCAGTTGGCGGTGACGATGTGCAGCCAGGTGCTGAACCTGGCCCTGCCCTCGAAGCGGCCGATGTTGCGGGCCACCGCGAGCAGGGTGTCCTGGCACGCCTCCTCGGCGTCCTGGTGGTAGGGGAGGATGCGCGCGCAGTGGCGCAGCACGTCGGGCTCGATGCGCTTCAGGAGCTCGCCAAGCGCGCGATGGTCGCCGCCCGCCGCGGAGCGGGCCAGTTCCTCGGTTAGCTCATCTAGGGCCATAGCGAGATCCTATGGTCGGGCGTCATGGTTGTTCACATGAACAGCGTCCTGGTGGCCTCCAACAGGGGTCCGGTCTCCTTCACTGTCTCCGACGGCGGCGAGCTGACCATGAAACGCGGCGGGGGAGGCCTGGTCTCAGGGCTCTCAGGGGTGGCCAGAGAGGAAGGCGTGCTCTGGGTCTGCGCCGCGCTGTCCGACGGCGACCGCAGTGCCGTACGGCTGGCTCCCGGTGGCCGCCTCGACCACGCCGGCTACGACACCGGCAAGTTGCGCATGCTGGACATCCCGCCCGCCACCTTCCACCGCGCCTACAACGCGGTGGCCAACTCCACGCTCTGGTTCGTCAACCACCTCCTCTACGACATCCCGAACGCGCCCCACTTCGGCTCCAGGTTCGAGAAGGAGTGGGAGTCCTACCGCGACTACAACGGCGCCTTCGCGCTGGCGCTGGCGGAGGAGGCCGGCCACGGCGCCAGGGTGATGGTGCAGGACTACCATCTGACGCTCACTCCCGCGATGCTCCGTGCCGAGCGTCCCGACCTGCGTATCGCGCACTTCAGCCACACCCCGTGGGCGCCTCCCGAGTACTTCTCCCTGCTGCCCGACGAGGTCGCGAGAGAGGTGCTCGAGGGCATCCTGGGCGCCGACCACGCCGGGTTCCTGACCGAGCGATGGGCCCGCGCGTTCATGGACTGCTGCGAGAGCCTGCTGAACGCCAAGGTCTCCGGCAGGACGGTCTCCCACGAGGGGCGCATCACGCGCATCGGCGTCCACGGGCTCGGGGTCGACGGCGAGAAGCTGTGGAAGAGGGCCTGCGAACCCGACGTCGAGTCGCACATGGCCGCGCTCAGGGAGCAGGTGGGCGACCGCAAGCTGATCGTCCGCATCGACCGCACCGAGCTGTCGAAGAACATCGTCCGCGGCCTGCTGGCCTACAGGGAGTTCCTCGCCGCGCACCCCGAGTGGCACGGGCGCGTGGTGCACCTGGCCTTCGCCTACCCCTCGCGGCACGACCTGCCCGAGTACCGGGAGTACACCGCGGCCGTGCAGCGCTGCGCCAAGGAGATCGAGGACGAGTACGCCACCGAGGACTGGGACCCGCTGATCCTCAACGTCAACGACGACTATCCGCGCTCGCTCGCCGCCTACCGCCTGGCCGACGTGCTGCTGGTCAACCCCATCCGCGACGGCATGAACCTGGTCGCCAAGGAGGGCCCGATCCTGTCGCCGCGCTGCGCGCTGGTCCTCTCGCGCGAGGCGGGCGCGGCCGCCGAACTCGGCGCCGACGCGCTCGTGGTCAACCCCTACGACGTCTGCGAGACGGCGCGCGCCCTGCTCACGGGCCTGGAGATGCCGGAAGAGGAGCGGATGAGGCGCGGCGCGAGGCTCAAGGCCGCCGCCACCGCGCTGCCCCCGCAGCGATGGCTCGGCGAGCAGCTTGCCAGCATCTAGGACGTTATCCAGAGACACCGTCACCTGGTTCATCTACCTCCAGATGAGCGTGTTCGCGACCTTCGTCTACGGTCTCAGCGCCGCGCTCCCCCTGCTCCGCGTCGACCTGGGGGTCTCGGCCGCCGTCGGCGCCCTGCACGGCACCGCCATGGCCGCCGCCACCATCGTCGCGGGCCTGGCCCTCCCCTTCCTCACCCGCGCGTACGGCAGGCGCCTGGTCATCTGGATCGGCCTGGCGGGGATGAACGCCGGCGTCACGCTCGTCATGCTGTCCGCCTCGCTCCCCTTCACGCTCCTGGGCTTCGCGCTGGCCGGAGGGTTCGGCTCGGTCATGCTCTACACCGCGATGGCCGCGCTCAGCGACCACCACGGACCCGCGGGCCCCGCCGCGATCAGCGAGGCCAACGCGATCGCCGTCGTCGTGGGCGTGGCCTCCACCTTCCTGCTCAGCCTCGCCGCCCAGTCGGCGCTCGGCTGGCGGGCCGCCCTGCTGTTCACCCCCGCCCTCACCGCACTGCTGATCGTCACGGTGGGCAGGACCAGGCTGGGCGAAGGGCCCGCGGTCCCTGCCAGAGTCACGGGCAGGCCGGACTGGCGCTTCCACGTGGCCTGCGGGGTGCTGTCGTGCTGCGTGGCGATCGAGTTCTGCTTCAACCTGTTCGGCGCCGAACTGCTGGCGGGCCGTACGGGGCTCAGCGCCGCGACCGCGGCCACCGGGCTGACCGCCTTCATCGGCGGGCTCGCGATCGGCAGGTTCGCGGGCGCGCGGCTGGCGCTGCGCGTGTCGCCCGCCAGAGTGCTGGTGGGCGCGCTGGGGGTGACGGCGGCGGGCTGGCTGCTGTTCTGGCTGAGCACGCAGCCACTCGTGGCCTACGCGGGGCTGGTGATCTGCGGGCTCGGCGCCTCCATGCACTTCCCCCTGGCGATGGCCGGGGTGATCGCCGCGTCGGGCGACCGCCCCGACCTCGCCGCGGCCGCCTCGCCCGTCTGGGCGGGCATGGCGATGGGCGCGGGGCCGTTCGCGCTCGGCGCGCTGGCCGACGGCTTCGGCACGCACACCGCCTTCCTCATCGTCCCCGCGCTGGTCGCGGTGGCGGTCGGCGGCGTGCTCAGCGCCAGGACGCGCGCCTGAGCATCGCCCCGAGGCCCGGGGTGTCCCACTCGTCGACGACGAGGATCTTCGACGACGGCAGGTACCAGATCCGCTGCGGATAGGAGATCTTCGTCGGCCTGCCCCGCTCGGTGTGACAGGTGACCTTCCACTGCCGGTAGTAGGCCTTGTGTCCGCTGCCGACCTGCCGCAGCCCCGAGACGCTCGGCTTGGCCGGCATGGGAGAGGAGTAGTAGCGCTTGTCGTGCGTGCACGGCATCACGCCGCTGCTCGGGTGGTACGGCTGGTCGACCCTGAACGGGTTGTTCTCCGAGGCGTGCTTGATGCCCGAGGGGCCGAGCAGCCAGAACCCCCTGCACTCCATGGCGCGGCGGCCGCAGCCCCCGGTGAGCACGTGGAGGGCTCCCCAGTCGGTCTTCCTGACCTTCCACGAGGAGGGGACCTGGATCGTGGCGCCGCGGAAGGAGACCGGCTCGGCGGCGGAGGGGGTGCCTGACAGCACGAGCGAGGCCGTGACGGCCAGCGTCATCAACATGCGCGCGAGGCTAGCGCGCCCCGCTTGCAGACGAATCGCTGATGGCCGCGGCCAGCTCGGCCAGCAGCGCGACGACCCCGTCGGGCCCGTCGACGACCAGGTCGGCGCGCGCGGCCAGCTCGGTCACCTCCGCAGAGCCGCTGCACACGGCCACACCGGGCAGCCCCGAGGCCCGCACCGCCGCGAAGGCCGGCAGGTCGCCCAGGTCGTCACCCACGAACATCACCGAGCGAGCCGCGCGCTCGGCCAGGAACAGGTCGAGCGCGTGGCCCTTGTCCATGCCGGGCGGCCTCAGCTCGAGGACCATCCTGCCCGGCTCCACGACCAGGGAGTGCGCGGCCGCCAGCTTCGCCAGTGGCTCGCGCAGCCGTTCAAGGGTTCCCTGGGGGTCGGGGGCGCGCCTGGTGTGCACCGCCACCGCCCGCTGCTTGTCCTCGATCGTCACGCCCTCCACGCCGAGCCGCTGCAGCAGGAGCGGCAGCGCGGCCTCCGCGTGCAGGACGCCGGGGGGCGGCGGGGGCGCGCTCGCTCTCCCGCCCTCCCACCGCTCGAAGCCGTAGTGGCCGAGCACCACCAGGCCAGGGACCTTCTCCAGGCCTGGGCCGTACCTGATCGCGGTGGCCGCGGGCCTGCCCGTCACGATGACCACGGCCTTCACCAGGCTGCCCAGCTCGGCGAGCACACCGGGGGCGGCGGGGTGGATCCTGGCGTCGTCGGGATCGGGAACGATCGGCGCGAGCGTGCCGTCGAAGTCGAGCCCGATCACCGCGCCGCCAGGATCGCGCACCATGGCGTGAATTGCTGGATTGTTCATCACGCGCCTGCCGTACCCAGGCAGTCAGGGGCGCATGCCCAGTCTGCGGGCCGCACGTTCCTTCTGCCTGCTCGCCCGCAGCCTGCGCAGGCGTTTGACCAGCATCGGGTCGTGCTCCATCGCCTCCGGCCTGTCGATGAGATCACCCAGCAACTGGTAGTAGCGGGTGGCGGAGAACCCGAAGGTCTCGCGGATGGCGTGCTCCTTGGCGCCCGCGTGACGCCACCACTGGCGCTCGAAGGCGAGGAGCTGGAGGTCGCGCTCGGACAGGGGCTTGCGCGGCGGTTCCTGGGCAGCACTGTCACCGCTTACCGGTGCAGTGTCCATGGTCTCCTCCTCGGTCAGCGCGGCCCGTGGCCCATCGTAATCTCCCAAGTGCGGGTGTTCACGACGGTTGCGGAGACGTACAGTCGCCAAGTGTGAGCCCTGTCATCTCCCTTCTCACCGATTACGGCCTCGAAGACGGATACGTGGCGGCCTGTCACGGAGTGATGGCCAGGATCGCGCCACAGGCCCGCGTGATCGACGTGTGCCATCTGGTGCCGTCGGGCGATGTGCGCAGGGGTGCGGCGATTCTCGCGCAGACCATTCCCTACCTGCCCGCGGGCGTCCATGTCGGGATCGTGGACCCTGGCACGGGAGGCGCCCGCCGCGCGGTGGCGGTCGAGGCCGGCGACCGGATCTTCATCGGGCCCGACAACGGCCTGCTCTCCTGGGCGATCGGGGCCAGCGGGGGCGCCTTGGCCGCCTACGAGATAACCAACACCGAGCTGTTCCTCAGCCCCGTCTCGCCGACCTTCCACGGCCGCGACGTGTTCTCGCCCGTGGCCGCGCACCTGTGCATGGGGCGCAAGCTGGCCGAGGTCGGGCCGGAGATGTCACTGGAGCGCCTGGTCTCCCTGCCCTCGCCCACCTCGCACCTGCGTGAGGGGGCGGTGGAGGGCGAGGTCGTCTCGGTGGACCGCTACGGCAACACCCAGCTGTCCATCCCCGCCGGCGACCTCGCCGCGCTCGGCGTCCGCGTGGGCGACACGGTGGGAGTGCGGCTCGGGCGCAGGCAGCTCGCCCTGCCCTTCCGCGAGTCGTTCTCCGCGGTGCCTCCCGGTGACCTGGTGGCCTTCACCGACTCGGCCGGCCTCATCGCGCTGGCCGTGAACTCGGGCGACGCCGCCCAGCGACTCGGCCTGCCGCCCGGCGCCCACGTCCGCCTCTCCGCCCTCCCCTGACCCTGCACGGGCGTGGCGAAGCCTGCCCCCCGGGTCCGCCTCTCCGCCCTTCCCTGACCCTCGGGCGCGGGCGCGGGACAAAGCCTGCTGCCGCCAAGGTCCGCCTCCCCTGACCTCCGGTGAACGAGGGGACAAAGGGGGTGGATGTGGTTGAAGGGGTGAAAGTGGCGACTACTCCGCGTATCGGACTGTTTACCGAACCGTCGGATTGAATCATCGGTCGCGTGCCAGAATGCACCGCGAATGCGTCCCTCTCCCCCTCCCTTCGAGGTCGACGTGATCCGACTGTCCATCGCTCTGATCCCCATCATGACCATGCTCTGGCCACCGGCCGAGCCGGCCGTGTCCGACCGCTGGCGCCTGTGGCCCGCCGCCGAGATCTTCCCCGCCCAGCTGCCGGGCACCACCCCCTCAGGCGCCCGCACCACCTACGTGCTGGTCGGCATCGCCCCCGAGTCCCCGTGCGCCGCCTTCCAGGACGGCGCCCGCCTGCCCGGCTGCGTGACCGCCCTGCGCGCCACCTACACCGAGAGCACCCAGACCTTCGTCGCCACGGCGGGCATCGCCGTCCTCACCGGCCCGCCACCCGCGGGGCCGAGCGCGCCGCCCGCCGGGCGGAGGCCGGACCCGAGGCCCGCCACCGTGCGGCCCTACCCCGTCCAGGGCGGCCCCGCCGAGCTGTTCGGGCAGCGCCAGTACATCACCGGCGCGAGGGAGAGCGGGCGAGATCGCTACGTCGTGCTCACCGCCGCCGGCTACAGCGACGGCAGGCCGTACACCAGGGGCATGGCCGCCACGCCACGCCTGCGCGGCGTGGCCGAGCAGCTCGCCAGGGCGCTCCATCGGCGGCTCACCGGATGAGGACGGTGTTCACGGGGCTGCTGGCGGTCCTGCTGCTCGTCACGAGCGCGCCCACCGCGGCCGACGACGTGGCCGCCACCGCCCGCGAACGGCAGTGGCAGCTCGCGCCGCTCGACATGGCCAAGGCGTGGCAGGTCAGCAAGGGCAGGGGCGTGACGGTGGCGGTGCTCGACACCGGTGTCGACGCCCGCCACCCCGACCTCGCCGGCGCCGTCGTCAAGGGCCCCGACCTCACAGGGCAGACGGGCAGGGACCGCTGGGGGCACCACGGCACGGCGATGGCCAGTCTGATCGCCGGTCGCGGGCACGGCGAGGACAGGGCGGAGGGGGTCATCGGCATCGCTCCCGAGTCCACCGTGCTGTCGGTGCGCGTCACGCTGGAGAACGACGACCCGCGTCGCGAGCAGCAGCGCACGAGGGCCCGCGGACGCGACTCCCTGGCCAGGGGGATCCGCTACGCCGTCGACCACGGCGCCAAGGTGATCAGCATGTCGCTCGGCGGCGGGAGCGGCACGTGGGAGGGCTCGGCGGACGAGGAGGAGGCGGTGCAGTACGCCCTGGCGGCCGGCGCGGTCCTGGTCGCCTCGGCGGGCAACGACGGCGACGGACCCAACAAGAAGAACTTCCCCGCCGCCTACCCAGGCGTGATCGCGGTCGGCGCCGTGGACAGGAAGCTGAAGGTGGCCGGCTTCTCCAACCGCAGGGAGTACCTGTCGGTGGTCGCGCCGGGCAGCCAGATCGTCAGCGCCGACGGCTCCGACTCCTACGTGATCGGCGACGGCACCAGCTCGGCCGCCGCGATGGTGGCGGGCATCGCCGCGCTCATCAGGTCCGCCCAGCCCGGCCTGACCCCCTTACAGGTACGCCGGGCGATCGAGGCCAGCGCGGGCAGGAAGGGGCACAGCAGGTCATACGGGCACGGGGTCGTGAACGCGGCCCTGGCCCTCGACGCCGCCGAACGCCTGGCCAGCCGCTCACCAGCCGAGAATCGGCGCCTGGCCCCCTACTTCGGCGGCGGCCCTGCGACGGCCGCCCCCGACTCCAGGGCCGTCGTGATCAGCGCCCTGCTCGCGCTCGCGACGGCGATGGCCGCCAGGGTCGTGGTCCTCGGCGGGCGCGGACGACGCTAGGAACCTAGCAAGCGCTTGTGTGATACTGCCTTCTATGATCCCCGGCTGGTTCGACGGCACCCACCTGCTCGGCACCCGCTGCACCTCATGCCAGGCCGTCTTCTTCCCTCCGCACCACGGCTTCTGCCGCGATCCGCGCTGCGAGGGCGAGGAGCTCGTGGAGGAGCGGCTGTCCAGACGCGGCACCGTGTGGTCCTACACCAACGCCTGCTATCCGCCGCCCGCGCCGTTCGTGTCCGCCGAGCCGTACGTGCCGGTGACGCTGGCGGCCGTGGAGCTGGAACGCGAGCGCATCGTGGTGCTCGGCCAGGTCAAGGGCCTGGCCGTCGAGGACCTGCGGGTCGGCATGGAGCTGGAACTGACACAGGGCACGCTCGCCGACGGGCCGAGCGTGTGGATGTGGGGGCCGCCGCGATGAGCGTGGTCGTGATCGGCGCGGGCATGCACCCGTGGGGCAAGCAGGGCAGGCCCTTCCAGGAGTACGGCGTGGCCGCCGCCAGGGCCGCGCTCGCCGACGCCGGCGTCGCCTGGTCCGACGTGCAGTTCGTGGTGGGCGCCGACACCATCAGGAACGGCTACCCCGGCTTCGTCGCGGGCGCGACCTACGCCCGCGCGCTCGGCTGGTCGGGCGCCCGCGTCGCCTCCTGCTACGCGGCGTGCGCCTCAGGCGCCCAGGCCGTGGACCTGGCCCGCGCCAGGATCCTCGCAGGCCTGTGCGACGTCGCCCTGGTGGTCGGCGCCGACTCCACCCCCAAGGGCTTCTTCACCCCCGTCGGAGGAGACAGGCCGGACGATCCCGACTGGCTGCGCTTCCGCCTCCTCGGCGCCACGAACCCGGCCTACTTCGCGCTCTACGCCCGCAGGCGGATGGCCCTGTACGGCTCGACACCCGCCGACTTCGCCGCCGTCAAGGTCAAGAACGCGCTGGCGGGAGCGCTGAACCCCAACGCCCGCTACCGCACGCCCGTCACCGTCGAGCAGGTGCTCGCCTCACCGATGGTCGCCGATCCGCTGAGGCTCATGGACATCTGCGCCACCTCCGACGGCGGCGCGGCGGTGGTACTCGCCTCCGCCGCCTACGCGCGCAGGCTGGGCGTCCGCTCCCCCGTCACGCTCGCCGCGATCTCCACGGTCACCCCGACCTATCCCAAGACCGTTCTCGACCTGCCCGACTTCGCCACCGACCCGCCCGTGCGGGAGAGCGTCCCCTTCCGCACGGCCCTGGCGCTGGCGGCGTACGAGGAGGCGGGCCTGGGGCCCGAGGAGCTGTCCTTCGCCGAGGTGTACGACCTGTCCACGGCGCTGGAGCTGGACTGGATGGAGGATCTCGGCCTGTGCGCCACGGGCGAGGCCGACAAGCTGCTCAGGGCCGGCGACACCGCGCTCGGCGGCAGGATCCCGGTGAATCCCTCCGGCGGTCTGGCCTCCTTCGGCGAGGCGATCCCCGCCCAGGCCATCGCCCAGGTGTGCGAGCTGACCTGGCAGCTGCGCGGAGAGGCCGGCGCCCGCCAGGTCGAGGGCGCCCTGGCCGCCATCGCGGTCAACCAGGGCCTGTTCGGCCACGGCTCGGCGATCGTCGCCGTGCGCTGAAAGGGATCGTCGCCGTGCGCTGAAAGGGATCGTCGCCGTGCGCTGAAAGGGTGAGCCCTCGCCGGCGAGGGCTCACCCTTTTCACTCAGTTGACGTGCACCACGTCGTGCGTCTCGGCGAAGTGGCACGCGCTCGCGTGCGCCGTGCCCGGCCTGATCTGCAGCAGCGGCTCCTGCTCGGCGCAGATCTCCTGCGCCTTCCAGCACCTGGTGCGGAAGCGGCAGCCCGACGGCGGGTTGGCGGGCGAGGGCGGGTCACCCTGCAGGATGATCCGCTCACGCTGCTCGCGCCCCTCGGGGTCGGGCACGGGCACGGCCGACAGCAGCGCCTGGGTGTAGGGATGGGCGGGCCTGTCGTAGATCTCTGCGTCCTTGCCGAGCTCGACGAACTTGCCCAGGTACATCACGCCCACCCGGTCGGAGATGTGGCGCACCACCGACAGGTCGTGGGCGATGAAGATGTAGGCCAGGCTGAACTCGCGCTGCAGCCGCTCCAGCAGGTTGATGACCTGTGCCTGGATCGACACGTCCAGCGCCGAGACGGGCTCGTCGCAGACGATGACCTCGGGCTGGAGCGCCAGGCCCCTGGCGATGCCGATGCGCTGACGCTGACCGCCGGAGAACTGGTGCGGGTAGCGGTTGATGTGGTCGGGGTTGAGGCCGACCACCTCCAGCAGCTCCTGCACCTTCTTGCGACGGTCACCCTTCGGCGCGACCTCCGTGTGGATGTCGTACGGCTCGCCGACGATGTCGCCGACGGTCATCCTGGGGTTCAGCGAGGTGTAGGGATCCTGCATCACCATCTGGATGTTGCGGCGCATCCGCTTGAGCTCGCCGCCCCTGGCGTTGGCGATCTCGCGCCCGTTGACCTTGACCGAGCCCGAGGTCGGCCGCTCCAGCGCCATCAGCAGCTTGGCCAGCGTCGACTTGCCGCACCCGGACTCGCCGACGATGCCCAGGGTCTCGCCCCTGTTCAGGTCGAAGGAGACGCCGTCGACGGCCTTGATCGCGCCGATCTGCCGCTTGAGCACGACGCCACTCGTCAGGGGGAAGTGCTTGACCAGGTCGCGGACCTCGAGGATGCGGTCAGCCGCGGCTGCCATCGAGGACCTCCCTCCAGTAGTGGCAGGCGCTGCCGCGCACGCCGCTGATCTCGTAGAGCGGGGGGACGTCGGTCACGCAGTTGTCCTGCCGGTAGGGACACCGGGGATGGAAGGCGCAGCCGGTCGGCATGTCGAGCAGGTTGGGCGGCAGGCCCTTGATCGCGTAGAGCTCCTGGCCCTTGTGGTCGACCCTGGGGATCGAGTCCAGCAGGCCCTTGGAGTACGGGTGCGCGGGGGCCTTGTAGATGTCGTGCACCGGGGCGTTCTCGACGATGCGCCCCGCGTACATGACCGAGATCTTGTCGGCGACGTCGGCGACCACGCCGAGGTCGTGAGTGATCAGGATCAGGCCCATGTTGCTCTCGCGCTGGAGCTCCGCCAGGAGCTCCATGATCTGCGCCTGCACGGTCACGTCGAGCGCGGTGGTCGGCTCGTCGGCGATCAGCACCTCGGGGTCCAGCGCGATCGACATCGCGATCATGATGCGCTGGCGCATGCCGCCGGAGAACTGGTGCGGGTAGTCGTTGACGCGCTGCCGCGCCGCGGGGATGCGGACCTTGTCCATCAGCTCGACGGCCTTCTTCATGCCGTCGCGCTTGCTCATCCCCCTGTGCACCCTGAACATCTCGCTGATCTGCCAGCCCACGCTGAAGACCGGGTTGAGCGCGGAGAGCGCGTCCTGGAAGATCATCGCGATCCGCTCGCCGCGGACCTGGGTCCTGCCCTCCTCCGAGAGCGTGAGCAGGTCGGTGCCGTGGAAGCGGATCTCCCCCTTGGGGATCACCGCGGGCGGCATGTCGAGGATGCCCATGATCGCCTGAGCGGTCACGGACTTGCCCGAGCCCGACTCGCCGAGGACGGCGAGCGTCTCGCCGGCGCTCAGCGAGTAGCTGACGCCGTTGACCGCCCTGACGATGCCCGCCCTGGTGTGGAACTCCACGTGCAGGTTGTCGACAGTGAGCAGCGGCTCGTTGCCCAGCCCTCCCTCGGCGGGCAGCACGTCCGTTGCTGACCTCTTCTTCATCGCGATTCCCCCCTCTCTATCGCAGCTTCGGGTCGAGTGCGTCTCGTACGGCGTCGCCGATCATGACGAAGCTCAGCACCGTGATGCTCAGGAAGATCGCCGGGAAGATCAGCGGCTCCGGCGCCATGAGGAACCGGTTGCGCGCGTCGGCGATCATCAGACCCCATGAGATGTTGGGCGACTGGATGCCGACACCGAGGAACGACAGCGCCGCCTCGCCCGCGATGAACACGCCCAGGTTCATCGTGCAGACCACGATGACGGGGGCGACGGCGTTCGGCAGGATGTGCCGTACCGAGATCCTGAACGGGCTCGCGCCGAGCGCGCGCGCCGCGGTCACGTAGTCCTGGCTCTTGGCGGTGATGACGGCCGCGCGCATGATGCGCAGGACCATCGGCCAGGCCAGGATCGCCAGCGCGAGCACGACCGTCCACACGCCCGCGGCGTCCCTGCCGACGGCCGACAGCAGGAGCAGCGCGCCGAGGATCGAGGGGATGGCGAAGAAGATCTCGGCCAGCCTGGAGAGGATCACGTCGACCCAGCGCCCGTAGAATCCGGCGATGAGCCCGAGGACGCCACCGATCAGACCGGTCACCACGGAGGTCAGCAGGCCGACGAGGATCGAGATCCTGGCGCCGTGGATGACCCGTGAGAAGGTGTCGCAACCCTGGTTGTCGATGCCGAACCAGTGCTCGGAGCTGATGCCCTGCCTGGCGTCGACCAGGTTGCACGCCAAGGGGTTCTGCGGCGCGAACACTCCCGGCATGATCGCCATGAGGATCAGGAGGATGGCGATGGCCGTGCCGACCAGGAACACCTTGTTCCTGCGCAGGTCGTACCACGCGTCCGACCACAGGCTGTTCGGCTTCTTCTCCTTCTGCTTCCTGCGCGGGTGAGCCTTCGGCTCCTGCACCGCAGTGTTCAGCTCACTCATAACGGATCCTGGGGTCTAGGACGGCGTACAGCAGGTCGACGATGAGGTTCGCGATCAGGTAGACGAGGACGAGAACCGTGACCACTCCGACGACGACGGCGTTCTCCCGCCGTGCCACCGACTGGAAGAGCTGCTGGCCGATACCGTTCAGGTTGAAGATCGCCTCGGTGATCACCGCGCCGCCCATCAGCGTGCCGAGGTCGGCGCCCAGATAGGTGACCAGCGGGATCAGCGAGTTGCGCAACGCGTGCCTGCCGAGGACCCTGCTGCGCGGCATGCCCTTGGCGACGGCCGTACGGATGTAGTCGGCCCTGAGCGTCTCCATCAGGCTGGTCCTGGTGAGCCTGACCAGGTAGGCGATCGACGTACCCGCCAGCACGAAGCCGGGCACGAGGAAGCTGCGCCACCCCGCCTCGGTTCCCGAGATCGGGAAGAAGTCGATGCCGAGCTCGGTCTTGAGCTTGACACCCAGGACGAGCTGCAGGACGAAGCCGCTCACGAGGGTGGGCACCGAGACCAGCAGCAGCGTGAGCGCGAGGACGGCGTGGTCCTGCCAGCGGCCGCGACGCAGCGCGGCGTACAGGCCGAGACCCAGGCCGACGAGCGCCTCGATGATCAGGGCGGTCACCGCGAGCTGGATGGTGACCTGGAACTTGCCCGCGAACAGGTCGGCGACCTGCACGCCCTGGAAGGTCTCGCCGAAGTCGCCGACGAAGACGCCCGAGATGTAGTTCCAGTACTGCACGATCAGCGGATCGTTGAGACCGTACTGCTCCCGCAGCTGCGCCGCGAGCACGGGGTCGATTCTGCGTTCACCGCCCAGGATCATCACGGGATCGCCGGGTAGAGCGTAGACGGTGCAGAAGATGAGGAAGGTGGAACCCAAGAGAACAGGAATCGCCTGGAGCAGGCGCCTGATCACATAGCGGCCCATGAAGTCTCCCGATCATTGCGAAGGGCAGCCCGGCAACCTCCGGGCTGCCCCTCTGTTGTTCAGGGCCTCTCGGACCGGCGCCTGGTGGGAGCCGGTCCGAGAGCGCGGGTCATGGTCAGGAAACCCGCTCGACCTTGGCGAGGTCGATCCGCTCGAACGGGTCGATGGTCACGTTCTTCACCCTCTGGGAGTAACCAGCGTTGGTCTGGTAGAAGTACACCGGGATGTACGGCATGTCCTTCACCAGCATGTCGCCGGCCTGCTGGTAGAACTTGACGCCCTCTTCGTCGCTCTTCGCCGAGTCGCCCTTGACGAGCAGCTCGTCGAAGTCCTTGTTGGAGTAGCGACCGTGGTTGGAGCTGCCGCCGGTGCCGAAGATCGGGCGCAGGTAGTTCTCCATGGACGGGTAGTCCATGATCCACGCCATGCGGAAACCGCCGGTGACCTTGCCCTTGTCCAGCTCGTCCAGGATGGCCGCGAAGGACTCGAAGGAGTCGACCTTCACCTCGACGCCGAGGTTCTGTCGCAGGTTGTTGGCCGCGGCCTCGATCCACTCCTTGTGGCCGCCGTCACCGTTGTAGGAGAGGCTGACGGGGCCCTTGCCGCCGCCGTTCTTCTCCCACAGCGCCTTTGCCTTGGCGGGGTCGTAGACGCACTCGACGCAGGCGCCCTTGCGGTAGCCGGCGACGATGGGGCTGACGAAGTCGTCGGCGGGCACGCGAGTGCCGGAGAAGACCTGCTCGGTGATGGTCTTCCTGTCGATCGCCATCGAGACGGCCTTGCGGAGCTCGGGGTTCTTCGCCCACGCCTCGCCGTTCCTGGCGTTGAAGCCGAAGTAGCCCACACCGGAGGACGGCTGCTCGATGTAGCGGTCACCCAGCTCCTGCTTGGCCGTGGCGATGGCCTCGGGCGGCAACTGGTCCATGATGTCCAGGTTGCCGGCGCGCAGCTCGTTCCACGAGGTGCCCTTGTCGCTGGAGATCTTGAACTCGACCGCGTCGATCTTCGCCTTGCCCTCGACGAACTCGTCATAACGGACCATCGAAATGGTCGTGTCCGTCGCGAGCTTGAACGGCTTGGCCATCTTGAACGGACCGTTGCCGATCGGGTTCTCGCCGAACTCCCTCTTGATGCCGCCCTTGCCGTCGAAGGCGGAGCTCGGCATCGGCATGAAGGTGGTGTAGCCGAGCATCGTCTTGAAGCCGGAGTAGGGGTGCGCCAGCTCGACCGTGAAGGTCTTGTCGTCGACGACCTTGAGACCGGCGAGCGTCTTGGCCTTGGGCTCGGGAGCCTTCTGCGGGCCCTCCTCGCCGTCGGGGTCGACGGGAGCGACGTCCTCGTAGCCCTTGACGGCGGAGAAGAAGTGGCCGCCTTCCTGGACGTTCGGGCCGTAAGCCGCGGCGTTCCACGCGTCCACGTAGCTCTTGGCCGTGACGGCCTCACCGTTGTGGAACTTGTAGCCGTCCTTCAGCTTGATCGTCCACATTTTGGACTCTGCGTCAGGTTCGATGGACTCAGCGCCACGAAGGATGACATTCTTATCCTTGTCGTAGTCGACGAGACCGACGAACAGCGCGTTGAGGACCTCAGCACCGCTGGTGTCGTTGGTGTTGGTGGGGCTGAGCTCGTGCTGGGGCTTGGCGATGTCGACCCGGACCGGCTGGGCAGAGCTGCCGCCCCCATCGTTGGTGGCCGTGCCACCGCCGCCTCCACCACACGCGGCGACTGCGACGGCCAGCAGCGCGGTACCGGCGACGATCCGTGCGCCCTTAGTAACACGCATCAGTAGATCTTCCTCCCTCTACAGGTGGGCGTAAGCGCTGAGCTGCGAAGTCCTAGGCAGCCTGACGGAGGGTTCTTGTCTAACCCCCGGGTTTGGCTGACATGGTCAAACCAGCTGACGCCCTGCCAGTCGATCGCGACTATCCCTCACTACTTGCCACCAGCGAGTCTCTGGCACATTGCAGTTCGGTCACACGTGTGTATGCCTGGCGTCACACCCGTACTCAGCGTTGCCCCAGCGCCCGTAGATAGGGGTGAAACCGGTCAAATCGGCACAAGTACGGCGCCAAACAGTCGAGTCAAAATACACCGCACCAGACAGTGCTCACGCCGTCCCCACATAGCCACCACTCCTGGGCTACCGTTGACCAAGTCTTGGCAGACGCCTGGAACCCGTCCGCCCAAGGCGACGTCCAAGTGTCTGCGGCAAACCGTCGCGCGAGGCATCTCACCTATCTGGATCCAATAGAGTCCATGCCATGAGCCAGCCGGAATCCGCTGTCGCGGACGCCCAGGCGGGCGGCCGCAGCGGGCAGGAGCCGCTGAGCAAGCTCGCCAAGCGATATGGGCTTCGTCGCGCCATCGCGCGACCGAGGTTTCCCGCCTACCTGCGCCAGTTGTGGGAGCGGCGGCACTTCATCATGACGTACGCGACCTCGCGTAACGTCTCGAAGTACAGCAGCTCGGCCCTCGGCCAGCTGTGGCAGGTCCTGACCCCGCTCCTGAACGCCGCCATCTACTACGTGATGTTCGGCCTCATCCTCGGCGGACAGGGGAACATCGAGCACTACCCCGCCTTCCTGCTGACGGGGATGTTCGTCTTCACCTACACACAGCGATCGGTGACGGCGGGCGCCAAGTCGATCTCGGGCAACCTCTCGCTGATCAGAGCTCTCCACTTCCCACGAGCCGCGCTCCCGCTCGCGTACGCGATCCAGGAGCTCCAGCAGCTGGCCATCTCCATGGGCATCCTCATGGTGCTCGTCGTCGTATCCACAGGCTCGCTCCCCACGTTGTTCTGGCTGATGATCCCCGTCGTGCTCCTGCTGCAGACGATGTTCAACGTCGGGGCCAGCCTCGCCATGGCCCGCATGGGCTCCTCGATGCGCGACATGAACCAGTTGCTGCCCTTCATCATGCGCACCTGGCTCTACGCCTCGGGTGTCTTCTTCTCCATCCAGGAGAAGGTGGTCGAGTCGCTGCACATGCCGCAGTGGGTGGCGAACATCATGTACGCGAACCCCGCGGCCTCCTACATCGAGTTCATGCGGGACATCCTGATCCCTGACCACCCTGTTCCCACGTGGGCTTGGGTGAGCTGCGTATTCTGGGCGGTGTTCGCACTCGCCTTCGGCTTCTGGTACTTCTGGCGTGCCGAGGAGAGATACGGCCGTGGCTGAGTTGACCGAGGAGCTGTCCCAAGTGAAGGCTGAGGAGCCCAACGTCCCGAACAAGGACGTCAGGGTCCACCCCAACCCGGAGCCCCCGGCTCCCACGACGGGAACACCGACCGTCATCGTCGACGACCTCCACATCGTCTACCGCGTCTACGGCGCCACCAGCGACCACGAGAAGGGCAACGCCGTACACGCCCTCACGCGCCTGCTGAAGCGCCAGGGGCGCCCGCAGATGAAAGAGGTCCACGCGGTCAAGGGCGTGACCTTCGTGGCCTACCACGGCGACGCCATCGGCATCGTGGGCCGCAACGGCTCGGGCAAGTCCACGCTCCTGCGGGCCATCGCGGGGCTGCTGCCGCCGCACTCGGGCTCGGTCTACACCGACGGCCAGCCGTCGCTGCTGGGCGTCAACGCGGCCCTCATGCGCGAGCTCACGGGCGAGCGCAACATCGTCCTCGGCTGCTACGCCATGGGCATGACGCCCGCCCAGGTCAAGGAGAAGTACGACGAGATCGTCGACTTCTCCGGCATCGGCGAGTTCGTCCAGCTGCCCATGTCCACCTACTCCTCCGGCATGGGCGCCCGCCTGCGCTTCGCCATCTCCTCGGCCAAGACGCACGACGTGCTTCTCATCGACGAGGCGCTGGCCACGGGCGACAGGGAGTTCCGCAAGAAGAGCGAGCAGCGGATCAAGCAGATCCGCGAGTCGGCCGGCACCGTCTTCCTCGTCGCGCACGACCTCAGGGTGATCGAGGAGACCTGCAACAGGGTCATCTGGCTGCACAAGGGCAAGATCAAGATGGACGGTGACCCCAAAGAGGTCATCGCCGCATACAACAAGGGCTGACACGCGCCTGCGGCGATCACCGCCGCGGCGCTCCCGGGTGGAAGATGGGAAGCGGACAACCCGCGAATCCACCGGAGGTGCATCTTGTCCGCAAGGCCACCTATCCCCTACGACTTCCTGCCCGAAGTCCCCGCCCTGACCGTCGAGAGCGACGACGTCCGCGACGGAGAGCGTCTCTCCGAGGCCCACGTCTTCGACGACTGGGGCATGCGGGGCCAGAACCTCTCCCCGCACCTGCGCTGGTCCGGCGCTCCTGAGGGCACCAGGAGCTACGCGGTCACCTGCTACGACCCCGACGCCCCCACGGGCAGCGGCTTCTGGCACTGGCTGCTGTTCGACATCCCCGCCGACGTCACCGAGCTGCCCACCGGCGCGGGCACGGCCGACACCAAGATCGGCACGCACTCGCGCAACGACTACTCCATCAAGGCGTACGGCGGCGCGGCCCCTCCGCCCGGATTCCCGCACCGCTATCTGTTCGCGGTGCACGCGCTCGGCGTCGACTCGCTGGGACTCGACCCCGACACCCCGCCGGCGGTGGTCGGCTTCAACATCACCGCGAACACGCTCGCCAGAGGCTATCTCGCACCTGTGTACGAGGTCTGAGTGTCTGGAGGGGCGAACAACTGACGCCGCGCTCACTGTTCCGCTATGATTCGAACGTAAATTCGATCTGGAACGTGATGGAGTGGGGGCGCGCGATGCGAGAGCTGTCGACCGCGATTGACCACTTGGCCATCGAGGACCCTTCCGAGATTCCCAGGGCCGAGCTGGCCAAGCAACTCATCGAGCTTCACTGGCAGATGGCAAGGCTGCAGGCCCAGATCGCCCGTCGCACGGGCGTCCGCATCACCTGACGCGTCCGTCCCTCCACCGCCGCTGTCGGCCGCGCCCGGCTCGCAGCCGTCTGTCCACCGCCACGGAGGCCGAGCCAGGCCCACGTGGTCGTCCACGTCGCGAGTGGAGCCAGGCGCTCACCTGTCCACCGCAGGCCGAGCCAAGCCTGCGGTCGTTTTTCCACCGTCCCGCGGGCTGAGCGCGGCCCGCGGACCAGTCGCGGCGCACATGGCGAAACCGGTGGCCCGATCCGGGCCACCGGTTTCGTGGAGCCAACCGTGACGATCGCGTCGCGGAGTGTAGAGCGGCGAGCCGACCGGCTGGCGGTCCGTCCCGTGAGCGCGTGGCACTCACCCGCCAGCCGTTCGGTGCCGGCTGCCGCCGTTTCTCTCTCCAGCCCCTGATCGCCCCGCCCGTTCGACGTGCCGTCCCATCTCGTCGAACGGTTCATGGTGTCACGGGCGCCGTGTCGGCGCGGAAGGGGCGCTTCCGGAGAGCGACGCTCCCCGGCCACGCACCTGATCAGGCGCTCGGCCGGGCTTGCTGTACGGTGTCACGCCCGCCGGCACCGGCTGCGACCCGCGGTTCCTGCCCTACCGGCACCAGGAGGACATGTCCGCGGTCAGGCGTGCTGGGTGCGACCCCCGCCAGGGGAGGCATCGCGCGGAGGGCACCACGACGCCCCGCTGTCAGTGCTGGGCGACGAGGTCGTTCGTCTGAGCGATCGACTCGGTCACCGCGCCCTGCAGTTCGCCGGCCGAGTTGGCGCTCCTGTGGGTGTTGTTGTCGACGACGTCGGTGGTGGCATCGACGAGCGGGGCGACCTCGTCGAGCGTGGCGGCGCCCACGACACCGGGCAGCGAGTCGGCGATCGGCGCGACCTCGGCGGGCGCCGCCTCGCGGACCACGGGCGCCAGCCTCAGCGCATCCGTCATGTGCTCGTCCTCGGCGCTCTTCATCTCCTCACGAGCGTCGGAGTCCGAGTAGATGTCCTTGACGGTGTCGAGCAGATTCCCCACGTCGGTGACCGGCTGCTTGACGGGGTTCTTGCGCGTCGTGGCGTCGTACAGCTCCGACGGGGAGATGCCCAGATCCTTCGGGGAGAGGCCCAGCGCCCGCTCGATGAAGTGGTAGACCCCCTCCTCGGAGGGGCCTTCGATGTCGATGTCCCCGGTCTGCGGTGCCGTCGGGACGTCCTGGCCGTTGAGCAGGACACCGCTCCCGGCCGCGTCGCCGGCGCCCAGCATCTTGCTCCTCACCGAGACGCGCTCGGTGAACGGCGCGAAGTTGTGCACCCCTGCCGTCTTGCCCGTGACACCGAAGGATTCGACGATGCCGCTCCCGCTGACGCGGATGGAGTTGTCGGCCTGCGCGGGCACGGCCACAGCCGCGGCGAGCCCGCAAACGGCGACGGCTACCGCCGTCTTGATAATGCGCTTCATGATTGCCTTCCCGGCTCGTTTTCGATTCACGAGGTTCGTTATTCGAATCGCGAATCGAAGTCCCCGAAAGCCGGCGTGCGCGCTATGGGCGCCACAGGGAGCGCGCGCCGTCCGGCTGAGCTACTGACGCAGTTGTATCACCACTGCGAGTAGCCCGGAGGATCGGAAAACTCGGCGGTAGCGAGGGTTGGGACCCCAGCATCGGATCAAGAAGGCGGGTGACAAGTCCGGATATAGAGAGGGTGGATTTCCGAAATTCCGCCGACGTCTCCCAGACGATCGACCGCTCCCCACCGGCCCGTTACAACGGCTCGGAAAACAAATGCCACGGGCCGGGGGTTCAGATTTTCCGGTTGCGGGATATGCGCTTGACCGCTCAGGCCGACAGAAGAGCGTCCTGTACGACGGTCTCGAACGGGAATCGGTCGGCGAAGGCGGGTCGCAGATCGGTCAGCCACACGGCCCGAGGGTCGTAATGAGCGAAGAACGGCTTTCCGACCAGTGAGGGATCCCGCGCCTGGATGAGATGGAGCACGAAGACCTTCTGCCCGGCGATCTCGGTGACGCCGTCCACGCAGACCTTGCCCGGCGTCGCGGACATGGAGGGCCCCCGCACCGTACGGCAGAGCCCCGACACCGACGCGTACGCGTCCCTGAAGACCTCGTACGCCTGGGCGAGCGGCACCGCGAAGTAGTCCTGCGGCCCCGTGTCCCGCTCGACGAACATGTAGTAGGGGATCATCCCCATCCCGAGCTGGCGCCGCCACATCGACGACCACACCTCGGGATCGTCGTTGATGGACCTGATCAGCGGCGCCTGGGTGCGGATGGTCGCCCCCGAGGAGATGATGCGCGAGACCGCCTGCGACACCAGCGGTGAGTCGAGCTCGCGCGGATGGGAGAAGTGGGCCATGAACGCCAGGTTCTTGCCCGCCGCCTGCACCTGCTCGAACAGCCGCAGGGTGTCGTCGGCGTCGGGGTCGGTGGTGAAGCGCTGCGGCCAGTAGGCCAGCGACTTGGTGCCGATGCGGATGGACTCCAGCTGCCCGACCTCCAGCAGCGGCTCGACGTAGCGCCTGAGCACGGACTCACCCATGATCATGGGGTCGCCTCCGGTCAGCAGCACGCTGGTGACCTCGGGATGCGCGCGCACGTAGGACAGGAGCTGCCCGACGTCGTCGGAGGCGAACTTCAGGTCGGCGTCGCCCACGAACTGCGCCCACCTGAAGCAGTAGGTGCAGTAGGCGTGGCACGTCTGCCCCTGCTTGGGGAAGAACAGCACGGTCTCGGGATACTTGTGCTGCATGCCGGGCACGGGCTCCATGTCGATGCGCGGCACGTTGAGTGAGAGTTGCCCCGCCGGATGCGGGTTGAGTTTCATCCTGACCTTGTTGGCCTCGGCCTGGATCTCCGCGTTGGGCGCCTCGGCCTTCAGCAGGTCGGCCAGCCTGTCCACGTCAGGGGCGGGAAGCATGTCCGCCTGCGGGAAGACCAGGCGGTAGATGGGATCGTCGGGTGCGGCCGACCAGTCGATGAGTTCATCCACGACGTAGGCGTTGGTCCGAAAGGGCAGCACGGTAGCCACCGCCCTCACCTTCAACCGCTGCGCCTCGTCCAGCTCCGTACGCTGCAGCAACTCTTCGAGGTGCTTGGAGGTGTACGCCTTGAAGCGCCGTGTTCCCGCTTGGTTCAAGATCACTAGGCCTTTCCCATCTTTTTTGTTCGATCGGATGTAAACCTGTGGACCCTGTGGCGCGTCTACGGGTCCTTATACCCGGACGCGGCACAGACCACTTCTGGTTCCGCCGTGGCCCAAGTTTCTGTCGAGACTCAACCACTCGCGACATATCGCGATTGGACATAGACTGGCGGACTGTGACCGACGACGCAGTTCTGCGAGCCGCCGACTCCGACCGCGACCGCGTGGCGGCCGTGCTCGGGGAGGCCCTCGCCACGGGCAGACTGACCAGCGTCGAGCACGCCGACCGGCTGGATGCCGCCTACTCGGCCAAGACCGTCGGCGAGCTCGCCCCCATCATCCACGACCTTCCGGACATCTCGACCACTTCTCGGCCCGCCCTGGTCGATCAGCAGACCGTCAGAGCGGTCTTCAGCAAGGTCATCAGGAAGGGACGGTGGGTCGCCTCCCGCCACACCACGCTGAGCGCGACCTACGGCGCCCTCATCGTCGACCTGTCCGATGCCGTCCTGCCCGGCAGGGAGATCACCCTGACGGTCAACGCCTACGCCGCCAAGCTCATCATCCGCGTCCCCGACGACGCCGAGGTCATCGACGAGGTGGCCGCGCTGTTCGCCAAGCGTCAGGTCTCCGGCGGAGCGGGCAGCGGCGGGCCGGTGATCAGGGTCGTCGGAAGGGTGACCTTTGGAAAGGTCGTCGTGGCCCGCGGGGTCACTGACTGGAATCTCGCATAACAACCATACGATTCGAACTGTGCCAGACTCCGAACCGCCGATAGCGCTCGACGCCATGGGCGGTGACCATGCGCCGCACGAGATCGTGGCAGGCGCCGTCCATGCGGTCAGGGAGCGCGGCCTGCCGATCGTCCTCGTCGGCTCCCCCCGCGTGCTCTACGAGTCACTGGCCGACCACGACGCCACCTCCGAGATCCCGATCATCAGGGCCGAGGAGGCGCTGGCCATGGACGAAGGCGCCCTGGCCAGCCTGCGCCGCCCCCGCTCCAGCATCGCCGTGGCCTGCCATCTGCTCAGGCGCGGCGACGCCTCCGCCGTGGTCTCGGCCGGCTCCACCGGCGGTGTCGTCGCCACGGGCAAGCTCAGGCTCAAGACCCAGCAGTCGGTGATCAGGCCCGCTCTCGCCGTCGCCCTGCCCACCAGGCCCACGCCCACCATCCTGCTCGACGCGGGCGCGAACGCCGAGGTCAAGCCGGAAATGCTGGTGCAGTTCGCGCATCTCGGCTCCGCCTACGCCGAGACCGCCTACGGCCTGGAGACCCCCCGCGTCGGCCTGCTCACGATCGGCTCCGAGCCCGAGAAGGGCAACAAGCTCGTGAAGCGCGCCCACGAGCTGCTGAAAGCCACCCCCGGCATCCACTTCGTCGGCAACGTCGAGGGCCACGACCTGCTCTCGGGCACGGCCGACGTCATCGTGACCGACGGCTTCACCGGCAACATCACGCTCAAGACGATGGAAGGCGCGGTCCGCTACGCCTTCACCGAGCTCAGCGAGACCATCAGCGCCAGCCCGATGGCCAGGATGGGCGCCCTCATGCAGCGTGGCAGGCTCAAGGACCTGTCCAGAAGGCTCGACTCCGAGGCGTACGGCGGCGCGGCCCTGCTCGGCCTCAACGGCACGGTCGTCGTCGCGCACGGGGCGTCGAAGGCCGCCTCCGTCAGCGCGGCGTGCGAGCTGGCCGCCACCCTCTCACGCAAGGGCATCGTCGCCAGGATCGGCGAACGGCTCTCCACGGCGCCTCGGCCCCACCGGCTATGGTGATCGTCACCACGGCATTCGGGGGGATCGTGTGGAGGGCCTCACGTCCGCACAGGTAGCGGCCGCCAAGACGAACGACGTTCCGCGCCGGACGAGCAGATCGCTCTCGGCGATCATCAGGGCCAACGTCCTCACGCTGTTCAACCTCGTCATCGGCGTCCTGTGGGCGCTCATCCTGATCTTCGGCGAGTGGCAGGACAGCCTGTTCGGCCTGGTCATCGTGGCCAACGCGATGATCGGCATCGTTCAGGAGCTGAGAGCCAAGCGCACGCTCGACCGGCTCGCCGTGGTGAACGAGGCGCCGGTCACCGTCCGCAGGGACGGCAGGGACCAGCAGATCCACTCCAGGCACATCGTGCTCGGCGATCTGATCCTGCTCGGCCCGGGCGACAGGCTGCTCGTCGACGGCGAGGTCGTCGCCGCCCAGGGGCTGGAGATCGACGAGTCGCTGCTCACAGGGGAGGCCGACCCCGTCCGCAAACAGCCGGGCGACCAGGTGCTGTCGGGCAGCTTCGCGGTCGCGGGCTCGGGCGCCTTCACCGCCACGAGGGTCGGCGAGGACGCCTACGCCGCCCAGCTGACCGAGCAGGCCAGCGCCTTCTCCCTCGCCCACTCCGAGCTGCGCGACGGTGTCACGAAGTTCATCAAGTACATCACCTGGCTGGTCATCCCGATCGGCACGCTGCTGCTCTACAGCCAGGTGCGCAACGACGAGGACTTCGGCTCGGCCATCACGGGGGCGGTCGCCGGCATCGTCACCATGATCCCCGAGGGCCTGGTGCTGATGACGAGCATCGCCTTCGCCGTCGGCGTCGTACGGCTCGGCCAGCGCAACGCCCTCGTCCAGGAGCTGCCCGCCATCGAGGGCCTGGCCCGAGTGGACGTGCTCTGCCTCGACAAGACGGGCACCCTGACCGCGGGCGGCATGGAGCTCGGCGAGGTGATCAGGCTGCGCGACGACGCCCCGATCGACGACGCGCTCGGCGCCCTCGCCCACGTCGACTCCCACCCCAACGCGACCGCCCAGGCCATCCAGGCCGGCTACGCATCCCCGCCTGGCTGGACCGCCACCGAGCTGGTGCCCTTCTCCTCGGCGAGGAAGTGGAGCGGCGCCACCTTCGACGGCCACGGCTCCTGGTCGCTAGGCGCACCCGACGTGCTCCTCTCCCCCGACCACCAGGCGTACGGCACCGCCGCCACCCTGGCCGCGACCGGCGCCCGCGTGATCGCGCTCTGCCGTACGGAGGAGAACGAGCCCGTCGCGCTGATCACGCTCAAGCAGCGGATCAGACCCGACGCCCACGAGACCCTCCAGTACTTCGCCGCCCAGGGCGTCACCGTCAAGGTCATCTCGGGGGACAGTCCCGGCGCGGTCGCCGCAGCGCTCGAGATCCCCGGCGGCGAGCGGGCCGTGGACGCCAGGACCCTTCCTCCGGACGACCAGGAGAAGCTCGCAGAGATCCTCGAGGACAACACCGTCTTCGGCAGGGTCACCCCTCAGCAGAAGCGGCAGTTCGTGGCGGCCCTGCAGTCGCGCGGTCACACGGTGGCGATGACCGGTGACGGCGTCAACGACGTTCTCGCGCTCAAGGACGCCGACCTCGGCATCGCGATGGGCGCGGGCAGCCCCGCCACCAAGGCGGTGGCCCAGGTGGTGCTGCTCGACGACAGGTTCGACAGCCTGCCCGAGGTCGTGGCCGAGGGACGCAGGGTGCTCGCCAACATCGAGCGGGTCTCCAACCTGTTCCTCACCAAGACCTTCTACGCGATCGCGCTGTCACTCGTGGTGGGCGTGCTCGGCGTCATGTTCCCCTTCGCGCCCAGGCACTCGACCCTGGTCAACGCGCTGACCATCGGCGCTCCCGCCCTCTTCCTCGCCCTCGCGCCGACGCTCGAGCGGGCCGAATCAGGGTTCGTGCCGCGTGTGCTGCGCTTCGCCGTACCGGCCGGGTTGATCACCGCCGCCGCGGTCATGCTGTCGTTCTGGGCCGGCGGCGGCGACCGCACCTCGGCCGTCGTCACGCTCTTCATCGTCACCTGGTGGATCCTGGCGCTCGTGGCCAGGCCGCTCAGGCCGTGGAAGGTCCTGCTGATCGGCGTCATGGCCGTGCTGTTCGCGCTGGCCCTCGCCGTCCCGTTCACCAGGCAGTTCTTCGCCCTCGGAGCCGGCGGCTGGGCGGCCGTCGCCATCGGCGCGGTCGCCGCCGCTGCGATCAGCGCCGCAGTCAAGCTCACCGGTACCCTTAGACCATGACCGACCCGCAGATAGTGCTCACCGAGCGCGTCCAGCAGGCGCTGGCCAACGCGTTCGGTTCCGAGTACGCCGACGCAGACCCGCTGATCAGGCCCTCCCAGTTCGCCGACTTCCAGGCGAACGTCGCGATGAGCCTGGGCAAGCGCCTGCGACGAGCACCGCGGGAGGTCGCCCAGGCCATCGCCGACCAGCTCGCCGACTTCCCCGGCACGGTCGAGGTCAGCGGCCCCGGCTTCCTCAACATCACCCTCGACCCGGCCTGGATCACGGCCGAGGCCACCGAGATGCTCGCCGACCCCCGCACGGGCATCGGCACGGCCACCCCGCCGCAGCGCATCGTGATCGACTACTCCGCGCCCAACGCGGCCAAGGAGATGCACGTCGGCCACCTGCGCACCACGATCGTGGGCGACGCCATGGCCCGCATCTACGAGCACCTCGGCAGCACCGTCGTACGCCAGAACCACCTCGGCGACTGGGGCACACCGTTCGGCATGCTCATCGAGCACCTGCTCGACATCGGCGAGGAGGCCGCGGTCGCGCAGCTCGAGGCCGGCCAGGGCACCGAGTACTACCAGGCCGCCCGCGCCAAGTTCGACAGCGACGAGTCGTTCAAGACGCGCTCCCGCCAGCGGGTCACCACGCTCCAGTCGGGCGACCCCGAGACCATGCGGCTGTGGCACGTCTTCATGGAAGCCACCATCCGCTACTTCAACAAGGTCTACGAGATGCTCGGCGTCACGCTCACCGACGCCGACATCGCGGGCGAGAGCATGTACAACTCGATGCTCGAGAAGACCTGCGACGACCTCGAGGCCATGGGCGTCGCGGTGATGAGCGAAGGCGCGCTGTGCCTGTTCCCTCCGGGCTTCACCGGCTCGGACGACAAGCCGCTCCCGCTGATCATCCGCAAGAGCGACGGCGGCTACGGCTACGCCTCCACCGACATGGCGGCGATCCGCTACAGGGTCGACGACCTCAAGGCCGACCGCATCCTCTACGTCGTCGGCGCCGACCAGGCGCTCCACTTTCGCATGGTCTTCGCCGCCGCCGAGCAGGCCGGGTGGCTGCCCGACTCGGTCTCCGCCGAGCACGTCCAGATCGGCATGATGCTGGGCAAGGACGGCCGCCGCTTCAAGACCCGCTCCGGCGAGTCGGTCAAGCTCATGGAGCTGCTCCAGGAGGCGGTCGACCGCGCCGGTGTGATCATCGCCGACCGGGGCTACGACGAGGAGACCAAGGGCGAGATCGCCCACGCGGTGGGCATGGGCGCGGTCAAGTACGCCGACCTGTCGATCAGCCACGACAGCGAGTACGTCTTCGACTTCGACCGCATGCTCAACTTCGCCGGCAACACCGGCCCCTACATGCAGTACGCCACGGCGCGGATCCGCTCCATCTTCCGCAGGGCCGGGGTGGAGCCGGAGTCGGCTCGCGGCCCCATCGTGCTCGGCGTGCCGGCCGAGCGCGCGCTCGCGCTGCACCTGCTCGGGTTCGGCGCGGTCGTCGACCAGGTCGCGGCGCTGGTCGAGCCGCACAGGCTCAGCGCCTTCCTGTTCGAGACCGCCAGCCTCTTCAGCACCTTCTACGAGGAGTGCCCTGTCCTCAAGGAGGGCGTCGACGCCGAGACGCGGGCCTCCAGGCTCGCCCTCTGCGCGCTGACCCTGCGCGTGCTGGAAACCGGCCTGGAACTCCTGGGAGTCCCCGTTCCGGACCGTATGTAAGGGATGGGCGCGCCTCCCCATGGTTGGCGCGCCCCCCGGCTAGGCTTTACGCGGTCATGAAGTGAGGCCGACATTGGGGGAGTTCTCGACCTTGGCAACGGAACTGAGCGCAAGTCCGCCAGCCACGACTGAACTCCACCGCTACACAGAGGCTCTGCTCGCCAACCTCGCGGCCAACGGCACCGCGCCCTCGATGACCCCGGCCTTCCAGGACATCCCCGGCTTCTGGCTGCCGCCTGCCGTCCAGGCGCTCGTCGCGATCCTCACCGGCGACGACCCCCTCGAACCGCTGACCACGGCCGCCAACCGCGACCAGCGCAACACCGCCCTGTTCCTCTGCCTCGCCCTGGCCGTCGCCGGGCACGGCGACCGCATCCACGCCTCCTGGCTCGGCACCGCCTTCGGCGAGCTGTCGATGGACCACCCCGTCAACCACGGCCAGCGTGCGCTGTGGCTGGCCGCCGCCAGAGGCGCGTACGGCCCGGCCGGCAAGATCTTCGTCCTCCGCAAGCTCGACGCCCTGGCCATCCCCACGCAGGCCGACACCGCGCAGTGGCTGCAGGCCCTCGCTCCCGGCGAGCCCTCGGTCGTGGTGCCCGCCGCCCTCGTCGACTTCCCCGAGCTGGCCGAGATCCCCGAGCTGGCCAGGCCCGCCCAGGCCGCCGCCCGCCTGTCCAGGCTGCGCGCCCGCTGCGCCGAGATCACCATGACCAGGCAGGCCGAGCACGACTCCCGCACGCCGCTCACCAACTCCGCCGCCACCCCGGCCACCGCCTGGGCGGAAGAGGAGCCCCTGGCCGTGCTCCGCTCGCTGGCCGGTCTCGCCGGCCCCTCGGGCCCGATGGGCTCGCTCATCGGGCACCTGCTCGACGACCTCCGGCCCGGCTCCGACCCCTACCTGGCCGCGATCGCGCTCCATGTCGCCGCGCCGATCCTGCGCGAGGTCGCCGCGGAGCTGGAGGCCGACACCCAGCTCACGCCGCCCGACTCCATCACCGTCCCCGTCCTCGGCCACCGCCTGGTGCTGCTGCCGGAGGGGCCTGACCCCGAGTCGATGGCCGCCGCCGAACGGGCGATCATCATCGACGGGATCCCCGAGCGCCGGCCGCCGTGGCTGGCCTACTCGCTCATGGCGCTGTGCGTGGCCCTGGTGGCGGGCGCGATCGTGGTGTGGTGGCCGCTGGCCGTCCTGGGGGTGGCCAGCGCGGGCCTGGGCGCCTGGCGACTGTGGGAGCTCCAGCAGGCGCGCCGCTCCGACGAGGCCTACGTGGGGACACGACTCGCCGAGCTCAAGGACCTCGCGGACGGGGCGATCTGGGCGCTGCACGCGTACGCCCGCGAGGCGGACGATCGGGCCAAGCAGGCCGCCGAGGACTCCGCCGGCCTCATCCGCCTCCTGCGCCGCGGCCCCCGCGCCGCCTAGCCGGTCTTCCCGCGGTGTCGCTTCCCGCCATCTGGGGGTGCGGCCGGTTCTATCTGGAGGTGCGCGGCCGGTTCGTCGCCTCATGGACAGAGCCCGCGCCTCGCGCGCCCGGCCTCGCCATGCGCCCGGCCTCGCCATGCGCCCGGCCTCGCCATGCGCCCGGCCTCTGCGCAGCAGGCCCGCACCCGCGGTGGAGTCGCCCGCCGCTCCACAGGAACCGGCAAGCGCCCACCCGAGCAAGCGGCAGCGCCTGCGGACACACCAGACCAGCCCCCCAGCCGGCCCAGCGTACGCTCACAGAGCGGCCCTCACGGGCCGCCGCTTGACTCAGGTGTTCTCGATCTCCACGTGCGCGGGCGCGAGCAGGAACACCCGGTCCGCGATGCGCTCGATCCGACCCTCGCACCCGTAGGCCAGCCCGGCCGCGAAGTCGACCATCCTGGTCGCCTCCGGCATGGGCATGCCGGTGACGTCCATGATGACGGTCTGCCCCTCACGGAAGTGCTGCCCGATCATCGGTGCGTCGTTGTATTTCAGCGGCTGGACCATCACGATCCGCGACGACTCGACGGTGGCACGCCACCGCTTCGCGGCACGCTCCGAAGCCGGCACGTACTCATCTTCGTACTGCTCGTCTTCGTAGCCGTCGTCGTATTGATCGATCCCGCCCAGGCCAAGGTAGCTCACCACCTTGCGCACTGCCCCCATCGGCTTGTCCTTTCCTCAGGAACTCACCGTAATCGGCACGTCCCTACACATTGGACGGTAACCGACGCTTCGGCGTTCGCCATGCGACACGCCCAACACATATTCCATTTTGTACGGCAAGCGTCCCGGTTTCGACTGGATATCGCCGCCTATATCATCGACCACATGCGCCTGTTCACGGTCGATGCCTTCACCGACACAGCATTCCACGGTAATCCTGCCGCTGTCTGCCTCCTGAACGAAGGCGCTTCCGACACCTGGATGCAGTCTCTGGCGACCGAGATGGGCCTGTCGGAGACGGCGTTCCTGCTCGGTAATTCGCTGCGCTGGTTCACTCCGGCGGTCGAAGTATCGCTGTGCGGTCACGCGACGCTGGCCACGGCTCATGTGCTCTATTCCACAGGCGCGGCCACCGGAGCGATCCATTTCGAGACGAAGAGTGGAATCCTCACCGTGAATCCATCCGACGACGGACTGATCACGATGGATTTCCCGGCCAAAGAAGTGACGCTTGCCACAGTTCCTGACGGCCTCGAAAAGGCACTTGGAGCTGCGGTGGTGAGCGTGAGCAGCAGCCAGCTCGACCTGCTGGTGGAGCTCGAATCTGAGGAGAGCGTGCGCTCCCTCAGGCCCGACATTCCGGCCCTCGAATCCGTGGACGCCAGAGGCGTGATCGTCACCGCCCAGGCCGCTTCCTCCACCGCCGCGGACTACGTCTCCCGCTTCTTCGCGCCACGCGTCGGCGTGGCCGAGGACCCGGTCACCGGCTCGGCCCACTGCGCCCTCGCTCCGTACTGGTCCGCCAGGCTCGGCCGCGACTCCCTCCTCGGCGCCCAGCTGTCGGCAAGAGGCGGCCTGGTCCGCACCACCCTTCGAGGCGACCGCGTCGACCTGGCCGGCCACGCGGTAACGGTGATGGAGGGCACCCTGCTCCTCAACCCCTGAGCCACAGCCACCCCGCCCCTCAGGCAGGAGGTCGCAGGCACCCAACTCCCCAAGCCAGGAACCACGGGAACGCTGCCCCGTGGACGTGAACTCGCCGGCACGCCGTTCCTCCAGCCCTGAGCCACGGGCACGCTGTCCCCCGGGCGTGAACTCGCCAGCACGCTGTTCATCAGACAAAGCACCACGGGACCGTTGTCCCTTGAGCGTGAGCTCACAGGCACGCTGTTCCTCGGGCCGTGGGCGGAGGCGCGGAAGGTGCCCCTCCGCGTCTCGGCGATCGCTCCCACAAGACCACTTCACTCGCACCTCCGACGCTCCCTCACGGGAGCCTCCTCCGACCCACACCTTCAGCGACCCGCCCCGAGAGCGCTCGCCCTCCGCGCGGTGGTGACCGCTCACGCGGAAGGATCTCCGTCCCGCGCCGTCGGTCACTGCCCGCAAAGACACCTCACATTCCTCGCGAACGACGATTCGCGTAGAAAACCTCCATCCAGTGCCATCACTCTGTATGAGACGCTCTCCCCCGCGACTTTGTTCAGATCTCGCCAGCAAACCGGCCAACACCCAAGCCCTCCTCCCGATCGCCCTCCCACTCGGCGGCGACCTCCAGCCCATCAGCGCACCTGCCGCACCCCGAGACCCGCCTCACCGGCGCTCCGCCCACTCGGGGGCAATCTCCAGCCCATCAGCGAACCGGCCGCCGTACCAGGGGACCCAGACCCACCTGGCCGGTCGCCTCTCCCACTCGGGAAGCAATCACCAACCCGTCAGCGGACCGGCCAGCACCCAAGACCTCACCCGATCGCCCTCCCACTCGGCGGCGGCCTCCAGCCCATCAGCGAACCGGCCGTACCCCCGGGGCCCAGGCCCACCTCGCCGGTCGCCCTCGATGCCAGCGTCGATCGCTAGCCCGTCAGCGGACCCGTCAGCACCTCGAGACCCGCGTCCCTGTCGCCTTCCCACACCAACACCTCATCGGTCATCGGTCGCCGACCCCACAACATCAGCAGCAGATGGTCCGCCGTACCGGACACCTTGGCAACGGGAGCCCCAGGTCCGTACGTCCACGACGACCCTGTGTCGGTCGCGTCGAGCCGCACCGCGCACTCAGGTGGACGCGTCCGTCCCCGGATGACCTGTCGTGGCGCGATCGTGTCGAACAACTCAGCCACCCCCTCGCTCGCCAATTCCGGATCGAGGATGCCGGCCGTACCCAGAGCGTGTTCGGCATCCCACCGGTGCACAAGCGCCTCGAGACACCGGCGCCGCCGCCAGAACCCCACCGTGCCGGGCGGATGGAACGTCCACGCCTCAGCCGCCGGATCACCGTCCAGCGCCTCAAGCAAGGTCACCGACGCATGGTCGAACCACCGCAGCAACCCGTCACGATCTCTCGGAGCAGCGGGAGCCACATAATCACCCCGCCTCTCCCTGACCGCCACAGCCGCCCACAGATTGGACCCACCCAGATGCTCGGCGAGATCACGAAGCGTCCAGTCACCGCAGTGCTCGATCGGCGCCTCGAGATCGACGTCCAGACACGCTCGAAACGCCACCAGCTCACGATGCAGATGGGCGAGAAGATCTTGAGACTCCATGCCAGGCAACCTAACCGAGCCCTCTGACAATCTTGAGATCATGTCCCTTCTCCATCAGCAGGACCAGTGACAGATCGAAGAGCAGACAGTCAGCGACGCTCTCCAACTAGAGCAACTGCTCATCACCATCGGCTCCCGAACTAATCGGTCACGCGACGCTCAACTTCGGATGCGCACACGAGCATGCGGTGTAGTCAAGCGGTGAACGCCGTTGGCGGGAATGGACCTGTGGTGCCAGGGCGTGCAGTCGACGGAGTGCGCCCGCTGCGTCGAGCACCGCCTCATAGAGGGCGTGGCTACGGACGCGAGACCCCGTAATCCGGCCTGTCTTACGAAACCGCGCCGAGACATCCCGTCGAGGCCGAAACATCCCGTCGGATCACCGGCCGCGGATCACCCTGTGTGGGGCGCTGGGTCTGGGGCGCTGGGTCTGGGCGCCACGGCCCGAGGACGGGCCGGGCGCTGTCACGGTTATGAGGGGCACCGACACCTTGCCCTTCGAAGCTGACTCGGCGACAAGCGCCGCCAGGGCGTCCTGAAGAGGCGCTCAAGCGGTCGGTCGAGACGTATTCAGGGCGTCCGGTGAACGTCAGGCGAGGGGTTGGAGGGGATGTAGCAGGTGACGAAGCCGATCCAGGGGCCAGTCAGGGGAGGCCGCCCGGACAACAGAAACGACCTCGGAAATGCAGAAAGGGCCCCACCCAACGGGTGAAGCCCTTCCATACAAAGATTGCGCGGCGGCGACCTACTCTCCCACACCCTCCCGAGTGCAGTA
>NZ_BAAATE010000035.1:0-107613 GCF_039533245.1 Nonomuraea recticatena | reverse complement strand
CCGGAGAGCTACGAGGCCGGACTCCACCTCCGAGGCTCGATCATGTGGTTGAAGCTCCTCACCTCAGCCACATGATCCGAACTCCGAACAGCTCCTAAATGACGCAGTTGGCCGGCAGCTCGTTGAACTTGGGCCGCCATCGGCCTCCTCCAGTAGTTCCCCTGCGGCTGTCACGATTGCCGGTGTGGTGCGAATCCGAATTCGTTTAGCGATGATACGACTACTAACTGTGACTAAAGGGAATGCGGAAACGCCCACGCAACACCACATAGACGGCACCGGCCATCCGAAGGCAGTGGGAACCACCGGACCGAGAAAACCGGCCAGGCGGCTCGCCGCGGCTGGGTCCGTCGGCGTCCTCATGGCGGGGATGATCGCCTCGTCCGGGATCGCCGACGCCAGGACGCAACCACCGACGTGCTTCGGCGTGCCGGCCACGATCATCGCCGCGCCCAACTCACCCACCAACGGGACCGCGGCCCGGGATGTGATCGTCGGAACCGCCGGCCCGGACGTCATCGACGGCCGGCAGGGCAACGACCTGATCTGCGGCCTGGCCGGAGACGACATCCTCGCCGGCGGGCTCGGCAACGACAAGATCGACGGCGGCACCGGGGAGGACGGCCTGCACGGCGACATCTTCAGCCCGAGGGGACACGCCTCCGGTGGCGGCAACGACCAGATGTTCGGCGGCGACGGCAATGACCTCATGACCGGCGACAGCCGGGGACTCAGCGCATCCGGTGGCGGGAACGACCGCATGGACGGCGGCGCCGACGGCGGCACCGGCGAGGAACACCTGGTCGGCGACTCCGGCTCAACCGCCGGCGACGCCGCGGGCGCCGGGGACGACCTGCTCCTGGGTGGGCCCGGCAGCGAACTGCTCATCGGTGACAGCAACGCCGCCCGGAACGCGAGCGGGAACGGCGGTAACGACCTCCTGGACGCGGGCACTGACGGCGGATTCGCGGCGATCGGGGACCATAACATCAATGACCCGGCAGGCGGGAGGGCCACCGGCTCCGGCGGAGACAGGATCATCGGCGGTAGCGCGGACGACTTTCTCGTTGGCGACAGCACCGTGGTGGATGCCACCGTCACCAGCGCCGGCCACGATGTGATCTCCGGCCGTGGGGGCAACGACGCACTGTTCGGCGACAACACCGACTTCGATGTCACCAGGAGCGTCGGCACTGCAGGCGGCAACGACCTCCTCGACGGCGGCGACGGCGGCGACACGCTCAGGGCGGGCCCCCGCAACGACCTTCTCGACGGCGGCCCCGGTACCCCGGACGACTGCGATGGGGAGGCAGGGATCGACGCCGCAGCCCGCTGCGAGATCGTCTCGAACGTGCCGTAGGCGCGGTAGGCCGGGCCTGCGGATCGCTGCCGTTCGGGCGCCGGGGAAACGTCGATCGCCCGACGCCCCACGTGCTTGTTGATCGCGGGGACAGAAAACGCCCGTGCGGTGGCACCCCGACGAGGCTCGCCTGGGCGACGGAGACCGCGCCAGCGGGGGCACGTCCGTCTTGGGCGGCAGGGAATGCTGCTCGGGCGTGGAGAGCAGCCGGCTGTGCGGCACCGGGACATCCCGCCCCGCCGTGGCGGAATGCTCGGGTGCGGCCGAATCGTCACGCGGGTCTGGCGAGGTCGCGGCGGCGGGGACGAGGGGAGCGCGGGGCGTCAGGCGGTGGTGAGTTCGCCGAACAGTTCGAGGGCGGCCCGCCGTACCTCCACGGGGTCGAGGCCGTCCAGGACGCTCCTGGCGTGGTCGGTGTCCCTGGTGGTCGCGAGCGTGATCGCCACCGAGTGGGCGGCCGTACGGCTGAGCGATCCGGCGGGGGCGTTGTCGGCGAGTTCCTGGGCGCGGGCGGCGAGCTCGAGATTGTCGGTCATAGTCCGCACGTTATAGACGAACACGCCCTGTGACGTCCAGCTCCGCGAGATCGGAGATGACCACGTGCGCGCCGAGCTCCTTGAAGGCGAGCCCGGCCCTGTCGACCGCGACGATCAGTCCGAACCCGCCCTGACCCGCGGCCTCGATGCCCGGCAGCGTGTCGCCCACCACCGCGATCTCGGCGGGCGGGACGTCCAGCAGCCTGGCGCCCTCCTCGAAGGAGGCGGGCCCCGGCTGGTCGTGGCGGCCGGCGACGACGACGTCGAACAGGTGCATGAGGCCGGCCGCCGTCACTACCCTGTGGCAGTGCGTGCTGGCGGAGACCGCGGCCGTACGGCTGCCGCGGTGCCGCAGCTCGTGCAGGAGCCGGACGGCGGCGGGGAAGGCGGCCACGCCGTACCGCTCGATCTGGGCGAGGAAGACGCGGTCCTTGGCCTCGCCGAGAGCGGCCACCTCCTCCTCGGAGGGGTCGAGCCCCCGAGAGGCGAGGAAGGTGCGCGCCCCGTCGAGGCGCGTGCGGCCGTCGACGTGGCAGAGGTAGTCCTCACGCACGTCGAAGGGGGCCGAACGCCCGCGCAGGAAGGGGTCGAGGGCGCTCTTCCACGCTGCCGCGTGGACACGGGCCGTGTCCGTGACGACGCCGTCGGTGTCGAACACGACGGCCCTGATCCCGCTCAGGTCGATTGCTGGCACACCATAGACGCTACGCCTTGACATGCCGCGCGGGGAGTGGCCATGTCTTGAAGGTGCGCGTGCTGCTGGCCACCGTGGTCGTGATGACGCTCGGCGTGGTCGCGGTAGCCGTGCTGACCCTGCTCATCCTGACCTAGGGCTGCCTGAATGACCGCCGGCGTCCGCAGCGTGGTGAGGATGAGCGTTCCAGCGCCGCCCACTGCGTCACCGTTGAGGTGTCCACGAGGTCTCCGGTATCCGGTTCGTCCCGGTTGACCGACCATCTACCGGAGACCTCCTGGAACAACCAGCCCAGTCAGGACGTCCTGCAGACGTCACCGCGGGCCTTGGCCCCTACCTGTTGTTGTTCCCGCACCAGTCGACCCAGATGTGGCCGCTGCCGTTGTCGTGGACACGCCTGCCCAAGGGGCTGCGCTGCCAGGCGTCGGCGCCGTCGTTGACCCACGAGAAGACGTAGTCGCCGCGGCGCAGGTCCCAGTAGTCGCCGTTGCCGACGCAGGCGTAGGCGCTGCCCGACCAGGTGGCGTAGTCGTAGACGTTCACGTCGTCGTAGCGGCCAGGGAAGCCGTTGTTCCAGATCACGTCGACCCTGTTGTTCCAGCCTTCGGGCCAGCCGTCGTAGGCGTCACCGGGGTACAACAGGGCCTTGTTCCTGTCGTCGGACCAGACGTAGAAGTTGCCGTCCGCGTTCAGGGTTCGCACGGGCAGCCCCGACTGGATCTTCGCCACGCCGTCCGGGCGCTCAGGCTTCGCCGCAGTGCTGACGGGCTTTTCCGCTTCACTGGTGGGCACGGGTGCGGGGTCGGCATATGCGGCCGCCTGCGTGCCGGTTATCACGGCGGTGGCGGTCATGACGCCGAGCAGGACATCTCTCAGAATCTTCACGTTAAATTTCCCTTTCCCTGTTCACTGACGAGGGCACGCGCCTTGGGCAGCGCCGACTCACGCAGCCGCGCCGCGTTCTCGAATTCCTCCGGATAGCGCTTTTTCAGCGTCGCCGCGTTCGCGGCGTCCAGGTCGCGTGCCGTCTTGGACAATCCGGTGTCCACCGCGCAGCGCGCTTCGGCCGTCGCGGCCTTCTTGTCATGGCTGTCCGCGTCGGCTCCCTGCTGGGCGAGGAGCTGTTTACGGAGGGCGAGCGGAGTGGTGGCGGAGAATCCCGTTCGGCTCATGCACTCCGACCAGCGTTTCAGCGCGGCCCTGTAGGCAGGGTCCGCCTGGGTCTGGCCGATGCGCATGTTGCCGAGCGTCTGGATGACTCTGCTGGCCTTGAACCACCGGCCCTTGTCGCCGTAGAGCTCCTGCCAGGCCTGCGCCGCGCATCCGTTGGCGCTGTGGCCCACCGTGCCGCCGATGGGCAGCTCCGCCTCCAGGGCGGCGGCGCGGTCGCCGTGGAAGGCGGTGAGCCAGGCTCGCCGCCGGTCCTCGGGCAGAGCGCGGAAGTAGTTCTCCGACGGGGCGGCGGTCTTGCCGAGCTCCTGCCTCCGAGCCCTTCCGTACCCGTTCTCCCGCGCCCATTCCACGTCGTCGACGACGTAGGGGAACAATTCCATGTCCGGCGTCCAGCTTTTCGGCTGAGGCCAGTACTTCCAATTCTGCCGCGCCATGCAGGAGCCGATGAGAATCTGCTCCGCACGATGCAGAACATCCGTTTCCACCGGCGCGCCCGCACATCCCGACAGTGCGGCCACGCCTAAGAGGACACAGAATGCCCGTGACATGGACATGTGGAATCCCCCCGAGTTCCCGTTGCTGTGGGAAAGCCTAAACAGGGGGGCGGAGTTTATTAAGCGGAAAAACTGCCAACCATCAGCGGATCGGCGCCATGCCGTGCGCCGCCAGACGCCGGTCCGCTGCCGGCGTCACCCGTCCCGGGCGTCCTCGGCCTCCCAGCGCAGCAGATCTCCCGGCTGGCACTCGAGCACCTCGCAGAGCGCGGCGAGCGTCGTGAAGCGCACCGCCTTGGCGCGGCCGTTCTTGAGCACCGCCAGGTTGGCGGGCGTGATCCCGACGCGGTCGGCGAGCTCGCCCACGGACATCTTCCGCTTGGCCAGCATCACGTCGATGTCGACGGCGATCGGCATCAGATCACCTCTTCGAGCTCGGCCTGCATCTGCGCCGCCTCGACGTCGCGGGCGACGGCCTGGGCGAGCAGCATCCGCAGCACGAGCACGACCAGCGCGACCCCCAGGATCGCCAGGGCGGCCCCGCAGATCAGCAGGACGATGCCGGGGGCGACGGGCTCGCCCGGCGCCAGGAGCACCGCGAGCGCGAACATCAGGAGGGCGGCCGCCACGACCGCGCCGATCACGATGTGCACGTACCGGAAGGCGGCGTGGGAGAAGACGGTTCCGCGCCGCACCATCGTCACCAGCCGCCATACGCACACCAGGACGACCTGGGCCGTCACGACGCCCAGGACCACGATCGCGAGGAACGGGGTGCGCAGGTAGGCGTAGTCCGCGTTGAGCTCCTCCATGTCGATGGCGAGCAGCGGCACCATCACCGTCTGTACGAACACCGAGCCGGCCAGCAGCGCCACGAGCACGGCTCGCAGCGCGAGCACTGTCAGCTTTCCCATCGTCTCTCCTTCGATCGAGCAGCGATGGAAATATATCGACTTTCGATAGATGCAGCAAGCCGTCACCCGACACGACAAGACCGCCACCTCCTGCGAGGCGGCGGTCCGAGATTCGTGCGCGGGCGGAGCCTAGAAGGCGACCGGGAGCTCCTTCACGCCGTAGACGATCGCCAGTTCCCTGAAGGGCACCTCGTCGTACGGCACGGCCAGCCGCAGCGAGGGGAAGCGCCGCAGCAGCGCGGGGTAGGCGATCCGCATCTCCATCTGCGCGAGCGGAGCGCCGATGCAGCGGTGGATGCCGTGCCCGAAGGCCAGGTGGGAGGGGGCGTCACGAAGGGGGTCGACGCGGTCCATGTCGGCGCCGAGCGAGGGGTCGCGGTTGGCCGCGGTCAGCGAGCACAGCACCATCTCGCCCTTGGCGATCCGCTGGCCGCCCAGCTCCAGGTCCTCCCGGGCGAAGCGGGGGAAGGCCACCTGCACCACGGTCATGTAGCGCAGCAGCTCCTCCACCACCTTGGAGACGTGCTCGCCGCCCTCGCGGACCTTCGCCAGCTCGTCGGGGTTCTCCAGCAGCCACAGCGTGCCGAGGGCGAGCATGCTCGTGCTGGTGTCGTGCCCGCCGGTCAGCAGCCCGTCGGCGAACCCGGCCAGCTCCTTGTCGGAGATCTCGTCGCCGTGGTCGCGCACCAGCTGGCCGAGCAGTCCCTCGCCGGGGTTCTTGCGCTCCCTGACGGCCAGCTCGGTCAGGAAGGCCATCGACTCGTTCACCGCGTCCAGCGAGGCCTCGGGCCCTGCGGAGAAGTCGAACCTGTCGGTGCTGAGGCGCAGGAAGTCCGAGCGCTCGTCGTACGGCACGCCGAGCAGTTCGCACACCACGAGCGAGGGGATCGGCAGCGCGAACATCTCGACCAGGTCGACGGGGGAGCCCTTGCGCTCCATCGCGTCGAGGTGCTCCTCCACGATCGCCTCGATGCGCGGCTCCAGCCTGCGCAGCCGCCGCATCGTGAACTCGGGTGTCAGGTAGCGCCGCAGCCTGGTGTGCTCGGGTGGGTCACGGAAGCCGAGCCCGCCTGGGTCGTCCTGCGTGGCGCCCATGCCGATCACGTTGCCGAAGTCGTTGCTGAAGCGTCCCGTGTCGCCGAGGACGGCCCGCACGTCCTCGTAACGGGTGGCCAGCCACACGGTCTGCCCGCCGGGGATCTGCATGGGGAAGACCGGCTGCTCCGTGCGGATGCGGGCAAGCTCGGCGACCGGGTCGAAGCCCTCGCGCATGAACTGCACGAGCGGAAACTCGTTTTCAGACACGAGTGTCAGCGTAGGGGGAGGGGGCGCCGGTTATGAGAGTCGGTGGGATGAGATGTGCCTCATCCTGAGGGCGGAAGATCAGTCGGCCTGTCGAATCCCTCGGAGGCTCCGTACACCTCCTCGTCGTCAGGGTCCTGCTCCGGCTGGTTGGCCGGGTCGGATGCGGAGGGGGTGAACTCCTCCGCGAAGTCGGGCTCTTCCTCTGGCTCTTGTTGCGACATGGCAGGCCCCTACCCCCCGGACGCGGGCTCTCCCCATCCGTCCCATGGTTTTGCCCGCCTTTGGCGTCCGGCCTGTCACGGTGGAGTATGGACACGCCGGGTGAGGAACGGTGGCTCAGCGCGCTGCGCGACCGCGCGGCCGGTCTGGCCTTCCCCGAGTGGCAGCCGCGCGACGACGACTGGACGAGCCTCCACACCTCCTTCGACGAGGAGGGCGCCCCTCTGACGGAGGTGGCCGTCTACCGCGGCCACGAGCGCATCCACTTCCATCGCTACACCGGCGAGGATCTGACCGCCTTCTGGATCAGGCTGGTCAACCAGATCTCCGAGTGAACGGGCCGGCTGGATGCCTTATGGCAAAAGGGATATCGGCGGCGCGGCGGGGCGGTCACCTGCCCTGCTCATCCCCCGTCTTAGGATCGGCTCATCACCGCGCCGACCTGGGGGAACGATGGCTGACTTCGACCCGCCGACCGATCTGCTCGAGCTCAAGAGAGCCTTCAACGTCATAGACGCCCGCTGCGAGGAGATCTCCGCCGCCCTGCCGTCCAACGTCGCCGTCCTCGAGGGGAAGGCCGAGTTCGACATGGAGCGGCAGGCCGAACTGGTGGAGGCAAGGTCCGACCGCCTGCGCCTCGTGGAGGAGATCAACCGCCATCCGTGGTGGTCGGCCGTGGACGACAGGCACGCGGCGTGGAGGGCGCTGCACCAGGCCGCCCAGTCCTGACGAGCGCCGCGCCGTCCGGCCGATTTCTCCGGCCATGACTTTGATGATCCGACCAAAGGGAGGTATGCCCGACTGATAATCTCAACGATCTCGTTGATATACAGTCGGACATCAAGACTGACGGAAAGTGACTGATGCCTCTCTTCGAGCAAGCCGCCACTTTCGCGTCGGAGCACCCGGTCGGCACGGCGTTCATCTGTCTGCTGGCCCTGATCGCCCTGGCGCTTGCCTTCCTCATCCTTCGCGTCGCCCTTCGCGTCTGCACGCGCTTCTACCTGCAGGTCGTGGCTCCTCGTCCGATCGAGGACATCCTCACGATCGTCGCCGCCTCGATCGCCACCGGCGTCTCCGCACAGGGCATGTGGCGTTTCTCCGGCGACGTGCTGGGTCTCGACGGGCCGCTGCGGCTGCTGCTGTTCGCCTTCATCGAGGTCGCGATCGTGACCTCGGCCGTACGGGCGCGGCGCAACATGAGGGAGAACTTCTCGGCGGGCATCGACGGCATCGCCGTCTGGGCGCTGACCTGCCTGACGGCCGTGCTGTCGAGCATGGACGCGCGCAGCCTCGCCGAGGCGATCTTCAGGCTGGCCGCGCCGCTGGTGGCCGCCTGGCTGTGGGAGCGGGGCATGGCGATCGAACGGCACCGCATCCGCGGCACGGGCCGCATCAACTGGCGCTTCACGCCCGAGCGGGTGCTGGTGCGGATGGGGCTCGCCGAGGTGTCGGACCGTACGGCGAGCGAGGTCGACGCGCACCGCAGGCTCACCCGCGTGGCGCTGGCCGCCAAGAAGGCCAGGTCGCTGCGCGAGCAGGGGGCCTCGGAGCGCAAGTTGCGCGTGGCCATGGCGCGCCTCGACCGGGCGATGGACCAGGCCGTCGAGCACACGGGCCTGGCCGTCGACCCGGCCCGCCAGGAGGCCCTGCTGCAGCAGATCGGCGCGCTCTACAACACCGCCAAGCTGATCGACGCCGACCCGCGCGTGCCGTGGGAGAGCGAGGACCAGCTGGCGACGGACCACCACCACGTGCCCGCCAGGCCCGCACTGCCGCCCGCGCTGGCCCGCCTGGTGGAGGACGAGGACGAGGACATCGAGGTCCTCGACACCACCCCGCAGGTCATGGACACCGCCCAGCGCGCCGCGCTGATGCGGGCCGCCCGCGAGTACTGGGACAGGCAGATCGCCAAGCGGATCGTGCCCCGCACCGTCGACATCGCGCAGGAGATCGGCATCTCGCTGGCGACGGCGAGGGAGTACCGCGCGCTGTGGAAGCTCGAACCGCAGGCGCACGCGCTGATCGAGGCCCTCTACCAGGAACACGGCATCGTCGACACCGGCACCTTCCCCATCATCGCGGACGGCGACCGTATCCTCACCGGGTGAGCGACCCGGGGATGAGCCGCACCCTCGACAGGGTGCGGAAGCTGCTGGCCAAGGCCGAGGGCACCGACAACGAGCACGAGCGCGAGACGTTCATGGCGGCGGCCACGGCGCTGATGGCCAAGTACGGCATCTCGGCCGTCGCCGAGCCGTCGCCCAGGGGTCCCGGCAACAGGGTCGTCACGGTCGGAGATCCGTGGGCGAGGGAGAAGGCCCGCCTGGTGTACCTGGTGGCCGAGGCTCTGCGCTGCCGTCCGGTCCTCATCGGCAAGGGGGACGGCGGGCAGCGGGTGCACGTCTTCGGCTTCGCCGCCGACCTGGAGCGCGCCGACCTGCTGGCGACCTCGCTGCTGCTGCAGATGGCCTCGGGCCTGGCCAGGGTGCCCGCACCGCCCGAAGGGGTGCGGGCCTACCGGCGTTCGTGGATGCTCGGCTTCACCGACGAGGTCTACCGGCTGCTGTCGGCGGCCGAGTCGAAGGCGGCGGCCACCGGGACGCCCGGCACCGCGCTGGTGCTGGCCGACCGCAGGGCCGAGGTGGAGCAGGCGGTGGCCGAGGTCTACCCGAAGATCCGGCGCAGCGTGCCGAGGATGAGCGGCGACGGCTACCGCGACGGGGTCTCGGCCGCCCGCCGCGCCGACCTGGCCCGCCCCGCGGTGCGCTAGTCTGCTCCGGCCGTCGGCTCGCCCTTCTCCCGCCTGTCAGCTCAGCGCGGCCGAGACGACCGCCCTGGCCTCCTCCTGGACCTGGGCCAGGTGGTCGGCGCCCTTGAACGACTCGGCGTAGATCTTGTAGACGTCCTCGGTCCCCGAGGGCCTGGCCGCGAACCAGGCGCTCTCGGTGCACACCTTCACCCCGCCCAGGGCCGCCCCGTTGCCTGGAGCGCTGGTCAGCACGTCCGTGATGGGCTCGCCCGCGAGGGTGTCGGCCGTCACCTGCGAGGCCGACAGCTTGGCCAGCACCGCCTTCTCCTCCCGCGTGGCGGGCGCGTCGACGCGCGCGTAGGCGGGGGCGCCGAAGCGCGAGGTCAGCTCCTGGTAGCGGGCGCTGGGTGAGGCGCCGGTGACAGCGAGGATCTCCGAGGCCAGCAGCGCCAGGATGATGCCGTCCTTGTCGGTGCTCCACGCCGAGCCGTCGCGACGCAGGAACGAGGCGCCGGCGCTCTCCTCACCGCCGAACCCGAGAGAGCCGTCGAGCAGGCCGGAGACGAACCACTTGAACCCGACGGGCACCTCGTACAGCGGGCGGCCGAGGTCGGCGGCCACCCTGTCGATCATGCCGCTGCTGACCAGCGTCTTGCCGACGCCCGCTCCCGCCGGCCACGAGGGACGGTGGCCGTAGAGGTAGGAGATGGCCACGGCCAGGTAGTGGTTGGGGTTCATCAGCCCGCCGTCGGGCGTGACGACGCCGTGCCTGTCGGAGTCGGCGTCGTTGCCGGTGGAGATGTCGAAGCGGGCCTTGTTGTCGATCAGCGAGGCCATCGCGTAGGGGGAGGAGCAGTCCATGCGGATCTTGCCGTCCCAGTCGAGCGTCATGAAGCGCCAGGTGGGGTCCACGAGCGGGTTCACGACCGTGAGGTCGAGGCGGTGGCGGTCGGCGATCTCGCCCCAGTAGGCCACGCTGGCCCCGCCGAGCGGGTCGGCGCCGATGCGCACGCCGGCCGACCTGATCGCGTCGAGGTCGACCACGCTGGGCAGGTCGTCGACGTAGTGGCCGAGGAAGTCGTAGCGCTCGCCCATGGCCGGCGTGTAGGGAGCCCTGCGCACCTCCTTGAGCCCGCCCGCGATCAGCGCGTTGGCGCGGTCCTGGATCCAGGAGGTGGCGTCGGTGTCGGCAGGGCCGCCGTTGGGCGGGTTGTACTTGAAGCCGCCGTCGCCGGGCGGGTTGTGCGACGGGGTGACCACGACGCCGTCGGAGCCCGGGTGGGTGAGGATCGCGTGCGAGACGGCGGGCGTGGGGGTGTAGCCGTCGCGGCTGTCGACCAGCACGGTCACGTCGTTGGCGGCGAACACCTCCAGCGCGGAGATCTTCGCGGGCTCCGACAGCGCGTGCGTGTCGGCGCCGAGGAACAGCGGCCCCGTGATGCCCTGCGCGGCGCGGTACTCCACGATCGCCTGGCTCGTGGCCAGGATGTGGTCCTCGTTGAAGGCGGTGTTGAAGGACGAGCCTCGGTGCCCCGAGGTGCCGAACGCCACGCGCTGCGACACCTCGGAGGGGTCGGGGTGCAGCGCGTAGTACGCGGTCACCAGGCGGGCCACGTCGACCAGGTCGGATGGCTGGGCAGGCTGCCCGGCGCGCTCATGCGTCATGAGATCCACTCTACAGATCCGGCTTGACGCAGACTAAACCTACCTGAATTATAGGGAATATGAGTCCTCGCCTGGCGATCCTCGCGGTCGCGACGCTGTGCGCCCTGTCCGCCTGCTCCTCGCCCACCGCGACAGCGCAGGCGGGAGCCGTACTGAAGATCAAGGATCCGGGAAACGCCGGCCCCCTGGCGTACGCGAAGAAGAACGGAATCCTGGAGAAACGGCTGGCCCAGGTCGGTGCGAAGGTCGAGTGGGGCGGCACCTACGCCTCCTTCACCGCCACCGTCGACGCGGTCCGCTCCGGCTCGGTCAACGTGCTGGAGGGGGCGATCTCGCCCGCCCTCGGCTACCTGGCCAACGGCAGGGACATCAAGATCTTCTCCATCACCGACAGGGTCGTCGACCCGGCCGCGCCGAAGACCGACGGCCTGGTCGTGCCGGCCGACAGCCCCGTCAAGGACGTCAAGGAGCTGGTGGGCAAGCGGATCGCCGTCAACAAGGGCGGGCGAGGGGAGTACCTGCTGCTGCTCGCGCTGGAGCGGGCCGGCGTCAGGCCCGACCAGGTGACGCGGGTCTACCTCAACCCCGACCAGGCCGCCTCCGCCTTCGCCACCGGCAAGGTCGACGCCTGGTGGGCCATCGTGCGGGCCTACCCCGAGGCGGTCGCCAAGGGCGCCCGCGTGCTGGTGCACAGCAACGACCTGCCCGACCAGGACCTCAGCATCCAGGCCGCCAGGGTCGAACTGCTCGAGAAGCACCCTGAGGCGGTGCGGGTCTACCTCGACGTGCTGAGGGAGCTCACCGCGCAGGCCAAGACCGAGCCGGACGCGTTCCAGAACGTCTTCCTCGCCCAGGGGCCCACCGCCCTGTCGGGGGCGCGGCTGAAGGAGGAGCTGGACAAGTCGAGGTACGCGCTGCCGCCGCGACCCGCCACCGCCGCCGACCTGACCTACGTGAAGGACGTGGCGGGCGTCTTCCACAGGTACGGCGTGCTGCCCGCCTCGGTGAACCCCTCCGACGTCATCTTCGACCTGCGAGCGTCGTCGTGACGACCCTCACCTCGGCCGAGCTGGTGACGGGCCTGGAGGAGCCGAGGTTCCTCGGTGTCAGGCACCGGCGCCCTGCCCTCAGCGTGGCGATCAGGGCGTCGGTGCCGCTGCTCCTGCTGGCCGCCTGGTGGTACGGCTCGGCGAGCGGCGCCATCCCCTCCGACGTGCTGGCAGCCCCCTCCCAGGTCGTGGGGGCGCTCGGCGAGCTGGCCGCGACGGGACAGCTCACCGACTACCTGCTGGCATCGGCCCACCGAGCGGGTCTCGGGGTCCTGCTCGGCGGCGGGGCCGGCCTGCTCCTCGGCGTGGTCGCGGGGCTGTCCGCGCTCGGCGAGGAGCTGGTCGACCCGACCATGCAGATGAAGCGGGCCGTGCCCTTCCTCGCGCTGGTGCCGCTGTTCATCTCGTGGTTCGGCGTCGAGGAGAGCTTCAAGGTGGTGCTCATCGCGGTGGCCGCGGCAGGCCCGATGTACGCCTACACCTACCTCGGCGTCCGCGGCGTGGACCGCAAGCTGGTCGAGGCCGCCAGGGGCTTCGGGCTCAAAGGGCCCAGGCTGGCGCTCGGCGTCATCATCCCCACCGCGCTGCCGAGCATCCTCATGGCGCTGCGCGTCTCCCTGTCGGTCGCGCTGACCGGCCTCATCGCCGCCGAGCAGATCGGCGCCACCGAGGGCATCGGCTACCTCGTCACGCTCGCCCAGCAGTACTACCGCAGCGACTACATGGTCCTGTGCGTGGTCGTCTACGCCGTGCTCGGCCTGGTCATCGACCTGGCCATCCGCGGCGCGGAGAAGGCGAGCATGCCATGGCGGCGGTAAGCCTCAACGGCCTGACCAAGTCCTACGGCGCCAAGACCGTGCTGAGGGAGCTCGACCTCGACATCGCCAGGGGAGAGTTCTTCGCCTTGCTCGGGCCGAGCGGCACCGGCAAGACGACGCTGCTGAGGGTCCTGGCGGGGCTGGAGCTGCCTGACGCGGGCACCGTGCTGGCGCCGCCGCGCCGTACGACCGTCTACCAGGAGCCGCGCCTCGTGCAGGCCCGCAGGGTGCTGGCGAACGTGACGCTCGGACTGCCGCGCTCGGCCCGCGAGGCGGGCAGGGCGGCGCTGGCCGAGGTGGGCCTCGAAGGCTACGACGAGGCCTGGCCCTCGACGCTGTCGGGCGGCGAGGCGCAGCGGGTCGCGCTGGCCAGGGCGCTGGTCAGGCAGCCCGAGCTGCTCCTGCTCGACGAGCCCTTCGCCGCGCTCGACGCGCTGACCAGGCTCCAGATGCAGGAGCTGGTCGCCGAGCTGTGCGCCCGCCACAGGCCTGCCGTCGTGCTCGTCACCCACGACGTGGACGAGGCCGTACGGCTGGCCGACCGCGTCGCCGTCCTGCGGGAGGGCCGGCTGGCGGTGGACCGCCGCCTCGACCCGCCCGAGCTGCGCGACTACGCGGACTACCGCGCTCTGTTCCTCTCTCACCTTGGAGTGCACGTATGAAGATCTGGTACACCCGCTGCCCCGTGCCCACGGCCTCGGGTCTCGCCTACAACCTCGGCTGGCTGGAACAGGAGCTCGGCGACGTCGGCGTGCTGCAGGAGGCGCCGCCCGAGATCGCCAGGCACCACTTCGACCACGACCTGCTCGGCCTGTTCCGCGAGGGCGGCAACGTGCCCGCGCTGGCCGCCCGCTCGGAGGGCGCCCGCACGCGGCTGATCGGCCTCACCTGGATCGAGGAGTGGCAGTCGATCCTGGTCAGGCCCGACTCCGGCATCAGGGACGCGGCAGGGCTGCGCGGCGCCAGGTTCGCGCTGCCCGGCTGGGCGGCGAGCAGGGCCGAGAGCTTCCCCCGTGCGATGGCGCTGCACGGCGCGAAGGGCGCGCTGTCGCAGGCGGGGCTGACGCTCGACGACGTGCGGTTCGTGGACGTGCCCTCCGACGGCTGGTGGCCGGGGCTGGAGGCGCTCAGGCGGGGCGAGGTGGACGCCGTCTACGTGAAGGGCGCCCGAGCCGCCGAGCAGGCCGCCCAGCTCGGCCTGGCCGTGGCGGTGGCCCTCGACGCGCACCCCGACCCGCGCACCCGCGTGAACAACGGCACGCCGAGGCCCATCACCGTCCACGAGGACCTGCTCGCCGAGCGGCCCGAGGTGGTCATCGGCTTCCTCGTCCAGACCCTGCGCGCCGCCGAGTGGGCCGCCTCCAGCCTGGACGAGGTGCGGGCGATCCTCGGCAGGGAGACGCGCTCGGGAAGCGACGGCGTGGTCACCGCCTACAGGAACGACTTCCACACCGCGCTCCACCCCGACCTGTCCGGCGAGCGGCTCGACCTGCTGCGCGTCCAGAAGGACTTTCTACGCCTGCACGGCTTCCTCGCCTCCGACGTCGACCAGGGCGCGTGGCTGGCCCCAGAACCGCTGGCCGAGGCCCGCAAGAAGGTGGGGCTGTGATGGCGGAGTTCTTCGTCACGCTGCCCAGCAGGGGTGAGCGGCGCGGCAGCGGCGACCATCTCCTGCAGGTGGCGAGGGCGGCCGAGCTGGCCGGCTTCACCGGCGCGTACGCCCCCTTCGACCCCGATGGGGAGGAGACCCTCGTCGTCTCGGCGGGGCTGCTCAGGGCGACCAGGCACCTGCGGTTGCTGGCCGGCTTCCACCCCGCCGTCGCCACCCCCGTCTACGCGGCCAAGCTCAGCGCCTCCCTGCAGCGCTTCTCGGGCGACAGGCTCGACTGGCGGCTCGAGGTGGACCTCGACCCCGCCGTCGCGAGGGCCCACGGCGACTTCGTCGCGGGCAGCGACCGCTACGCCCGCGCGGACGAGTTCCTGACGGTTGCCAAGGGGGTCTGGCACGAGAGCGACCTCACCTTCGAGGGCCGCTTCTACCAGGTGCTGTCCGGCGGTTTCGGCCCTCCGCTCACGGGGCGGGCCTTCCCCCGCGTCCACCTGTCGGGGACCTCGCCCGAGGCGCTGGCGCTGTCGGCCCGGCACGCGGACGTGCACGTCTTCGAGCAGGGCGACGACCTCGCGCTCATGGAGCAGCTACCGGGGCTGGCCTTCGGGGTACGGCTGACCGCGCCCGAGCCCGAGGCGATCAGGGAGTACATCGACAAGGGCGTGGAGGTCTTCCACCTGGAGGCCACGCCGTACCTGGAGGAGACCTACCGTCTGGGCGAGCAGGTCCTCCCGCTGCTGGAGGCCGCACATGCCGGTTGAGCTCTACTGGAGGATCGGCACCCACGGCGACCAGCCGTCACTGCGCCGCCGCACCCCCACGAGAGGTGACTGGGCGCCCCTCGCGCCCGGCAACCTGGCGCCCGGCGTGCGCGACGACTACAGCTACCTCGAGCACATGGGCGACGTGGCGCGGGCCACGGAGGGGGCGGGGTTCGCCGGCGGGCTGCTGCCGTCCTTCCCCAACACCGACGACCCGTGGGCGGCCGCCGCCGCGCTGGGCCGTGAGACCTCCACCTACCGCTTCATGATCGCCTTTCAACCGGGCTTCCTGCACCCTGTGCAGGCCGCGCGGATGACCGCGACGCTGCAGCGGGCCACCGGAGGGCGGGTCGTCTACAACGTGATCTCCGGTGGGGGCGGCCCCGCCCAGCTGTGGTGGGGCGACAAGGTCGACCACGACGACCGCTACGCGCGCACCTCGGAGTTCCTCGACGTGCTCAGGGGCGTGTGGAGCGGGTCGCCGTACTCCTTCGAGGGACGCTTCTACCGGGTGGAGGGCGCGCGGCTGCCGTCCGCGCTGCTCGGCCAGCCCTTCCCCGAGATCTACTTCTCCGGCTCCTCGCCCGCGGCGATCGAGGCGGCGGGACGGCACGCCGACTACTACCTGTCGTGGCTCGAGCCCTTCCACGCGCTGGCGGAGAAGTTCGCGCAGGTGCGCGAGCACAGCGTCACCCCGCCGAAGTTCGCGGTACGGCTCGACGTGCTGGCCAGGCCGACGGAGGAGGAGGCGTGGGCGGAGATCGAGGAGGGCTGGAGCAACAGCTCCGTGCCGGCCGACGCCACCGGCGACTCCATCGGGTGGCAGCGCAGCCGCTCCTTCGTCACAGGGCCGGTCAACGGCCCCCGCGACCTCGAGGTCACCCCGAACGTCTGGGGCGGCTTCCACCTGCTGCGCGGCGGGCCCGCCTTCGGGCTGGTCGGCAGCTACGCCCAGGTCGCCGCCAGGCTCGACGAACTGATCGAGCTCGGCGTCGACTCATTCGTCCTGGCGGGAGTGCCTCACCTGGAAGAGGCCTACCGCGTCGGCGAGAACGTGATTCCCCTGGTGAAAGGACTGTCCTGATGACCGTGCGTGTCGGCTACTTCCCCTCGAACAACTCCCTCTGGGTGCTGCGCCACAGGGGCATCCTCGAAAGGAGCCTGCCCGACGTCGAGTGGGTGGACCTCAGGGACCTGCCCGCGGGCGACAGGCCCTCGCCCACCGAGGGGCTGCCCTCGGCCCATGGCGACCACCTGTTCGACGGCGGCTACGACTTCATCGGCACCGGGTCGACGCCCCCTGTCACCGCGCAGGGCAAGGGTCACGACATCGTCTACGCGGGCATCTCGGGCTCGAGGCACGAGAACGGCCGGCTGGTGGTGCGCTCAGACTCCGACATCCAGAGCGTCGCCGACCTCAAGGGCAGGAAGGTCGCGCTCGGCCACGGCTCCTGGCAGACCACGCTGCTGCTGTTCGCCCTCGACGACGCGGGGCTGGCCTGGAGCGACATCGTCCCTGTCGACGCCGGGGTCGACGCCGCCGGACTCCTCATCGACGGCGACGTCGACGCGTGGGTCGGCTCCTACCCCTCGCTCAGCGCGGTCGAGGAGCACACCAGGACGCTCGTCCAGACCGAGGGCCTGTTCAGCCACCGCTCGCTCTGGTTCACCAGGCGCGACTTCGCCACCGACCACCCCGACCAGCTGAAGGCCATCGTCGCGGCGCTCGACGAGTCCGACACCTGGATCACGCGGAACTATCGCGAGGCGGCGGAGCTGTTCGCCGCAGACGACGGCGGCAACGTCGAGGCGTGGGAGCACGCGCTGCGCAGGCGGCCGTGGGGCGTGCGGCCGGTGAGCCCGGAGTTCGTCGCCGAGCAGCAGCGCGCCGCCGACCTCTTCCACGAGGCGGGACTGATCTCCAAGAAGATCACCGTGGCGGACGCGGTCATCGAGATCTAGCGGGGTTAGACTCGCGGCAGCCAAACAGAATGGAGTTCGGTTGCGATGCGAGTCGGACTGTTCCTCAACGAGCCCCAAGGCCCCGACCCGATCGGGGAGCTGAGGGAGACCATCGCCCGAGCCGCCGATGACGGGTTCGCCTCGGCCTGGCAGTCCCACATCTTCGGCCTCGACGCGCTCACCGCGCTGGCCGTGGCGGGCAGCCAGGTCCCGGGCATCGAGCTCGGCACCGCGGTCGTCCCCACCTATCCCCGGCACCCGGCCGCCCTGGCCCAGCAGGCGCTGACCACCAACGCCGCCCTCGGCGGGCGCCTCGCGCTGGGCATCGGCCTGTCCCACCAGATCGTCATCGAGCACATGTTCGGCTACGACTTCTCGCGCCCCGCCAGGCACATGAAGGAGTACCTGGACATCCTGCTCCCGCTGGCCCGGGGGGAGAAGGCGGAGGTCACGGGCGAGACGCTCAAGGCCAACATCCAGCTCAGCACGCCCGGCACCGGCCTGCCCGTGCTGATCGCCGCCCTCGCCCCCCGGATGCTCGCCCTGGCCGGCGCGGTGGCCGACGGCACCGTCCTGTGGATGACGGGGCCGAGGACGGTGGCCGAGCACGTCGTGCCCGCGCTCACCGCCGCCGCGAGCGGGGCGGGCCGTCCGGCGCCGCCCATCGACTGCGCGCTGCCGGTCTGCGTCACCGACGACCCCGCCGCCGCGAAGGCGCGGGCCGCCGAGGTCTTCTCGGTGTACGGCGAGCTGCCCTCCTACCGGGCCATGCTGGACAGGGAGGGCGCGGCGACCCCCGGCGACGTGGCGATCGTGGGCGACGAGGAGGCGGTGCGGGCCCAGATCGACGGCCTGGCCAAGGCCGGGGTCACCGACTTCGTGGCGGCGGAGTTCTCCGGGAGGGAGCGCACCAGGGCGTTCCTCAAGGGCCTGCTCGGCTAGCTCCTGCGCTGCGTGAGGCTGAACCAGTTGCCCGAGTTGTCGCGGAAGACCGCCTCGATCCCGTAGGGGCGGTCGGCGGGCTCCTGCACGAACTCCACGCCCTTGGCCGACAGCTCCTCGAAGGTCTTGTGGCAGTCGTCGGTCGCCATGACGCCGGGGCCCATCGCCCCCTTCGAGACGACCGCGCGCATCTGCCCGGCGGTCTCCTCGTCGAAGTGCGGCGCGCCGATCGCGGACAGGACGATGGTGACGTCGGGCCGGCCCTTCGGCCCGACGGTCAGCCAGCGGTAGTCGCCGAGGCGCACGTCCTCGCGCTCCTCGAAGCCGAGAGAGCCGGTGTAGAAGGCCTTGGCCTCGTCCTGGTCCAGCACGTAGACGCAGGTGTGGGACATTCCATTGATCATGACGCTGCTCCTCTGTCGTCGTCCTCCTCCACGACAGTAGGGGCCGCTCCCGCGGCTCCGCTTCTTCCAGATTGCTCGAACGGCGGACGGGTGCACATCAGCACGAAGCAGCCGGGGATCGGGGGAGGGCCGCCCAGCCGTACGGACTCTTCCCTGAAGGCGCTCGGCGACATGCCGACCAGCGAGGTGAAGCGGGAGCTGAACGAGCCGAGGCTGGAGAAGCCGACCAGCACGCAGACCTCGGTGACGGTGAGGTTCGTGGCGCGCAGCAGGTCCTTGGCGCGCTCGATGCGACGCGAGGTCAGGTAGCGGGCCGGCGTCTCGCCGTAGACCCGCCTGAAGGAGCGGGCGAAGTGGAAGCGCGAGCAGCCCGCGGCCCCTGCCAGCGCGTCGAGGTCGAGCGGCTCGGCGTAGCGGCGATCGGCCAGGTCGCGGGCGCGGCGCAGGTGGGGCAGCAGATCAGCGGCCGTCATAGGCGAAGCCTACGTAGTTCTCCGCGAGAGTGGTGGATGCGGCGGCGGAGGAGACCACGTACTCCAGGTGCGAGAGCTGGAGCCGCCTGGCGAAGGCGTCGGCCGCGGGATCGGTGTGCAGCAGCGTGGTCATCCAGTAGGAGAAGTGCTCGGCCCTCCACACCTGCCGCAGCCGCGACTGCGAATAGCCGTCGAGCCCCCCGTCGGCGATCGCGCCCGCCAGCGCCGTGACGTCGGAGACGGCCAGGTTGAGCCCCTTGGCGCCGGTGGGAGGGACGATGTGGGCGGCGTCGCCCGCCAGGAACAGCCGCTCGTGCCGCATCGGCTCGGTGACGAAGCTGCGCATCGGCGTGACGGCCTTCTCCCTGATCGGGCCGTCCTTGAGCGTCCAGCCGTCGGTGGTGGCGAACCTGGTGCGCAGCTCGGCCCAGATCCGCTCGTCGGGCCAGTCGGACGGCTGGTCGGTCGGGTCGACCTGCAGGTAGAGGCGGCTGACCTGGGGGGAGCGCAGGCTGTGCAGGGCGAAGCCGCGCTCGTGGTGGCAGTAGATGAGCTCCTCGGTGGAGGGCGGCACGTCGGCCAGCACGCCGAGCCACGCGTACGGGTACTCCCGCTCGAACACCGTCGAGCCCCGCACCGCCGCCCGCGATACGCCGTGGAAGCCGTCGCACCCGGCGATCAGGTCGCAGTCGAGGGTGTGCAGCCGGCCGTTCTCGCGGTAGGTGACGCGCGGCGTGACCGGGTCGACCTCGACCACCTCGGCCCCGAACCGGATCCTGCCCTCCGGCGCGAGCGCGATGAGGTCCTTGACGATCTCGGTCTGGGCGTAGATCGTCACCGCCTTGCCGCCGGTGAGCTCGCTCAGCGCGATGCGGTGCCCCCGCCCGCCGAAGCGCAGCTCGAGCCCGTGGTGGGTGAGGCCCTCGCGGTCAAGCCTGTCGGCCGCGCCGCAGGCCCTCAGCACGTCCACGGTGCCCTGTTCCAGCATGCCCGCGCGCTGCCGCCGCTCGCAGTAGGCCCTGTCGCGGCTCTCCAGCACCACGGCGTCGATGCCGCGCCGCTCCAACAGACGGGACAGCAGCAGGCCCGCGGGGCCGGCGCCGATGATCGCTACCTGGGTACGCATGGCCTGATCCTCGTGCTCGGGCGCGCCGGCTCAGCCGCCGCTCTTCCGGTCAGTGGAACTCATCAGTAGTGACCGCTCACATCGCGCGACAGCGCCCGCGCCGTGGTGATCAGCGTGGGCACGACCGCCCGCAGATCGGCGCGCGGCCTGGTGACGATCGACAGCGCGGCGATCACCTCGCCACCCGCTCCGCGCACCGGCGCCGCCACAGAGCAGGTGCCGAGCGTCATCTCCTCGCGGGTGACCGCCACGCCCGTCCTGCGCACCTCGGCCAGGGCGGCCCTCAGCCTGACGGGATCGGTCACCGTGTGCCTGGTGAGCGCGGGCAGCCCCGAGGAGACCACCTCCTCCGTCACCTGCTCGGGGGCGAAGGCCAGCAGCACCCTGCCCACCCCCGTGGCGTGCAGCGGCAGCTCGCCGCCCACCCTGCTGACGATCGGCACGGAGGAGGGCCCGCGCAGCCGTTCGAGGTAGAGAGCCTTCAGGCCCCGCCGTACGGCCAGCTGCACGTTGGCGTGCGTGACCTCGTACAGGTCCTCCATGTACGGCAGCGCCAGCTCGCGCAGGTCGGCCGCGGCCGCGGCCTGGGCGCCGATGCGCCACAGCCTGATGCCGACCCTGTAGGCGCCGTCGGGCATCCGCTCGACGAAGCCGCCTCTGGTCAGCTCGCCGACCAGCCGGTGGCCCGTGGCCAGCGGCAGGTCGGCCCTGCGGCAGATCTCGGTCAGCGTCAGCCGCATCTCCCCGTGGGAGAAGGCGTCGAGGATCGCCATCACCTTGCCGGCGACGCTGGGAGGCGGCATGTCCGGATACTAACCCTCCAGCAGGAGCTCGGGCTCCGTCGCCGCCCTGACCTCCTCCTCGCTCACCCCCGGCGCGGCCTCCACCAGCACGAGGCCGTCGGGGGTCACGTCGAGCACGGCCAGGTCGGTGATGACCCGGTGCACGCAGGCCGCGCCCGTGAGGGGCAGCGAGCACTCCTTGACGATCTTCGGGGAGCCGTCGCGGGCGAGGTGCTCCATGACCACGATGACCCTGCGCGCGCCGTGGACCAGGTCCATCGCGCCGCCCATGCCTTTGATCATCTTTCCGGGCACCGCCCAGTTGGCCAGGTCGCCGCGGGCCGAGACCTGCATCCCGCCGAGCACCGCCACGTCGATGTGGCCTCCGCGGATCATGCCGAACGACAGGGAGGAGTCGAAGAACGACGCCCCGGGAAGGACGGTCACCGTCTCCTTGCCCGCGTTGATCAGGTCGGGGTCGACCTCGTCCTCGAGCGGGTAGGGGCCCACGCCCAGCACGCCGTTCTCGGAGTGGACGACCACGTGCACGTCCGGGGGGATGAACGCGGGGATCAGCGTGGGCAGCCCGATCCCCAGGTTGACGTAGGCGCCGTCGGTCAGCTCGGCCGCCGCCCTCGCCGCCATCTGCTCCCTGCTCCATGCCATCAGGCGCGCACCGTCCTCTTCTCCACGTGCTTGTCGGCGGCCTGCTCGGGGGTGAGCGCCACGACCCGCCGCACGAACACCCCTGGCAGGTGGACCTCGTCGGGGTCGAGCTCGCACAGCTCCTCGACCTCCGCGATCGTCACCCTTCCCGCCATCGCGGCCAGCGGGTTGAAGTTGCGCGCGCTCCTGTCGAAGACGAGGTTGCCGTACCGGTCGCCCTTGGCCGCCCTGACCAGCGCGAAGTCTGTGGTGATCGACTCCTCGAGCACGTGGGGGACGCCGCCGAACTCCCTCACCTCCTTGGCGGGGGAGGCCACCGCCACGCTCCCGTCGGGCGCGTAACGCCAGGGCAGCCCGCCCTCGGCCACCAGCGTGCCGACCCCTGCGGGCGTGTAGAAGGCGGGGATGCCGCAGCCGCCCGCCCGCAGCCGCTCGGCCAGCGTGCCCTGCGGCACCAGCTCCACCTCGATCTCGCCGCTGAGATAGCGCCTGGCCAGCTCCTTGTTCTCGCCGATGTAGGAGCCCGTCGCCCTGGCGATCCTGCCCTCGGCCAGCAGCAGCCCGAGGCCGCGCCCGTCGACGCCGCAGTTGTTCGACACCACGCGCAGGTCGCGCGAGCCCTTCTCGTGCAACGCGGCGATCAGCACCGAAGGCACCCCGCACAAACCGAACCCGCCTACCGCCAGCGACGCGCCGTCGCCCACGTCGGCGACCGCCTCGGCCGCCGACCCCACCACCTTGCCGACCCTCATGGGCTCACCGTCTCAGCCGCTACCGACAACGCCACTATGTGCTTCCGGTGAGCGGAAGCCCAGCTAATCCTCAGGTCGGGTTGTTAGCCTCCCTCGACATGAACTGGAGACGAAGGGTCAACAAAACCTTCGGAGACCTGACGGGCTTCCAGCTCACCAGGCTGCCCGTCGCCGCGCCCGAGCCGGAGCCCGAGGTGAGAGCGCCCGCCGATCCCGCCTCCGACCGGCTGCTGCGCGCGCCGGTGTTCCTCCTGTGCCCTGTCAGGTCGGGCTCCACGCTCCTGCGGGCCGTGCTCAACGCCCACTCGATGATCCACGCGCCGCACGAGCTGCACGTGCGCAGGCTGACCGTCGGGTACGGCACGACGCTGGCCGAACGGGCCATGGAGGCGCTCGGCCACAACAGAGCCGATCTGGAGCACCTGCTGTGGGACCGGGTCCTGCACCGCGAGCTGGTCAGGAGCGGCAAGCGCGTCGTCGTCGACAAGACGCCCGCCAACGCCTTCGCCTACCAGCGCATCGCCGCCTGCTGGCCCGACGCCCGCTACGTCTTCCTGCTGCGCCACCCCGCCTCCATCGCCCGCTCGTGGCAGGAGACCTCGGGCCGCTCGACCGAGGACGCCGTCACCGACTCGCTGCGCTACATGAAGGCCGTCGAACGCGCCAGGAAGGCGCTGCCGGGGCTGACCGTCCGCTACGAGGACTTCACCGCCGACCCCGCGGGCAAGGCCCGCGAGATCTGCTCCTTCCTCGACGTCCCCTTCGAGCCGGGCATGCTCGAGTACGGCGACGCCCCATGGGTCAAGGGCCTCGGCGACTGGAAGGACAAGATCCGCACGGGAACGGTCCAGAAGGGCCGCCCGCTGCCGCCGATCGACGAGGTGCCCGCCCCGCTGCGGACGCTCACCACCCGGTGGGGCTACACATGAAGATCCGCTACCTGCTCCTCCACGCGTACGGCACGGGCGGCACCATCCGCACCGTCCTGACCCAGGCGGGCTGGATGGCGGAGGCCGGTCACGACGTCGAGGTCGTCAGCGTGGTCAGGCGCCGTACCGCGACGGGCTTCGCGATCCCGAAGGGCGTGAAGCTCAGGGCCCTGGTCGACCAGCGCACGGGCATCGCCGAGCCGCGCCTGCACGCCAGGATGCTGCGCAAGCTGCGCGGCCACGTCGTGCCCAGGGGAGAGCCCGCCGCCGCCTACTTCACCCCCGAGGTCGAGGCCGCGGTCGCCCGCTGGCTGCGCGGCCTGTCGGAGGGCGTGCTCGTCACCACCAGGCCCGCGCTCAACCTGCTGGCCGCCCGGCACGCCTCGGGCAGGGTGGCCACGGTCGCCCAGGAGCACATGAACTTCGCCAGCCACCGGCAGGCTGTGCAGCGGGCGATCAGGCGCGCTTACGGCAGGTTCGACGCGGTCACCGTCCTCACCGAGACCGACAGGGCCGACTACGAGCGGGTCCTGCCGGGCTCGAGGATCGTGCGCGTCCCCAACGCCGTGCACCCCATGGAGCGCGCGCTCGCCGACCACACCTCCGCCACCGCGGTCGCGGCGGGCAGGCTCGTCCCGCAGAAGGGCTTCGACCTGCTCATCCCCGCCTTCCAGCGGGCCACGCAGGCCCATCAGGACTGGCGGCTGCGCATCTTCGGCACCGGGGTCAAACGGGCCGAGCTGGCGGCGATGGCGGAGGCGGCCGCGCCCAGGGTCGAGCTGATGGGCCGCTCCGACGCCTTCCACGAGGAGCTGGCCGCCTCCGCGCTCTACGTGCTCAGCTCCAGGTTCGAGGGGCTGCCCATGGTCATGATCGAGGCCATGGCGCACGGGCTGCCCGTCGTGGCCTTCGACTGCCCGACGGGCCCCGGCGAGGTCATCACCCACGACGTGGACGGCGTGCTGGTCCCGCCGCAGGACCTGGACGCCCTGACCAGGGCGATCACCGAACTGATCGAGGACGAGCCGAGACGCAGGAGGCTGGGGGCGCAGGCGGTGCGGACCGTCGAGGCCTACTCCATGCAGGCGGTTGCCCCGAAGTGGCTCGAGCTGTTCAATGATCTGCAGACGGCGCGGCGAGGGGCCGACCGGACGCCCCTTTCGTAGACTCCGGCAAGGTGGAACGGGTGTTGCACGGCATAGACGTGTCCAACTGGCAGGGAAACGTCGACTGGGGCAACCATGCCGACGACGGCGTCTCCTTCGCGTTCGCCAAGGCGACCGAGGGCGTGACCTACACCGACAAGTGGTTCGACCGCAACTGGCAGCGCATGCGCGAGAACTGGCTGGTGTGCGGGGCCTACCACTTCGCCAAACCCAAGGGCAACCCCGCCGACCAGGCCGGACACTTCCTGCGCACGATCCAGCAGGCGGGCGGGCTGCGCAGGGGCGACCTGGTCGCGCTCGACCTCGAGTCCCACGAAGGACTGCCCGCCGACGAGGTGGCCGCGTTCGCCAGGCGCTGGTGCAGGATCGTCGAGAGGCGCACGGGCATGCGTCCCTTCATCTACACCCACGCGTGGTTCGCCCGCGCGGGCAACTGCGCGGGCCTGGGCGAATACCCGCTCTGGATCGCCTCTCCCAGCAGGCCCAAGGGCGACCCCCTGGTGCCTTCCCCATGGCGCGACTGGAAGATCCACCAGTACGACAACAGCCCGATCGACCGCAACGTCTTCCACGGCAGCCGCGAGGACCTGACCAGGCTGGGTTACGACCCGCGATAGCATCGTTGTCCACCGACCAACGCCGCTATCCAAGGAGTCATCGTGTCAGCCGAGCTGCATATCACCCTCGCCGGAGCCGAGCGTGTGGTCGCGGCCGGCACGACGTACGGCGAGGCGCTGGAGGCCGACGGCCGCACCGTCGTGGCCGCCCGCGTCAACGGCGAACTGCGTGACCTGGCCTCCCACGCCGCCGACGGCGACGTGGTCGAGCCGGTCGAGATCTCCTCGCCCGACGGGCGCGCCATCCTTCGCCACTCCACCGCGCACGTCATGGCGCAGGCGGTGCAGGAGCTGTTCCCCGAGGCCAAGCTGGGCATCGGGCCGCCTGTCGACAACGGCTTCTACTACGACTTCGACGTCGAGCAGGCCTTCCACCCCGACGACCTCAAGCGCGTCGAGAAGCGCATGCGCGAGATCGTCAAGCAGGGTCAGCAGTTCTCCAGGCGCGAGGTCTCCGACGACGAGGCGCGCGCCGAACTGTCCGCCGAGCCGTACAAGTTGGAGCTGATCGGCCTCAAGGGCGGCGCCGCCGCCTCCGACGACGGCGCCGGCGTCGAGGTCGGCGAGGGCCAGCTGACCATCTACGACAACCTCGACCCCAAGAGCGGCGAGCTGTGCTGGAAGGACCTGTGCCGAGGGCCGCACCTGCCCTCCACCAGGGCCATCCCCGCCTTCAAGCTCATGCGCTCGGGCGGCGCCTACTGGCGCGGCAGCGAGAAGAACCCGCAGCTGCAGCGCATCTACGGCACCGCGTGGGAGAGCCGCGACAAGCAGGACGAATACCTCCATCTGCTGGAGGAGGCCGAGAAGCGCGACCACCGCAAGCTCGGCGCCGAGCTCGACCTGTTCAGCTTCCCGCCGGAGCTGGGCAGCGGGCTGCCGGTCTTCCATCCCAAGGGCGGAATCATCCGCAAGGAGATGGAGGACTACATGCGCAGGCGGCAGGGCGAGTCGGGCTACGAGTTCGTCAACACCCCGCACATCACCAAGTCGCAGCTGTTCGAGACCTCGGGTCACCTGCCGTGGTACGGCGAGGACATGTTCCCGCCCTTCGAGCTCGACAACACCGAGTACCGCGTCAAGCCGATGAACTGCCCCATGCACAACCTGATCTTCAGGGCGCGCGGGCGTTCCTACCGCGAGCTGCCCCTGCGGCTGTGCGAGTTCGGCTCGGTGTACCGCTACGAGAAGTCGGGCGTGGTCCACGGCCTGACCAGGGTGCGCGGCATGACGCAGGACGACTCCCACATCTACTGCACCAAGGAGCAGATGGGCGGGGAGATCAAGAGCCTGCTGGCCTTCGTGCTCAGCGTGCTGCGCGACTTCGGCCTGTCGGAGTTCTACCTGGAGCTGTCCAGCCGCGACGACTCCGACAAGTTCATCGGCGAGCAGGCCGACTGGGACGAGGCCACCGCGGCGCTGCGCCAGGCGGCCGAGGAGTCCGGGCTCCAGCTGGTCGACGACCCGGGAGGCGCGGCCTTCTACGGGCCGAAGATCTCGGTCCAGGCCAAGGACGCCATCGGGCGCACCTGGCAGCTGTCCACCATCCAGCTCGACTTCAACCAGCCCAAGCGCTTCGGGCTCGAGTACCAGGCGGCCGACGGCAGCAGGCAGACGCCCGTCATGATCCACAGGGCGCTGTTCGGCTCGATCGAGCGCTTCCTCGGCGTGCTGGTCGAGCACTACGCCGGCGCGTTCCCTCCGTGGCTCTCGCCTGTGCAGGTCGTCGGCATCCCGATCGCCGAGGCGCACACGCCCTACCTGCACGACGTGGCCAAGAAGCTGCGCGAGCGCGGCATCAGGGTCGAGGTCGACACCGCCGACGACCGCATGCAGAAGAAGATCCGCAACGCGCAGAAGGCCAAGGTGCCCTTCATGCTGCTCGCCGGTGACGACGACATCGCCAACGGCGCGGTCTCCTTCCGCTACCGCAGCGGAGAGCAGAAGAACGGCGTCCCCGTCGAGGACGCGATCGCCGAGATCGTCAACGCGGTGGAGCGCCGCGTCCAGGTCTGAGTGAGACGGCGGGCCCCGGCGCTCTTCGGGCGTCCGGGGCCCGCCGCTTTCTCCCGGTCGGCCCTCACCACCCGACCGACCCTGCGCCCGGCATCCGAGGAGCTTTGACGCCTCTGCCCGGCCCTGCTCGCGCGCTGTTCGCCCTGCCGGATCTTCTGTGCGGTGTGCGTTGCGCGCGGTTCGTCCTGCCGGGCCTGTCACGCGGGGTTCCTCTCGCGGTGGTCGCGCTGCCAGGCCTCTTGCGGGAGTGCCTTTCGCGGTGTCCCCCTTGCCGGGCCTTCTGCGCGGTCTTCCTCTCGAGGCCTGCACGTTGCGAGGCCTCTGGGCGGTCCTGCTCTCGCCGCCTGCGCCTCGCCAGCTTCCTGCGAGGTCCTCGCAGGTCGCGACCCCCACTGTCTTCGTCTCGCCGGCTCCTCCCCATGGACGTCGGAGGCCCCGGCCTGGCCTCTTCGCGCCCGGCCGTCCGGGTGGGTTTGGGTGGGGTTCTGGGGTCCCGCCGCACCGGGCGAGGCGGGCGGTGGGGGTCAGCGGGGGTAGAGGCGGAAGGTGACGGCTGGACGGCCGCCGAAGCTCTCCGCGGCGCCTTGGGCGATGGTCTGGAGGAAGTTCCTGCAGTAGGTCTCGGGGTCCTCGTCGGTCAACGCCTCGATGTAGCTGCGGTGCTCCAGGAGGGAGCGCACGCCGTCCTCCAGCGTGTCGGTGACGTCCACGGCGTGCGTGGGGTGCTGGTCGCCCGCCACCGCGACCCACCGCACGCCGTCCCATGGCTCGCCCCCCGCCTCGGGGAAGATCCACCGGTTGCCCGCGTCCCCTGCCGCGTCGACCGCCGCCCTGCCCACCGCGCGGTGATCGGGCGTGTTCCAGTGCACGCCGCCCCAGGTGTCGGCGAAGTTCAGCGTGATCAGCAACTCGGGACGGTGCCTGCGGATGGCCGCCGCCAGGTCGCGGCGCAGGTCGGTGCCGTACTCGATGACCCCGTCGGCGTGGTCGAGGAACTCCACCTCCGACACCCCGACGACGCTCGCGGAGGCGCGCTGCTCCTGCTCGCGCAGCGGCCCCGCCTTGGCGGGTTCGAGCGTGTCGATGCCCGCCTCGCCGCGGGTGACGATCAGGTACGCCACCTCACGGCCCTCGGCGGTCCACCTGGCGACCGCCGAGGCGCAGCCGTACTCCAGGTCGTCGGGATGCGCGACGATCGCCAGCGCCCGTCGCCAGTCCGTGGGCATGGGCTCCAGCTGCTCGGCCATCGTGTCCTCCATGATCTCGGTTCGGTACGGCCAGCGTAACCACTCCCGGACAACGCCTCCCATGGTCATCCGCACCCGCTCACGCCGAAGCGGGCAGCCCTGAGAACCTGCAGCCGCCCAGCTGACCCGCCCCCTTGAACCACCTGGAACCCCTTGGGACGCTGCCCTCGGACGCACCCCGTCTGGCCGGCCCCACCCTCGCGGACCTCCCACCCCTTCTGCCGGACCCACCCCAGGCCGGACTCAACCCCTCGGACCCGCCCTTGGGACCTGCCCTTGGGACCCGCCGCTGGCACCCGCCGGTGGATCCGCCTCCCGCCCCTGAGACGGCCCTTGGGACCCAGCCCTCGGAACCAGCCCTCGGAACTCTCAAGGATGGCCAAGGGTGTGGTCTCGCAGAGGGGGACCGTCTTCTGAGAGGCGCGCGGTTACACGGGCTCGTCTTCGGAGGCGGATTCCAGGTGGGTTTCGCCGGGGAGGCGGACGTCGTCGACGGTGACGTTCACCTCGGTCACCCGCATGCCCAGCATCCGGCTGACGGTCGTGGCGACGTTGGTCTTGACCTCGGCGGCCACCTCCATGACCACGTGCCCGTACTCCACGACGACCGCGACGTCCACCGCGACCTGCCGTTCGTGGATCTGCACGCTGACGCCCTGGTTGCGGTGGCGGGCGCCGCTCCCCGTCCCACCCTGGACGGGCTCGAGGGCCCGAGCCGGGTCCCCTCCCATGTCGGCCACGCCGGGCACGGAGAGGGCGGCGAGCGCGGCCACCTTCTCGACCACCTCGTCGGCGACCTTGATGCGTCCCTTCACGACGGCGGCGGTGGTGGTGGCGTCGGTCGCCTTGACCGGGCGAGAGCTCGACTCCCCACCGGAGCGCGCCGACCGAGCGGACGCCTCCGCGCCGATGCCGGAGGGGGACCTGGAACCGAGGTCGGATCCTGAGCCCCGGTGCGAAGCAGAGCCGGACTCGAGGTCCGAACCGGAGCGGCTACGGGAACGGGAGGCGGAACCGAAGTCCAACCCGGAGCCGAAGCGCGATCGGAAGCCGGAGCCGAGGTCAGAGCCGGAGTCCACCTCCGCGTGGGAGCCCACGCTGAGACCCGAACCCGAGCCCGAGCCCGAACCCGAGCCCGAGCCCGAGCCCGAACCTGAGCCCGAGCCCGAACCTGAGCCCGAGCCCGAGCCTGAGCCCGAACCTGAGCCCGAACCTGAGCCCGAGTCCGAATCTGAACGCGAGCCCGAGCCCGAGTCCGAATCTGAAGGCGAGTCCGAACCCGAGCCCGAACGCGAATCCGAACCGGTACCTGAACCCGCAGAGTCGGAGTCGGTGTCCATGGCCAGGATCGAGCCCGAGCTGAGGTCCGAATCGGAGGTGAAGGCCGAACCCGACCCCGCACCTGAGTCCAAGTCCGAGCCCAAACCTAGGTGCGAAGCCGAACTTGCACCCGAGCCCGACCCCAAGCCCGAGTCCGACCCCAAGCCCGAGGTCAAGCCCGAGCCCGAGTCCGACCTCAAGCCCGATCCCGAGTCCGACCTCAAGCCCGATCCCGAGTCCGATCCCGAGTTCGAGGTCAGGCCCGAGTCCGGGTCCGATTCGGGGTCGGAGTCGGTGGTCACGGCCGGGGTCGAGTCGGCGTCGAGATCCGAGTCGGGGGTGAAGGCCGGGCCGGTGTCCAGGTCCGCTCCGGTGTCGAGGTCGGGGGAGGGCTGCGCGCCTGAGCCGGACTCGAGGCGCGATTCCAGCGTCGAGTCGGAGTTGAGCACCGAGGCCGAGGAGGAGTCCCAACTCGAGGAGGAGTCCCAATTCGAGGACGCGTCCCAGTTCGAGGCAGGGTCCCAGTCCGAGGCCGAGGTGGAGGGTGGGTCGAGGGTGGGGTGGTCTTCCGCCGGTGGAGCTGCGGTCCAGGCCGACCCGAGGGACGGCGTGGCGCGCCACGCCGGGTTCGGCGGCAGGGGTGAGGGCGTCTCGGGAACCGAGGTCTCCTCAGCTATGGCTTCACTCATCGTCGTCTCCTTTGTGGCTGTTTGGGATTGTGCCGGATGTCCTCCCCGTTTGTCCGGTGACTCGGGGTCCTATGCTTGCTGAACATGCAGGAGAGTGAGCCGATGGAGCAGGCTGGGGCGGGGGCGCCGGACAACTTCCAGCGCCTGTGGACACCGCATCGCATGGCCTACATCAAGGGGGAGAACAAGCCGAGCGGCGAGGGAGCGGGCGACGGCTGCCCGTTCTGCGAGATCCCGAAGATGAGCGACGAGGAGGGTCTGATCGTCGCCAGGGGCTCGGCCGTGTTCGCGGTGCTGAACCTCTACCCCTACAACTCGGGGCACCTGATGGTCTGCCCCTACCGCCACGTCTCCGACTACGACGAGCTGGACGACGCCGAGATGGCCGAGCTGGGCGACTTCACCAGGCGGGCGCTGCGCTCGCTGCGCAAGGCCAGCGGCGCCCAGGGCTTCAACGTCGGCATGAACCTCGGCCACGTCGCCGGCGCGGGCATCGCCGCCCACCTCCACCAGCACGTGGTGCCCCGATGGGGCGGCGACACCAACTTCATGCCGGTGGTGGCGCACACCAAGGTCCTGCCGCAGCTCCTGCGCGACACCAGGACGATGCTGGCCGACGCCTGGCCCACGTCCTGACGAACCTGCCGCACAAGCTCGTCAGGGCGTGGATCACACCTTGACGAGCGGGCGCTCCTCGGCAGGGGCGTCGCCTGGGAGCGCGGCGATGCCCGCGGAGAGCACCAGTGGGATGGCCAGCGCCAGGGCCATGGACAGCACCGCGGCGCCCGAGTCGTTGACCAGCGTGCCGACCACGCCGCTGACCAGGGTGCCGATGAGCCCGGCCTTGAGCGCCGGTGAGTAGGTGAAGGCGGCGGGAAGGACCCCTGCGGTCGCCTGCTCGGGACGCATGACCGCGTAGACGAGGAAGGCCACCGCGGCGATCACCACGGGCATGAGGGTCGGGCTGAGCAGCGTGCTGAGCATCGCGACGAGCTTGCGCACGATCACGTCGATCGCCTCGCCGGTGAGCACCTGCCCGACGAACCTGCCCAGGTGCGACTGCTCCGAGGCGGGCCTGAGGTAGTTGGCGACCGCGAAGCCGGTCACGGCGACGCCGCCCGCCACGCAGAACAGGGCCAGCCGTACCAGCGAGATCCGCTTGCCGAGGATCAGCAGCGCCGTCACCGCGATGCCGGGCACGAAGGCGATCACACCGCCGAAGTCGCTGCCCATGCCCGAGCCGCCCAGCACCATCGCGAACGTGCCGAGCACGGCCACCACGGCGGCGCCCCACGGACGTGACAGCCGGTGGGCGATCACCGTGGAGGTCAGCAGCGTGCCGGTGGCCAGCAGCGCGAACGGGATGTTGCCCAGCCCGTAGTAGCGGGCGCCCTGTTCGGCGCTGAAGCCCATGAAGCTGTTGAGCTGCAACGTGGTGCCGGTCAGCAGGTCGGCGGCGAGCGTGGCGGCGCTGGCGCCGGCCACGACCGCGAGGGGGCCGAGGGGGCTGCGCCGCCACGGTCCTGCGAAGGCGAGGGCGGTGAGGACGACCAGCCAGGCCAGCATGCCGCCGAACAGCTCCGCCGCGCTCGACCACGGCAGCAGGTTCACCAGGATCGAGGTGATGGGCAGCGCCGCCAGCGCCACGGCGGCCAGCCGTACGGCACGCAGGCCCCTGCGGCGGCGCAGCAGCAGGAAGGCGACCGCGTAGAACAGGACCTGCAGCACCGCCAGGACGATGAAGAACAGGCCCTTGACCGACCGCATCGTCTGGGCGGTCTCGTCGGACTCGGCCATGCGCTCGAACGTCGCGCCGGGGTCGCCGATCTGCAGCGGCTGGCCGACCATGGCGTCGGGCACCGGCACGCCGAGCCTGGTCAGCACGGTCGTGGTGAGGTCGGGCAGGATCGAGATGTCGTCGCGGCGGGTGGAGGCCGCCCCCAGCTCGCGCCCGTGGGCCCCGGGCTCGCGCAGCGCGGCGACGCGCAGGTGCGGCACCGAGCCGTGGTCGGACATGCCGGCCAGCACGACGGTGGTGCTCTCCGGCAGGATGGCCAGCAGCGCGCCGGCCTTGGCGTCCGCCAGTCGCAGCGCGGCCCTGCGGTCCTGGGCCGACAGCTTGTCGGGCACCGTCGGCAGCTTGCCCTCGGCGGTGAAGTACGGCCTGATCAGGTCGTCGACGTCCATGGCGACGACGCGGCAGCGTTCGAGTTCCTGCTCCCGCATCTGGATGGGGGAGGCGTAGTAGGTGGCGACCGCGCCCCTGCGGTCGGCCAGCCCCAGCGCCGCCCCCGGCCCGATGGCGATCGAGCACTCGCCCGCCTTGGCCAGGGTCTCGCCCAGCAGGCCGGCGTTGCGCTGGTCGGCCACCTTGAGCAGGTAGTCGTAGTCGGGGATGACCGCGCCCTTGCCCTGCGGCTCGGGCAGCGGAGGAGGCCCGCAGCGGTATCCGGCCGCCGAGCGGGTGCCCGCCGAGACCGTCAGCCAGCCGTCGTAGGGGCAGGTGATGTTGCCGACCGTGCGCACCGACATCGATCCGATGGCGCTCGCGCCCGCCAGTTCCCACAGGTTCGGGGTGTCGGCCTGGGTCAGGTCGCTCCAGTGCAGGCCCGAGACGCCGATCAGAGCGATGCGCTCCTTGTCGTCGGCGTGCGCAGGGGCCCAGCCCAGCAGCATCTGGCTGACCAGTACGGCCAGCACCACCAGGGTCCGCCTCACCCGCGACTCCTCCACTAGCTCGACATCGTCGCAGGGCACGCTACACCGCGCCGTCGTCGTCAGGTGACGCGCTTTTGGTAGCAGAGAGAGTTGGGGACCAGGTGGTAGGGCGGATAGGCGGGAATGCGCGTGTAACCCTCGCGCTCGTACAGGCGCACCGCGTCGGGCTGCCTGTCGCCCGTCTGCAGCACCACCCGCTCGGCGCCCGCGCTCGCCGCGGCGCTCTCGGCCGCCTCCAGCAGCGCCACGGCGACGCCGTTGCCGCGGTGCCCCGGGGCGACGTACATGCGCTTGATCTCCAGCTCGCCGCCGAGCCGGCGCAGGGCGATGTGGCCGACCGCCAGGCCCTCCTCGGTGCGCGCGAGGCCGGTGTAGACGACGCTGTCGCGCGCGACGGAGAAGTCCTCGGGGAAGTCGAAGCCGGCCATGTCGGCGTAGCGCTCGTCCATCTCCCGCGACATCGCCGCGCGCAGGGCCTCGGCGGAGGGGTCGTCCCACTCGACGGTCTCGACGTTCACGCCGGCCAGCCTACGAGGCGCGCACGCACACCAGTCGCTCGCCCCCGCGCACGACGGTGGGAGTGAGGCCGTGCGAGGACAGCGTCCGGGTGAGGTCGGCGGCGAGGGCGCTCGCGCGCTCGGCCGAGGGCGGCTCGTAGAACAGCGAGAGCTCTCCGCCGTAGGCCAGCAGCGAGGAGATGAGGGCCAGCTCGCGGGCGGGGTCGCGGGTCCAGAAGAGGTTCACGTTGACCGCGAATATCTTGTCGAACCGCTCGCCGTCCAGCCGCAGCTCCTCCAGGGAGGCGCGCAGGATCCTGGCCCTGCCCGACTCGAGGTGGCGGGCGTTGCGGGCGCCGGCCCGTTCGACGGCGGTGGCCGAGCGGTCCACGGCTGTGATCGTTCCGGTGGTCAGCAGGTCGCAGACCAGGGACACCGCCACTCCGGGACCGCAGCCGATCTCCAGCAGGCGGTCGCAGGGCGCGACGGCCAGGGTCTCGACGGCCCATGACAGGCGCTGAGGTACGGCAGGCATACGTTCAGCCCTATCACGAGACGGGCCCCACGCGCCGACCTTGAGAAGGACGCGCGTGGGGCCGCCTGCCGTACGAAAGGGATCAGACGGGAGAGACGGTCGCCTCGGAGGGCGCGCTCTCGCGGGTGAGCGGGTCGAGCGAGGTGACCAGGTACCGTCCTGGCGCCTTGGTGGCGAAGGACGGACCGGAGACGACGGCCACCAGGTTGCGCGAGTCGGTCGCCGTGCAGGTCTCGCCCGAGGTGGGCACCTTGTAGACGGCGTAGGAGCGGGCGCCGGGGACCGCGTTCCACTTCAGGACCGAGCCCTGGGCCTTCAGGCCCGACGGCTTGGCGGGGGCCTCGCCCTTCTGGCCCTTGGGAAGGGGCAGCAGCGCGGGACGCGCGTAGTGCTCCTTGACCAGGCGGTCCATCACCTTCAGCGGGTTGGCGCCGATCTGCTTGGCGCTGAAGTAGACGTCGCCGTCGACCTGCTTGTAGGAGCGGTTGAGCTTCAGGTGCGCGGGCAGCTCACCGGCCTTGGTCCAGGCGGGCACGTCCGTGGCGCCGACCCGGTAGAGCGCCTGGCCGATGTACAGGCGCACGTCGGTGCCCTTGACCTCGTTGGCCCACCACGGCACCAGCGCCTTGTAGTCGGCGGCCTGGAAGCCGCGCGGCCAGTAGAGCTGCGGCATCACGTAGTCGACGGTGCCCGCCTTGATCCAGGCCCTGGCGTCGGCGTAGATCGAGTCGTAGGCCGACATGCCCGCCGTGGCCGAGCCGGACGGGTCCTGGGCCTTGTTGCGCCAGATGCCGAAGGGGCTGATGCCGAACTTGACGTCCTTCTTGGTGCCGTGGACGGCCTTGTGCACCTGGGCGACGAGCTTGTTGACGTTGGACCTGCGCCAGTCGGCCAGCTTGGCGCCGTCGCCGTAGCGCCTGAAGGCCGCGGTGTCGTTGAAGGCGCCGCCGCCGCCGGGGTAGGGGTAGAAGTAGTCGTCGAAGTGCACGCCGTCGATGTCGTAGCGCTTGACGACGTCGGTGACGACCTTCACCACGTGCTCGCGCACCTGCGGCAGGCCGGGGTTGTAGTAGAGCAGGTCGCCGTACTTCACCAGCCAGTCGGGGTGCTGACGGGCGGGGTGGGAGGCGGGCAGCCGCGCGGTGTTGGTGTCGTAGGCGGCCCTGTAGGGGTTGAACCAGGCGTGGAACTCCAGGTTCCTCTTGTGCGCTTCGGCGGTGAGGAAGGGCAGCGGGTCCCAGCCGGGGTCCTTGCCCGGTGTGCCGGTGAGGTACTGCGACCACGGCTCGTACGGCGACTTGTACAGCGCGTCGGAGGCCGGCCTGATCTGCACGAAGACCGCGTTGAGGTTGCGCTTGACCGCGTTGTCGAGGATGCGGACGTACTCGGCCCGCTGCTTGGCGGGGCTCAGCCCGGTGGCCGAAGGCCAGTCGATGTTCTTCACCGTGGCGATCCAGACCCCGCGCAGCTGGCGCTTGGGGTAGCGGGCGTCGGCCACGCAGTTCTCCGTGGCCTTGACGGGTGCGGCCACCCTGCCCTCGGGAGCGGCGGCTTCGGCTCCGGGGCCGCCGAAGGCGTAGGCGGCGGCGGTGGCGGCGATCGCGACGGCGGAGGCCGCAAGCAGAGGTCGTCCGTTACGCATAGTCCCCCAGTGTGACATCGCCTCTGGGGTGCTTCGACCAAAAAACGAAATGAATTTGTGATTCAAGTGTGACTCAGGGGGAGGGCGTTACCCTCCCCCTGTCGAGGGGCGTCAGTCCTCCGCTGTCACCTTGTCGGTCAGGTGGGAAGGCAGTGGTTCGTAGCGCAGGAACGTCCGCTGGAAGGTTCCCGTGCCGTGCGACATCGACCTGAGGTCTATCGCGTAGCGGGTGATCTCCAGCTGCGGCACCTCGGCCTTCACCAGTGTCCTGCCCGTCCCGACGGGCTCGGTGCCGAGCACCCTGCCTCTCCTGCTGGACAGATCGGACATCACCGCGCCGACGTGGTCGTCGGCCACCAGCACCGCGATCTCGTCGACCGGTTCGAGCAGCAGCGTCGCCACCTTGGCCGCGGCCTCCTTCAGCGCGAGCGAGCCCGCGATCTGGAAGGCCATGTCGGAGGAGTCGACCGAGTGGGCCTTGCCGTCGTAGAGCGTGACCCGCACGTCCACCATCGGGTATCCGGCCAGCACACCCCGCTCCATCTGGGTGCGCACGCCCTTCTCCACCGACGGGATGAACTGCCTGGGCACCACGCCGCCGACGATCTTGTCCACGAACTCGAAACCCCCGCCGGACGGCAGGGGCTCGACCTCCAGATGGCAGATGGCGTACTGGCCGTGACCGCCCGTCTGCTTGACGTTGCGGCCCATCGCCTGGCATCTGCCGCCGAAGGTCTCGCGCAGCGGCACCCTCAGGGGCACCCGCTCCACCTCCACGCCGTGGCGCTTGGCCAGCCGGTCGAGCAGGACGTCGGTGTGGGCCTCGCCCATGCACCACAGCACCAGCTGTCTGGTCTCGGCGTTGTTCTCCAGCCGCAGGGTCGGGTCCTCGGCGACCAGCCGCGCCAGGCCCTGTGACAGCTTGTCCTCGTCGGCCTTCGACCTGGCCCTGATCGCCACGGGCAGCAGCGGCTCGGGCATGGTCCACGCCGTCATGAGCAGCGGGCGTTCGGGCTCCGACAGCGTGTCGCCCGTCTCTGCCCTGGCCAGCTTCGCCACCGCCACGATGTCGCCGGGAGCGCCCTTGGCGATGGCGCGCTGCTGCTTGCCCAGCGGGCAGGTGAGCGTGCCGATGCGCTCGTCGACGTCGTGGTCCTCGTGGCCGCGGTCGGCCAGGCCGTGGCCCGACACATGGACGGTCATGTCGGGACGCAGCGTTCCCGAGAACACGCGCACCAGGCTGATCCTGCCCACGTACGGGTCGCTGGTCGTCTTGACCACCTCGGCCACCAGCGGCCCGTCGGGGTCGCAGGCCTTGACGGTCACCGGCTTGCCGTCGAGCGTGGTGATCTCGGGCAGCGGGTGCTCGAGCGGCGAGGGGAAGCCCTGGGTGATGCCCTCCAGGATCTCCTGCGCGCCCACGCCGAGGCCGCTGGCCAGCACGGGGTAGAAGTTGCCCCGCGCGACCGCCTTCTCCAGGTCGTCGATCAGCACCTTGGTGTCGATCGCCTCGCCCGACAGGTAGCGGTCCATGAGCGACTCGTCTTCGCTCTCCTGGATGATGCCCTCGATGAGGGCGCCCCTGTACTCCTCGATCCTGTCCTCGTACTCGGCGCCGGGCTCCCTCTCCGTGCGGGTGCCCGTGGCGTAGTTGTAGAACTTCTGCGACAGCAGCCCGATCAGCCCCGCCACGTGCCCGTTGGTCACGACGGGAAGGTAGAGGGGCGCGACGCCCTCGCCGAAGACGTCCTGGCACTCGGCGAGCGCCTGGTCGAAGTCGGCCCGCTGATGGTCGATCTTGGTGATGACCACCGCTCTCGGCATGCCGACCTGGCTGCACTCCTCCCACAGCATCCGGGTCAGCCCGTCCACGCCGTCGGTGGCGGAGACCACGAACAGGGCGGCGTCGGCGGCGCGCAGCCCGGCCCGCAGGTCGCCCACGAAGTCGGCGTAGCCAGGGGTGTCGAGAAGGTTGATCTTGATTCCGTTGTGGACCATGGGCGCGACCGACAGGTTCACCGAGCGCTGCTGGCGCACCTCGATCTCGTCGAAGTCGCTGACCGTGGTGCCGTCCTCCACGCGGCCCATGCGCTGGATGGTGCCGGTGGCCACGAGCAACTGCTCGACGAGGGTGGTCTTGCCCGCTCCCGAATGGCCGACCAGTACGACGTTGCGTATCGCGTCCGCCCTGTCGGCCGCTGGTGCCCTGCCCGCGGCTCCTATGGCCGCGCCGTGGTGCTTCTCAGCCACTTCGCCTCCGCTTCCGTGGGACGGGCTCGCGGGGGTACGGCGCGCGCCGTCCTGTTCGTCGTTCGGATGGGTATCTGGAGTCTGTCGGCGTCGCATCCAGCGGAGTCACCGCAAAGGACGCGGTTAGTTCACCAAATACCCGTGTGGCGAATATCACAAGGGGGCTGAGGCAAAGAAGTGCAAGGGGCCGAGATGGCCTACGATCAGAGCGCGATGCTCAAACTCCTGCGCCCGGCCATGACCCGGATACTCACCCCGCTGGGCAGGGCACTCGTCCAGCGCGGGATCGGCCCCAACGCCGTCACGGCGATCGGCACACTGGGCACGGTCATCTGCGCCCTGGTGTTCTACCCCGTGGGCCAGTTGTGGTGGGGCTCACTGGCGATCACGATCTTCGTCCTGTTCGACCTGCTCGACGGCGTCGTGGCCCGCATGGGCGGCGGCGGGGGCACCACGTGGGGCGCCTTCCTCGACTCCACGCTCGACCGCCTGGCCGACGCGGCCATCTTCTCCGGGCTCATCATCTACTTCTTCGTCCAGCGCGACCTGCTCATGGCGGCCGTCGCCCTGTTCTGCCTGGTGGCGGGGGCGCTGGTGTCCTACGTCAAGGCCAGGGCCGAGGGGCTCGGCCTCACCTGCGACGTCGGTCTGGCCGAGCGCCCCGAGCGGCTGGTCGTGGGCCTGGTGGCCGCGGGGCTGTCGGGGCTGGGCGTGCCGTACATCCTGCCCCTCGGCATGTGGCTGCTCGCCGCCGCCAGCGCGATCACGGTCGTGCAGCGGGTAGTACATGTCCATCGCCAGATTGGAGCGCGATGACCTCCCTTCAGGACCGCGTGGTCGCCGCGGGGTTCGCGGCAGGCTGGACGCTGCTGCCGTACCTGCCGAAGAAGGCGACCGCGGCCGCCTTCAGGGCCGTGGCCGACAGCGCGTGGCGCAGGCGGGGGCCGAGCGTGCGCCGTCTCGAGCACAACCTGGCCAGGGTCACGGGCCTGGGCGAGGACAGCGCCGAGCTGCGCGCGCTCAGTCGCGCGGGCATGCGCTCCTACCTGCGCTACTTCCACGAGATCTTCCTGCTGCCGAAGATGGACCGAGCCGAGGTCGTACGGCGCACGCACGTGACGGGCGCCGAGAACATCTTCGACACCGTGGCCGCGGGCAGGGGCGTCGTGCTGGCGCTGCCGCACATGGGCAACTGGGACCAGTCGGGCGCGTGGCTGACGGGCAGCGGCCACAGCTTCACCACCGTGGCCGAGCGCCTCAAGCCCGAGTCGCTCTACCGCCGCTACGTCGCCTTCCGCGAGAGCCTGGGCATGGAGGTGCTGCCGCTGACCGGTGGCGCGGGGCACAACTTCGGCACCCTGGCCCAGCGCGTGCGCAAGGGCGGCATCGTCTGCCTGCCCGCCGAGCGCGACCTGACCAAGAACGGCGTCAAGGTGGAGTTCTTCGGCGCCACCACCCAGGTGCCCGTCGGCCCCGCGCTGCTGGCGGTCAAGACGGGGGCGGCGCTGCTTCCCGCGATCCTGTGGTTCGAGGGCGACGACTGGGGGCTGCGCATCCACGAGGAGGTCCCGGTCCCCGCCGAGGGCACGCTCCAGGAGCGCACGGCCGCTGTGGCGCAGAGCCTGGTGACGGTGTTCGAGAAGGGCATCGCCGAACACCCCGAAGACTGGCACATGCTGCAGCGTCTGTGGCTGGAGGACCCCAAGTGAACGTCGGCATCGTCTGCCCCTACTCGTGGGACGTGCCGGGCGGGGTCAAGCAGCACATCGACGACCTGGCCCAGGCGCTCATCGCGCAGGGCCACCAGGTCTCGGTCATCGCGCCCGCCGGAGACGACGCCGAGCTTCCCCCCTACGTCACGGGGGCGGGCAGGGCGGTGCCGGTGCCCTACAACGGGTCGGTGGCCAGGATGTCGTTCGGCTTCATCTCGGCCGCGCGGGTGCGCCGCTGGATCCAGGAGGGCGACTTCGACGTCCTGCACATCCACGAGCCGCTGGTGCCCAGCCTCGGGGTGCTGGCCTGCTGGGCCGCCAAGGGCCCGATCGTGGCGACCTTCCACGCCTCCTTCACCCGTTCGCGGGCCATCGCGATCGCCGAGCCGATGCTGCGCAGCGCGCTGGAGAAGCTCAGCGGGCGCATCGCCGTCTCCGACGCCGCGCGCAAGAGCCTGGTCGAGCAGTTCGGCGGCGACACCGTGCTGATCCCCAACGGGGTGACCGTCAGCCGCTACACCGAGGCCGAGCCGTTGGCGGGCTTCGGCCCCGACGGCAGGACACTCGGCTTCCTCGGCCGCATGGACGAGCCGCGCAAGGGCCTGCCCGTGCTGCTCGAGGCGATGGAGCTGATCCCCGAGGCCAGACTGCTGATCGCGGGCCCGGGCGAGGTCAAGATCCCCAAGTCGATCCGCGACAGGGTCACGCTGCTCGGCATGGTGAGCGAGCAGGACAAGATCCGCGCCTACCACTCCGTCGACGTCTTCGTCGCGCCCAACACCGGCGGCGAGAGCTTCGGCATCGTGCTGGCCGAGGCCATGTCGGCGGGGGCCACCGTGCTGGCCAGCGACATCCCCGCCTTCCGCAGGGTGCTGGGGGAGGGGCAGGCGGGCGCGCTGTTCGCCAACGGCGACGCCGAAGCGCTCGCTGAGGAGGCCCGCAAGCTTCTCGCCGACCCCGAGCGCAGAGCCAAGCTGTCCGACGAGGCGCGCGTGGCGGTGCGCAAGTACGACTGGTCCACCGTCGCCCGCGACGTGGTCCGCGTCTACGAGACCGTCACCGCCAGCGCGGGCAGGGTGGAGGAAGACTCCCTCACATGAGCACCACCGTCATCGTCCTCATCGTCGGCATCCTCGTGGTGCTCGCCGCCGTCTACGTCTCCTGGCGGGCAGGCCGTCTCGACCGCCTGCACATCAGGCTCGAGCTGGCTCGCGAGGCCCTCGACGTCGCCCTGGTCAGGCGTTCGGCCGTCGTCCTCGAGCTCGCGGGCTCGCGCCTGCTCGACCCCGCCACCTCGCTGGTGCTGGCCGCCGCCGCCCACGAGGCCCGTACGGCGGGCCCCGACGAACGCGAACACGCCGAGAGTGACCTTTCCAGGGCGCTGCGCGCGGCGGTCGACCAGGAGCGCTTCAGGGAGAAGCTCTCCGAGTCGCCCGGCGGACGCTCCCTGCTGGAGGAGCTCGACGCCGCCGTCGCCAAGGTCGTCTACGCCCGCAGCTTCTTCAACAACGCCGTCGGAGTCACCCGCACCGCCCAGCGCCGCTGGCTGGCCCGCACCCTCCGCCTGGCAGGACGCACCGAGTTCCCGCAATTCTTCGAGATTGATGACAATCCGCCGGAGACCATGGCAACCGAATGACCCGATTTGGGGAGCCCGGTAAGCTTCGTTCCGTTTTCTTGGTCAAACGGAGGAGTTGGCAGGGTGCGGATACCCCGAATGATCGCGGTGACGCTGGCGGTGCTCGGCCCGGTCGTGGCCTGCTCCAGCGGTGGCGGCGCGGCGACGCCCTCGAAGGCTCCGCAGGCGGCCCCGGCCGACCCCTCCGCGGCGCCCGAGGAGAAGGGGCACCCGTTCACGGGCCTGCCGTACGAGGAGCTCAAGCCCGTCCTGGCGGTGAAGATCGAGAACACCGCGGCGGGCAAGCCCCAGCTCGGGCTCAAGAGCGCCGACATCGTCTACGTCGAGCAGGTCGAGGCGGGACTGACCCGACTGATGGCGGTCTTCTCCTCCAAGCTGCCCGCCAAGGTCGGCCCCGTGCGCAGCGCCCGCATCTCCGACCTGCACATCACGCCGCAGTTCGGCAAGCCCGCCTTCGCCTACTCGGGCGTCCAGACCAAGATGCTGCCGTTCGTGGCCGAGGCCTCGCTGTTCGACGTCGGCGACACCCGCAACCCCGGCGCGTTCTTCCGCCAGCCGGGCCGCTACGCCCCCTACAACCTGTTCGCCAACACCAGGCAGCTGCTGGCCAAGGCGCCCAAGGCGACCAAGGCCAAGGACATCGGCTTCACCTTCGGCGAGGCCCCTGCCGAGGGCGGGGTGGAGAAGAAGACGTGGACGGTCAAGTGGCCCGCCGCGACCTTCACCTTCGGCTGGTCCGAGACGAAGAAGCAGTGGCTGATCTGGCAGGACGGCAAGAAGAACATGGCCGCCGAGGGCGGGCAGCTCGGCGCGCCGACGATCGTCATCCAGTACACCAAGACCGAGCGCTCGGAGTTCCACGACAAGAACCAGAGCTACACGCCGCTGGTCCACACGGTGGGCAAGGGCTCGGCGATCGTGCTGCGCGAAGGCAAGGCCTACAAGGCCAGGTGGTCGAGGGAATCGGAAGAGGACGGCACGACGTTCACCACTGCGAGCGGCGAGCCGATGAACTTCGCCCCAGGCCAGGTCTGGGTCGCGCTCGCCAGCCGCAAGCCTGTCATTCCTTAACGTACAAAACCCGTGCTCGACCCTGACATGGTGGTGTGTCGGGAAACGGGGTGTTAAGGACCTACGATGGGCTTGAGAACTTACCGACCTGCCGTTGTGAGGAAGACCGTGTCTACCAGCCCCGTCACCGGAACCGCGCGCGTCAAGCGCGGCATGGCCGAGATGCTCAAGGGCGGCGTCATCATGGACGTCGTCAACGCCGAGCAGGCGAAGATCGCCGAGGACGCCGGGGCGGTCGCCGTCATGGCCCTTGAGCGTGTGCCCGCCGACATCAGGGCCCAGGGTGGCGTCTCCAGGATGAGCGACCCTGACATGATCGACGGCATCATCGGCGCCGTCTCCATCCCCGTCATGGCCAAGGCCCGCATCGGCCACTTCGTCGAGGCGCAGGTCCTGCAGTCGCTCGGCGTCGACTACATCGACGAGTCGGAGGTCCTCACCCCCGCCGACTACGCCAACCACATCGACAAGTTCCAGTTCACCGTGCCGTTCGTGTGCGGCGCGACGAACCTGGGCGAGGCGCTGCGCCGCATCACCGAGGGCGCGGCGATGATCCGCTCCAAGGGTGAGGCCGGCACCGGCGACGTCTCCAACGCCGTCACCCACATGCGCACGATCAGGGGCGAGCTCAAGCGTCTCGCCTCGCTGCCCGAGGACGAGCTCTACGTGGCGGCCAAGGAGCTGCAGGCGCCGTACGAGCTGGTCGTCGAGGTCGCCAAGACCGGCAAGCTGCCCGTCGTGCTGTTCACCGCGGGCGGCATCGCCACCCCGGCCGACGCCGCGATGATGATGCAGCTCGGCGCCGAGGGCGTGTTCGTCGGCTCCGGCATCTTCAAGTCGGGCGACCCCGCCAAGCGCGCGGCCGCGATCGTGAAGGCGACCACCTTCCACGACGACCCCGACGTCGTCGCCAAGGTCTCCCGCGGTCTGGGCGAGGCCATGGTCGGCATCAACGTCGACGAGATCCCCCAGCCCCACCGCCTGGCTGAGCGCGGCTGGTAGGAAGTTCCCGGAACAAGCGGCATCCCGTGAGGGGTGCCGCTTTTTCGTGCCTCTGGAGGCGTCCTCCCTCACCCGCACGCCGCCGGCCCGGCTCGGGCTCCGCCGGGCCAGGGGTGAACGAAGGACGGTCGGTAGGAAATCTCCGTCGATCATGTGACTGCTGATAAATTTCGCCGTTTGTGTGACAGGTGGTGTTAACCGCGGAGTCATGATCCTCCGCAAGGCTACGGGCGTCCCCCCTAGATCGCCCCGGGAGCACCCGTGTCCAAGCTCAACCGCCGCTCCTTCCTCGTCACCGGACTCGCGGCGGGCGCCACCGCCGCGCTGCCGGCCGCCGCCTCCGCCGACCCGCTGCCCGACCCCGCCGCCGACCCCTCCGCGGAGAGCGCGGCCACGCTCGCCTCGCGCGGGCTGCGCTCCGACCCGTTCACGCTCGGCGTGGCCTCGGGCGACCCGGACCACGGCGGCTTCGTGATCTGGACCCGCCTGGCCCAGCAGCCCCTGGCCGAGGACGGCATGGGCGGCATGCCGCAGCGCCCGTTCCCCGTCCTGTGGCAGGTCTACGCCGACGAGCGCTGCCGCAGGGTGGTCCGCGCGGGCGTGGCGATGGCCGCTCCCGAGTGGGGGCACAGCGTGCACGTCGAGGTCGAGAACCTCTCCTCCGACAGGGAGTACTGGTACCGCTTCCGCGTCGGCCCCTACGTCTCGCCGGTGGGCCGCGCCCGCACCGCCCCGCACCCGCTGGCGTACGGCGGGGCGCTGGCGATGGCGTTCGTCTCGTGCGCGCAGTACGAGCACGGCTTCTTCACCAGCTACCGCCGCCTGGCGGAGGAGAACCCCGACCTGGTCCTGCACCTGGGCGACTACCAGTACGAGTACACCAAGAACACCTACACCATCCCCGGCGGCAACGTCCGCCACCACGACGGCCCCGAGACCGAGACGCTGGCCAACTACCGTCAGCGCCACGCGCAGTACAAGGCCGACCCCGACCTCCAGGCCGCGCACGCCGCCGCCCCCTGGCTGGTCGTCTGGGACGACCACGAGATCGACAACAACTGGGCCGACGAGGTGCCGGAGAAGCCGGAGATCCCGCAGCCGAACTTCCTGCAGCGCCGCGAGGCCGCCTTCCGCGCCTACTACGAGAACATGCCGCTGCGCCGCACCTCCATTCCCCGGGGCATCGACATGCAGCTCTACCGGCGGATCCGGTGGGGGCGGATGGCGACCTTCCACATGCTCGACACCCGTCAGTACCGAGACGACCAGGGCTGCGGCGACGGTTACAGGGACTGCCCCGCGGCGGTCGACCCCGCGCGCTCCATCACCGGCGCCGAGCAGGAGGCGTGGCTGCTGGACGGCTTCCGCCACTCGCGCGCTCAGTGGGACATCATCGGCCAGCAGGTCTTCTTCGCCCAGCGTGACAACAACGCGGGCCCCGTGAAGGTCACCAGCCAGGACGCGTGGGACGGCTACGTCGCCTCCCGTCAGCGCATCACCCAGGGCTGGATCGACGCGGGCGTGCGCAACCCCGTCGTGCTGACCGGCGACGTGCACGCCCACTGGGCCAGCGACCTGAAGCTGGACTACGACGACCCGACGGGGCCCTCGGTCGGCTCCGAGCTGGTGGCCACCTCGATCAGCACCGGCGGGAACGGCGCGGACTCCGACCCCGCCAAGCACGCGTTCCTGAAGATCAACCCGCACCTGAAGTTCTACAACAACCAGCGGGGCTACGTCCTGACGAAGATCGAGAAGGAGCTGATGACGGCCGACTTCAGGGTCGTGCCCCAGGTGCAGACGCCGGGGTCGGCGGTGCACACCAAGGCCACCTTCGTCGTGGAGGACAGGGTGCCCGGCGTCCAGCAGACCTATCTCAGGCCCCTCGACCCGTCGCTCAGGTCCCTGCCCGACATCACCGCCGAGGAGACCGTCCGCCTGGAGACCGAGCGTCCGTAACGCCCATCTCGACTCACCGCAGGCGGCGCCCTCTCGGGGGGCCCCGCCTGCCGTCGTGTACGGCAGGCGGCGCCCTCCGCCCTCCCTGGCGCGAGTGGATATGGACCACACCTTCCAGGAAGTGGTTGCATAACGGTTCATGCTGGATCAAGCCGTCATCACGGTGATGACCTGGAACGTGTGCACCGGCACCAACGCCGCCTGCGAGCTGTACCGCAAGAGCCCGCAGGAGCTGGCGTGGCACATCAGCGACCATCTCCTCGGCGACCCCGACGTGATCTTCCTGCAGGAGTTCTGCACCGGCGCCACGGGCACGCTCGAGCAGTGGCTCGAATGGCGGACCGGACGGAGTTGGACCGTCAGGTCATGGGGCCTGACGACGGCGCAGGGCAGGCCGTACGACTGTCATCCCGACAGGAACGGCCGCCCGCGCGGCGCGCAGAGCGTCACGGTCGCGGTCGCCGACCACGCGGCCGCCTTCGAGACCGTGCCGCTGACCTCCCCGCCCTGGTTCGCCAGGCGCGCCGCGCTGTGCGCGACGATCCCCGCCGTCAAGGTGCGGGCCTGCGGAACCCACCTGTCGTCCGGCATGGCCAACGACGACGCCCAGCGCGGCGCGCCGTACCGGCACAAGCAGGTCAGGCAGCTGATGGCGGCCGCGCCGAAGGCGGGCCACACCAGCGTCTTCGGCGGTGACCTCAACCTCACACCCGGCAGGGTCGCCGCCTACGGCTCCTACGACGAGTGCGATCCGCGCATGCGGTGGACCTACGTGAAGAAGCGGAAGATCGACTACCTCTTCGCGCCGAAGGGCCGCGTGCTGAGGTGCTGGGTCGACAGGGAGGCAAGGGGCTCCGACCATCTGCCGATGGCGGTCAGGGTGGCCCTGTAGGAAGAGCACGGGCCGCCCTGGTGTTGAATCTAGGCGAAACCCGGACCACGAAGGAAGGACGACCGTGCCCAAGATCGGTGTACTCGCGCTCCAGGGAGACGTGCGCGAGCACGTCCACATGCTGGAGGAGGCGGGCGCGCAGGCCATCGCCGTGCGCAGGCCCGCCGAGCTCGACGCCGTGGAGGGACTGGTCATCCCCGGCGGGGAGTCCACCACGATCTGGAAGCTCGCCGAGATCTTCGACCTGCTCGAGCCGCTGCGCATGCGGATCAAGGACGGCATGCCCGCCTACGGCTCCTGCGCGGGCATGATCATGCTGGCCGACCGCATCCAGGACGGCATCGAGGGGCAGCAGACGATCGGCGGCATCGACATGGTGGTCAGGCGCAACGCCTTCGGCCGGCAGGTCGACTCGTTCGAGTCCGATCTGTCCTTCGCCGGCGCCGATGTGCATGCCGTCTTCATCCGCGCCCCCTGGGTGGAATCGGTGGGATCCGAGGTCGAAGTTCTGGCCACCGCGCCCCCGGGCGATAGGATCGTCGCGGTCCGCCAGGGGCCGCTGCTCGCGACATCGTTCCACCCCGAGCTGACCGGGGACACTCGCGTGCACGAATACTTCGTAAACATGGTGAGGGAGCTCTAGGTAATGTCCGGCCACTCCAAATGGGCGACGACGAAGCACAAGAAGGCCGCACTCGACGCCAAGCGCGGCAAGCTGTTCGCGAAGCTCATCAAGAACATCGAGGTGGCGGCCAGGACCGGTGGCCCTGATCCGGATGCCAACCCCACCCTCTTCGACGCCATCTTCAAGGCGAAGAAGAACTCCGTGCCCAACGACAACATCGAGCGGGCCCGCAAGCGCGGCGGCGGCCTCGAGGCCGGCGGCGCCGACTGGCAGACCATCATGTACGAGGGCTACGCCCCCGGCGGCGTCGCCGTGCTCATCGAGTGCCTCACCGACAACCGCAACCGCGCCGCCTCCGAGGTGCGCGTCGCGCTGACCCGCAACGGCGGCTCGCTGGCCGACCCCGGCTCGGTGTCGTACATGTTCAACCGCAAGGGCGTCGTGATCGTGCCCAAGAACGGGCTGTCCGAGGACGACGTGCTGGTCGCGGTGCTCGAGGCGGGCGCCGAGGAGGTCAACGACCTGGGCGAGTCGTTCGAGGTCGTCTCCGAGGCCGGCGACCTGGTGCCGGTGCGCAAGGCGCTGCAGGAGGCGGGCATCGACTACGACTCGGCCGAGTCGAGCTTCCTGCCGACCATGAACGTCCCGCTCGACGAGGACGGCGCGCGCAAGGTCTTCAGGCTCATCGACGCGCTCGAGGACAGCGACGACGTGCAGAACGTCTTCGCCAACTTCGACGTCTCCGACGAGGTCATGGAGAAGCTCGACGCCTGATCGACGCCCGCCCAGCCGACGACCGGTCCGCCGCCACGCGGGCCGGTCTTCTCGTTCGCGCGGGCGCGGCCCGCGGACGGAAACCGGAAGGCGGGCGATCCCGCGGCCGTTGTAGGTTGTCGCTTTGTGGAGATTCGTGATCTGACGTCCGACGACCTCGAAGCCGTCCTCGACACCCGCGTCCGCTCCTTCGGCCCGCTCGACGGCGACCCCGAGAGCTGGTTCGCCCTCGCGAGGGCGGCGCTCGAACAGGGGCGCTTCCTCGGCGTCTTCGACGGCTCCAGGCTGGCCGCCGCCGCCAGGCTGCCCGGGTTCACCCAGTGGTGGCACGGCAGGCCGCAGCCCATGGCGGGCGTCGCGGGCGTCGTCGTCAACCCCGAGGACAGAGGGCGCGGCGTCGGCAGGCAGCTCATGCGGGCCGTCCTGGCCAGGGCGGCCGAGCTGGGCGAGGCCGTCTCGGCGCTCTATCCGGCCACCACCCAGATCTACCGCTCGCTCGGCTGGGAGCACGCGGGCGCCGAGAACGCCGTCACGCTGTCGCCCGAGGCGCTGCGCACCATCAGGCCCACCGAGCCCGTCAAGATCCGCAGGATGGGGCCCGACGACGCCGCCGAGGTGATCGCCATCCTGGGCCGCGTCCACGCCGCCAACCGCGCCAGCGGCCCCATCTGCTGGGACGAGAGCTCGTGGCGGCGTTTCCTCGGCGCCAAGGACGACTTCCTCTACCTGGCCGACGACGGCTTCGTCGCCTACAGCTGGGAAGACGGCGACATCTCGGTCGACAACCTGGTCGCGGGCTCCGAGGCGACCGCCCGCGCCCTGTGGTCGCTGGTCGGCACCTCCTCCTCGATCGCCACGAAGGTCTCGGCCGTCGTCGCCCCCGACGACCCCGTGCTGTGGCTGCTTCGCGAGCGCACCAAGGAGGAGCTCAAGCAGGTCAGATGGATGTTCAGGGTCGTGGACGTGGCCGACGCCGTCGCCAGGCGCGGCTTCCCCTCCGTGCTCTCCGCCGACGCGCTGATCATGGTGGACGATCCCGAGCGGCCCGCCAACACCGGCACGTGGCGGCTGGAGGTCTCCGGCGGTTCGGGTACGGCGAGCGCGGCCGAGGGGGAGGGGGCGCGCTTCACCGTCAACGGGCTGTCGGCGCTGTACGCGGGGGTCCCGGTCTCGACGCTGCGCCTGTCCGGCATGCTCTCCGGCACCGACGAGTTCGACGAGGCGCTGGCCGCGGCGTTCGCGGGCCCCGCCCACATGATCGACTACTTCTGACCGTGACGCCCCGCCCCGCTCGCCTGCCGGGGCGTGTTCGCCGTGCGGCCCCCGCCCAACCAGGGTAGAGTTCCCTGCCGAACAGATGTTCGGCGAACGGGAGGGCGGCCGTGCGGGTGTTGGGTGTCGACCCAGGGCTTACCAGGTGCGGCATCGGCGCCGTCGAGGGCCGGCCGGGGGCTCCGCTCAAGCTCGTCGCGGTCGGCGTGGTCCGCACCTCGGCCGACGACGAGCTCGGCGCCAGGCTGGTCGGCATCGAGCGGGGCATCGAGCAGTGGCTCGACGAGGTACGGCCCGACGCGGTCGCCGTCGAGAGGGTCTTCGCCCAGCACAACGTCCGCACCGTGATGGGCACCGCCCAGGCGGCGGGCATCGCCCTGCTGTGCGCCTCCCGCCGCGGGCTGCCCGTCGCGCTGCACACGCCGTCGGAGGTCAAGGCGGCCATCACCGGCAGCGGCACCGCCGACAAGAAGCAGATCGGCACCATGGTCACCAGGCTGCTGCGGCTGGCCGAGATGCCCAAGCCGGCCGACGCGGCCGACGCTCTCGCGCTCGCCATCTGTCACGTGTGGCGGGGCGGCAGCCAGAACCGGCTGGCGGAGGCGCTGGCCAAGGCATCGAGAGGACGTGCGTCGTGATCGCGTCGGTTTCCGGGGTCGTGGCGGCCATCGCGCCCGACTCCGCCGTGATCGAGGTCGGCGGCGTGGGCGTGCTGGTGCACTGCACGCCCGGCACGCTGGCCACCCTGAGAGTGGGCGAGCACGGAAGGCTCGCGACCTCCCTGATCGTCAGGGAGGAGTCGCTGACCCTCTACGGCTTCGCGACCGACGACGAGCGCACGGTCTTCGGTCTGGTCCAGACGGCCAGCGGGGTGGGCCCGAAGCTGGCGCTCGCCATGCTGGCCGTCCACACTCCCAACTCGCTGAGGGTCGCCGTCGCCTCCGCCGACCTCAAGGCGCTGACCAGGATCCCCGGCATCGGCCAGAAGGGCGCGCAGCGCATCGTGCTGGAGCTGAAGGACAAGCTCGGCACGCCGGAGGAGGCGGTCAACGCCGCGCTCAACGGTCACGCGGCCAAGCCGCTGTGGCGCGAGCAGGTGCACTCGGGCCTGGTCGGGCTCGGCTACTCCACCAGAGACGCCGACGAGGCGATCGCGCTGGTGGAGCCGCAGGCCGACGCCGAGGTGGTGGCGGGCAGGGAGCCGCAGGTCGCCGTGCTGCTCAAGGCGGCGCTGCGGGTGCTGAGCATCCGATGAGCCACGGGCTTGCACGCGGCGCCTGGCGAGAGAGGGTAGGAGCGTGAGCATCGAGCGAGACCTGGTGTCGCCTGACGCCGAGGGCGACGAGCTGCAGATCGAGGCGGCCCTGCGGCCCAAGCGCCTGGCCGACTTCATCGGGCAGGGCCGGGTGCGCGAGCAGCTCTCGCTGGTCCTGGAGAGCGCGCTCAGGCGCAACAGGCCGCCCGACCACGTGCTGATGAGCGGCTCGCCGGGGCTCGGGAAGACCACGCTCGCCATGATCGTCGCAGCCGAGCTCGGCGCCCCGCTGCGCATCACCTCGGGGCCCGCGCTCGAGCGGGCGGGCGACCTGGCGGCGATCCTGTCGACCCTCACCGAGGGCGAGGTGCTGTTCATCGACGAGATCCACCGGATGGCGCGCCCCGCCGAGGAGATGCTCTACCTCGCCATGGAGGACTTCAGGGTCGACATCATCGTCGGCAAGGGCCCTGGCGCGACCGCGATCCCGCTGGAGATCGCGCCCTTCACCCTGGTGGGCGCCACGACCAGGGCGGGCCTGCTGCCCGCGCCGCTGCGCGACAGGTTCGGCTTCACCGCCCACATGGACTTTTACGAGGTCGCCGAGCTGGAGCAGGTGCTGCGGCGCTCCTCCAGGCTGCTCGGCGTCTCGCTGCCCGACGAGGGCGCCCACGAGATCGCCAGGCGCTCGCGCGGAACGCCCCGCATCGCCAACAGGCTGCTGCGCAGGGTGCGCGACTTCTCCGACGTCCGCTCCGACGGTGTCATCACCCGCGACATCGCCTCGGCCGCGCTCAACCTCTACGAGGTCGACGCCGAGGGGCTCGACCGGCTCGACAGGGCGGTGCTCGGGGTGCTGCTGCGCAAGTTCGGCGGCGGGCCCGTCGGCCTGTCGACGCTGGCCGTGGCCGTGGGGGAGGAGCCAGAGACAGTGGAGGTGGTGGCCGAGCCCTTCCTGGTGCGCCAGGGTCTGCTCGCCCGCACTCCGCGCGGGCGGGTGGCGACCTCGGCCGCCTGGCTTCACCTGGGGCTGACCCCGCCGCCCGACGCCCCGTTCTGATCCCCGACGGCAAGCCCGTCGAGCCCCACCCCCGTCACCGGCGGGCGCCCGTCCAGGGAGACGCTCACCGGGATCACCGCTGACCCGCCGTCACGGCCCGTCCGCACACGTTCTCGAAAGGGCGGTCACAGAACGGTTGCAAGCGTTGCAAATTGGGAACTTCCCCGCGCGCCGAAACGCTGCCTCGTTGCCGGGTTTCGCAACAACCGCCTACACTCCGTGGCTTGGCTGGCTGTGTAAGCTGACGGGCTGAGCGGCGCGGCCCTCGACGCAACGCATGGAATTTCCGGCTCGAAGCCGGTGTCATCATCTTGTATAGAAGATGGAAGGTCGCCCTCGTGAACTCAACGCTCATGAACATCCTGCCGCTCATCCTGTTGGTGGTGGTGTTCTACTTCCTGCTCATCAGGCCGCAGCGCAAGCGGCAGCAGGAGGCGCTCCAGATGCAGAACTCGCTCGCGCCTGGCGCCCGCGTCATGACCACCACCGGCCTGTTCGCCACCGTGGTCGCCATTGACAACGAGGATGTCATCCTGGAGGTCTCTCCTGGGGTCGAGACCCGCTGGGTGAAGGCCGCCATCGGCCGCGTCGTCACCCCGGTCGACGACAAGATCGCCGCGACGGCGGTCCCGGAGACGAACGACGAAGCCGACGAGACGGTGGACCGCAACGGCGATCAGGGCACGAATACCAACAAGTCCTGACTAGTCTTGCGACCGACCCCTACCTGAAAGAAACGACGACCAGTGGCCCGACCGACCAGCGGCCAGAGCAAGCCGGGGCGCACGCTCCTGGTGCTCCTGGCGCTCATTCTCGCCATGGGCGGGGCGATGTTCCTGCAGCCGGCGTTCACGCCGAAGCTCGGACTCGACCTCGCAGGTGGTACGACGGCGACCCTCTCGCCGGTCACCCCGAATGGCACTCCCCCCTCCGAGGAGAGCCTCAACCTCGCCGTCAACATCATCCGTGAGCGGGTGAACGGCACCGGAATCTCCGACGCGGAGGTCGCCAAGTCCGGCGACAACATCGTCATCTCGGTGCCGGGGGCCGGCAAGGACGAGGTCATCAAGCTGGTCGGCACCACGGCGGAGCTCCGCTTCCGTCAGGTCCTGGCCGCCGAGGCGGCCCAGCCGCAGCCGAGCACCATGCCCACGCAGGCGCCCACCCCCTCCACCGGGCCGAGCGGACAGCCGTCGGGCTCACCCTCCGCCGCGCCGAGCGTCCAGCCGTCGGCCAAGGTCCCCGCGCCGAGCGCCTCCCCGACGGGCAAGGCCCTGTCGTCCGCGCTGACCTCGCCCAACCCCGCCCCTTCGGCGACCACGCAGGGCCAGTCGGAGCAGAAGGCGAACGACCCCAAGGCCAACGACGCCAAGGGTAACGACGCCAAGAACAACGACGGCAAGAACAACGACGCCAAGGGGAACGACCCGAAGGGCAACGACGCCAAGGCCACGCCCTCGGCGACGCCCAGCGCCCAGCCGAGCGGCGACCCCGCCGCCGACCCGGCTCTCGCGGGCATCGACCCGGCGCTGATCAAGCAGTTCAACGAGCTCGACTGCGCCAAGAACAGCGGCCAGGGCGTCCAGGACGACCCGTCCAAGCCGTACGTCACCTGCGACCAGGACGGCACCGCCAAGTACATCCTCGACAAGGCTGAGGTCGTCGGCGCCGACATCGACACCGCCAGCGCGGGTGTCCAGCAGACCACGGGCCAGTGGGTCGTCCAGCTGAACTTCAAGAGCGCGGGCGCCTCGGCGTGGTCGGCCCTGACCACCAAGGCCTACCAGGCGCAGGCGCCGCGCAACATGGTCGCCGTCGTCCTCGACGGCGTCGTCATCACCGCGCCGAACATCAACGAGCCGATCCCCGGCGGTCGCGCCGAGATCAGCGGCAGCTTCACCCAGGAGACCGCCACCAAGCTGGCCGACCAGCTGAAGTACGGCGCGCTCCCGCTGAAGTTCGTGCGCAGCTCCATCGACACCATCTCCTCGACGCTGGGCAACGACCAGCTCATGGGCGGTCTCATCTCCGGCGCCATCGGCCTCGGCCTGGTGGTCCTGTACTCCCTGCTCTACTACCGCGGTCTCGGTCTCGTCGCGGTGCTGAGCCTGGTGGTGGCCTCGATCATCACCTACGAGGCGGTCGTGCTGCTGGGCACGTACGCGGGCTTCGGCCTCTCGCTGCCGCACATCATCGGCCTGGTGGTGTCGATCGGCATCACGGCCGACTCCTTCATCGTCTACTTCGAACGCATCAGAGACGAGATGAAGGAGGGCAGGCGCACCCTGCGCGCCGCCGTCGAGGTGGCCTGGGTGCGAGCCAGGCGGACGATCCTGATCGCCGACGCGGTCATGTTCATCGCCGCCATCGTGCTCTACTTCCTCGCGGTCGGCGGTGTGGCGGGCTTCGCCTTCGCGATGGGCCTCACCACGCTGATCGACGTGCTGGTGGTGTTCATGTTCACCAAGCCGTTCATCGCGCTGCTGGCGAGGATGAAGTTCTTCGCCAAGGGTCACAAGCTCTCCGGTCTCGACGCCGAGCGCATGGGGCCGGACACTGTCCGTACGACCACCCCGCAGGAGGCCTGACATGGGACTCGGGCGTCGCCTCTACCGTGGCGAGATCGACGTCGACTTCGTCGGCCGCCGGAAGCTCTGGTACAGCCTTTCGGCCTTCCTGCTCCTGTTCTCCATCGCCGGTCTGGTGTTCAGCGCCGCCACCAACGGCAGCCCGCTGAACCTGGGCGTGGAGTTCAAGGGCGGTTCGGTGTTCTCCTTCGCCGCGCCGAAGGCCACCATCGAGCAGGTCCGCGAGACCATGACCGACGCGGGCGTGCACCAGCCGATCGTCCAGCAGGCCGGCAGCGGCTGGCGCGTCACCACCGAGACTCTCGACGAGGCCAACCTCACCAAGGTGCAGCAGTCGGTCGCCACGGAGCTCGGCGTCGACTCCAAGCAGATCTCGATCACCTCGATCGGGGCCTCGTGGGGCGGTGAGGTCGCCAACAAGGCCTGGATCGGCCTCGGCGTGTTCATGCTCGCGATCATTCTGTATCTGAGCATGGCCTTCGAGCCGAAGATGGCGCTGGCGGCGATCGTCGCGCTGATCCACGACCTGGTGATCACGGCGGGCATCTACGCCTGGTCGGGCTTCGAGGTCACCCCCGCGACGCTGCTGGGCTTCCTCACGATCCTCGGCTACTCGCTGTACGACGCGGTCGTCGTCTTCGACATGATCAAGGAGGTCACCGCCAAGCTCGGCACGACCTCCAAGAAGACGTACACGATGGCCGCCAACGACGCGCTCAACCACACGCTGATCAGGTCGCTGAACACCTCGCTCGTCGCCATCCTCCCGGTGGCCGCGATCCTGTTCATCGGCACGACGGTGCTGGGCGCGGGCACGCTGAAGGACCTGTCGCTGGCGCTGTTCGTCGGCATGCTGGTCGGCACGTACTCCTCGCTGTGCGTGGCCACGCCGCTGCTGGTGACGCTGAAGGAGCGCGAGCCGAAGTACCAGGCGATCGCCCGCAGGCTCGCCTCGACGGGCGGCGGCAAGAGCGGCTCCAAGCGGGCCGCGGTCGCGAAGAACTAGCTCCACTTCGCCGACGCCTCCGCACCCCGCTCCAGGGGTGCGGAGGCGTCGCCGTTCCCACCCTCGAACACCGCTCCCCCCACACGCCCCCTGCCGATGCGCACAAGGCACGGCTGCCCGCCGGCAGAGAGCAGCGGGCAACGACGAGGGGCGGCAGTGCCCCCAGAGAGCTGGTGAGGGCTGTGGGGTGGGGGAGGGGGCGACTCAGGGGCGACCGCGAGGCCGATGTCGTCGCCGGCGCGGGATTGTGGGAGGGTGGGTCGTCGGTAGAGCGGGCCACCGCGGACAAGGGAGACAACACGACGTGAGCGAGCTGAGCCAGCTGATCCTCGACAGGATCAGGGACGTCAACGACTACCCCAAGCCGGGCGTCGTGTTCAAGGACATCACCCCGCTCCTTGCCGACGCCAAGGCCTTCGCCGCCGTGATCGACGAGCTGGCCGGCCTCTACCCGGGCGTCGACAAGATCGTGGGCATCGAGGCGCGTGGCTTCATCCTCGCCGCCCCCGCGGCCTACCGGGCGCAGGCGGGGTTCGTGCCGGTGCGCAAGAAGGGCAAGCTGCCCTCCGCGACCCTCGAGACCTCCTACGAGCTGGAGTACGGCACGGCCGACATCGAGGTCCACAGGGACGCCTTCAGCCCCGGCGACCGCGTGCTGATCGTCGACGACGTGCTGGCCACCGGCGGTACCGCTGAGGCCGCTGTGGAGCTGGTGAAGAGGGCGGGCGCTGAGGTCGTCGGCCTGGCCGTCCTCATGGAGCTGGCCTTCCTGAAGGGCAGGGAGCGGCTCACGGGAGTCGATCTCCACTCGCTCGTGATCGTGTGATTGGCGCACCGGCCGACGCGCGGGTTTTCCACCTGGATACACTGAGGGGATCTGGACTCGGACGCGAGGAGTCTGTGTGCCCCGTGAAGTGGTCGTGCCCGACGTAACCGAAGCCGGAAATTCCGATGGGGGTTCCGGCGTTCCAGCGGTGCGTCGTCGACGGTTTGGGGGTGGGGCCATGAATCCGGTGCTGGAGCCGCTTTTCAGGACGGTCCGGGCCACCCATCCCAAGGCTGACTTGCGCGTGATCGAGCGTGCCTACGATGTGGCCGCCTACCATCACCGCGACCAGAAGCGGAAGAGCGGCGATCCCTACATCACGCATCCGCTGGCCGTCGCGACGATCCTGGCCGAGCTGGGCACCGACGACGAGACGCTGTGCGCCGCGCTGCTGCACGACACCGTCGAGGACACCGCCTACAGCCTCGACGAGCTGCGCGCCGACTTCGGTGACAAGATCGCGCTGCTGGTCGACGGCGTCACGAAGCTGGACAAGGTCAAGTTCGGCGACGCCGCGCAGGCCGAGACCGTGCGCAAGATGGTCGTGGCGATGTCGCGCGACATCAGGGTGCTGGTCATCAAGCTGGCCGACCGCCTCCACAACATGCGCACGATGCGTTACCTGCCCGAGCACAAGCGGCAGCAGAAGTCTCGCGAGACGCTGGAGATCTTCGCGCCGCTGGCCCACCGCCTGGGCATGAACACGATCAAGTGGGAGCTCGAGGACCTCGCGTTCGCGATGCTCTACCCCAAGCGCTACGACGAGATCGCCCGCATGGTCTCCGAGCGGGCCCCTCGTCGAGACCTGTTCCTGCAGGAGGTCATCGAGAAGGTCTCGGCCGACCTGCGCGACGCGAAGATCCGCGCGGTGGTCAAGGGCAGGCCGAAGCACTACTACTCGGTCTACCAGAAGATGATCGCCCGCGACGTGGCCTTCGACGACATCTACGACCTGGTGGGCATCAGGGTCCTGGTCGACTCCGTGCGCGACTGCTATGCGGCGCTCGGAACGATCCACGCCAGGTGGAACCCGGTGCCCGGCCGGTTCAAGGACTACATCGCGATGCCCAAGTTCAACATGTACCAGTCGCTGCACACCACGGTGATCGGTCCTGAGGGCAAGCCGGTCGAGCTGCAGATCCGCACGCACGCGATGCACCACAGGGCCGAGTACGGCGTCGCCGCGCACTGGAAGTACAAGGAGGAGGCCGGCACGCCCGGCCCCTCGGGCAAGGTCAAGCAGCCGGGCGGAGACATGGCGTGGCTGCGCCAGCTGCTCGACTGGCAGAAGGAGACCTCCGACCCCGGCGAGTTCCTCGAGTCGCTGCGCTTCGACCTGTCGGTGTCGGAGGTGTACGTCTTCACGCCGCGCGGCCAGGTGGTGGCGCTGCCCGAGGGCGCGACGCCCGTGGACTTCGCCTACGCCGTCCACACCGAGGTCGGTCACCGCTGCATCGGCGCGCGGGTCAACGGACGGCTGGTGCCGCTGGAGTCGCGGCTGGGCAACGGCGACACCGTCGAGATCTTCACCTCCAAGTCGCCCGACGCCGGTCCTTCGCGCGACTGGCTGAAGTTCGTCAAGTCGGGCCGCGCCCGGAACAAGATCAGGCAGTGGTTCTCCAAGGAGCGGCGCGAGACCGCGATCGAGGCGGGCAAGGAGGCCATCGGCAGGGCCATGCGCAAGCAGGGCCTGCCGCTGCAGCGCCTGATGTCCGGTGAGTCGCTGCTGGCGCTCGCCCGCGACCTGCGCTACCCCGACGTCTCGGCCCTCTACGCGGCGGTCGGCGAGGGGCACATCGCCGCCCAGTCGGTCGTGCAGAAGCTCGTGGCCTCCATCGGCGGCGTCGACAGCGCCGAGGAGGACATCGCCGAGACCTCGATGCCCACCAGGCTCAGCCGCCGTCCCAAGAGCGGCGGCGGTGCGGGCGTCGTGGTGGCGGGCGACTCCGACGTGTGGGTACGGCTCTCGCGATGTTGCACCCCCGTGCCGGGCGACGACATCGTCGGCTTCGTCACGCGCGGCCACGGCGTCTCCGTGCACCGCTCCGACTGCTCGAACGTGCAGCAGCTGAAGGAGCAGCCCGACCGCCTGGTCGAGGTGACGTGGGCGCCCAACGAGGACTCCGTGTTCCTCGTGGCGATCCAGGTGGAGGCGCTCGACCGGCCGAGGCTGCTGTCGGATGTCACGCGCACCCTGTCCGACCAGCACGTCAACATCCTGTCGGCGTCGGTGACCACCTCGCGCGACCGGGTGGCGGTCAGCAAGTTCACCTTCGAGATGGGTGACCCCAAGCACCTGGGCCACGTGCTGAAGGCCGTGCGCAGCATCCAGGGCGTCTACGACGTCTACCGGGTCAGCGGAGCCGCCGGCGGCTGACCGTGGCACCTTCGGGTCTCCCACCAGGAAGATCATGATCCTGGCGGGGACCGAAGCGCCGTGAGCCGGCCGTGGGCGAAGACCCACAGGTAGAGCGCCCAGCCGAAGGCGACGACCACGAGCGTGGCGGGCTGCGACTCGGCCACGGCCTGGCGGCAGACCGCCACCGTGATCGGGATCGTGTAGCCGACGAGGAACGCCAGTCCGAGCACCCTGCCCGCCATCAGGAACCACGCGTAGACCCGCACGCCAACAGGCCTGTCCCCGCCGCGCCCGCTCTTGCGTCCACGCAGGTAGGCCTGCGCGTCGGCCATGAGGTTCTTGTTGCCGCCCGCGTTCGCCAAGGCGTAGTAGACGTCCGTGCGCATGAAGAACAGGAACTGCCAGACGATCTGGGAGGCGCAGATGACCAGCACCAGGCGGGCCAGGCCGTGCTCGGCCACGTACAGCGCGCAGGCGCTGACGGCGACCAGGAACAGGTCGGTGCGCATCCCCGCCAGGTGGGCGCGGTAGCGGCGGCGGCGCGGCAGCCGCCAGACGCCGCTGACCTTCGTCTGCACGACCAGGAACTGCAGGCGGGTGCCCAGCGACAGCTCGGCCCGCACGCCCAGGGAGCGGGCGGCGAGGATGTGGCTCAGCTCGTGGACGAGGACCAGCGCCCACGAGCCGACCGCGAACGACAGCGTGAAGGCCAGGCTGTCCGCCCAGACCAGCCCCGACATGCCGGTGACGATCCTCGGCCGCGCGATGACGGCCGCCACCGCGCACAGCGTCAGCAGGGCGACGACCGCGTTGGCGGCGGGGGAGAACAGCCAGCCCACCTGCCCGGGCCTGATCCTGTCCCAGAGGTTCGGCGCCAGGTCAGGCTGGCGCAGCAGGCCCACGCCGTCCAGGCCCGCGACGAAGGCCGCCACGTCCACGTCGGCGCCGTGGCGCTCCAGGACCTCCTTCCTGACCTCCTCCACCGTCCTGGAGCCGTCGAGCAGCGCCAGGACGGTCGCCGCGATGCCGGGGACGTTGACGAACGCGACCCCGTTGCCGACCACGTAGTCGTCAGGGCCGTCCTCGACGACGCTGAGGAAGGTGAGGTCCGGCCTCACCCGCAGACCTCGCAGGCCGGCAGGCGCTCGAAGGCGTGGCCGGTGGTCGTCAGGTCGAGCAGGTCGAGGTGGACGGTCCTGCCCTCGATGGCGGGCGCGCCCGTGCCGGTCAGATAGCGGATGATCTCGCCCGCCATGAGCCCGGACACGGCGGCGCACAGCGGCCCGAAGGCGGGGACCGTACGGCCCGCGTTGTCCGCGCTCGGCAGCTCCGTCGTGCCGTACCGCCGGGCGAGCGTGCGCTCCTGGCAGGCCAGGCAGCCGGTGACGCCCGGCACCACCAGCGGGCCGACCAGGCCGACGTGCTGGTTGAATCCGCCGGTCACGAACGGCACGCCCACCGCCACACAGGCGGCGTTGACCCAGCGGCGGATGTGCGGCTGCGGCGTGTCGACGGTGTTGACCACGAAGTCGGCCCCCGCCAGCGGCACGTCGCAGGGGCCGGCGATCCTGCGCTCGATCTCGACGACCTCGGCGGAGGGGACATGGGTGCGCAGCCTGGCGGCGGCCGAGGCGACCTTGGAGCTGCCCAGGTCGGAGGTGGTGTAGAGGTGCTGGCGGTGCAGGTTGGACAGCTCGACCCTGTCGTCGTCGACGAGCGTCAGCCGCCGCACGCCCGCCGTGGCGAGCTGGAGGGCGACCGCGCCGCCGATGGCGCCGGCCCCGAGCACCGTGACCTGGCGCAGCGCCAGGTCGCGCTGGGCGGCGAGGGCACGGTCGGCGGCGTGGAACATCGACAGGAACAGCGTCTGCCTGGAGTGCCGCTCGTCGGCGGTCAGCGCCGACAGCTCCTCCTGCGTGACGAGAATTCTGGCGGCCAGCAATTGTTCGACGGCCGCGTCTATCTCGTCGGGAGTTACTCCGTCAAGGAGGCGGTAAAGCTCTGGTTTCGATCGCGGTTTTCGCGCGCAGAGCCGGAAAAGCGCGCGTAAAGGCTTTTCCGCAGATTCGAGCACCCGGCCGGTCGGTGGAAAGTCGCCGAGCCGCACCCGCTCGCGGGAGTCGTCGATGAACAGGGGGAAGGCCGGATTCACCTGAATCCGAGAAGGCATGGGCCTGGCTCCGGGAGAGGTGGCGTGGGGCCCCTGCCGAGACCCCACGAAACGGTTCAGCAGCTGTTGCTGTTACCCGTGGTCTCTACCTCTTCGACCGGCTTGATCTCGATCGTCATCTTGACCCCTTTCGTCGATCATCACGAGCCTTGTGATCGTAAAGAGAAAGGGGAGGAGGGGGGAGGCCCAATGACCGTATGTGACCGGGCCTCCCGCGCCCTCAGCTGAACTCGGCGAGCGTGCGCTCGGCCTCCTCCAGCCACGAACGACGGGCCGCCAGCGCCTCCTCGGCGTCCTGGACGTCCTTGGCCCGCCCCGCGGCCTGGGCCTTGCCGAGCTTCTTCTCCAGCTGCTCGATCGAGGAGCGCAGCTGGTCGACGGTGCTCTGGGCGCGAGCCCTTGCCTCGGGGTTGGAGCGCTTCCACTCCGCCTCCTCGGCCTTGCGCACCGCGTCGTCGATGCGGCGCAGCCCGCCCTCCAGGCGGTCGCGCTGCTCGCGCGGCACGGGGCCGACGGCCTCCCAGCGCTCCAGCATGGAGCGCAGCGCGGCGCGCGCGGCCCTGGCGTCGGTGACAGGAAGGATCTTCTCCGCCTCGGCCAGCAGCACCTCCTTGGCCTCCGCGTTGGCCGCCAGTGAGGCGTCACGCTCGGCGAAGACCGCCGAACGGGCCTGGAAGAACTGGTCCTGGGCGGCCTTGAAGCGACCCCACAGCTCGTCCTCGACCTCGCGTGAGGCCCTGCCCGCCGACTTCCACTGCTGCATGAGCTCGCGGTAGATCGCGGCCGTCTGCCCCCAGTCGGTGGAGTCGGCCAGCGCCTCGGCCTCGACGACGATGCGCTCCTTCTGGGAGCGGATGCCCTCGCGCTGCTCGTCGAGCCCGGCGAAGTAGGCCTTGCGCCGCTTGGCGAAGGCGGTGCGGGCGGCCGACAGCCGCTTCCACAGCGCGGCCTCGGTGACGCGGTCGATGCGCTCGGCCGTCTTCCACTCCTCGACCAGCTGGCGAAGGCGCTCGCCGCCGGACTTCCAGTGGGTGGTCTCCTCGGCGATGCGCTCGGCCTCGGCGACGATGCGCTCCTTGATGCCCTTGGCCTCGGCCCTGGCCACGTCGCGGGCGGCCTTGACCTCCTCACGGCGCTTGGCGACCAGCTCGGTCAGCGCGTCGAGCCGCTGGACCAGCGCGCCCAGGTCGCCGACGGCGTGCGCGTCGGCCACGGCCTCGCGCAGCTTGACGATGGTGGCCTCGGCCTGGGCGGGCGCCAGGTCGGTGCCCTTGACGCGCTGCTCGAGCAGCTGGACCTGGCCCGCCAGCTCGTCGAACTTGCGGTGGAAGTAGGCCAGCGCCTCTTCGGGCTCACCGGCCTGCCAGGACCCGACGGCCCGCTCTCCCTCGGCCGTACGCACGTAGACGGTGCCGTCGTCGTCTACCCGGCCCCACGGGTCGGTGCTCACCGTGTCCTCCCGCACTCTCATCAGACCCTTCGGGGACTACTGCCCCTAGTTGTATTACGTCAGCTCTTGGCAGAGATTGTCACGTCTTTGATTTCGACCGTCTCCTTGGGTGCGCCGGTGCCGTCAGGACCAGGAGCGATAACACCCGCCTTGTTGACCTTGTCGAGAATGTCGAGACCCTTCGTGATGGTACCGACAGGCGTGTAATCGGGGGTCAGCCCGATGTCGCCGTACACCAGGAAGAACTGGCTGCCGGTGGTGCCGGGCTCGCTCGTCTTGGCCATCGCCATGACGCCGCGCTTGTAGGCCGCGCCCTCGAGGTTCTCCTCGGCGAGCCGGTAGCCGGGGCCGCCCTGGCCGTCGGACTGGGACTTGCCGTTCGCCTTGGCGGTCGGGTCGCCGCACTGCAGCATGGGGAACTGCGCGCTGCCCAGGCGGTGGCACTTGCTGCCGTTGTAGTACTTCTTGGCCGCCAGGTGCTTGAGCGAGTTGACCGTGCAGGGGGCCTTGGCCCCGTTGAGCTCGACGACGATGTCGCCCTGGCTGGTCTTGAACGTCATGACCGCGTCCTTGGCCTCGGCCTTGGCCGGCGGGAGCCCGACGTCCTTGACCGCACCGCTGGTGTCGGGCAGGTAGCCGCACTCGCCCGTCGCGGGGTCGAACGGCTTGGGCCCCGCCGCGGCGGAGGTGGAGGGAGCGGCCGACGGCGACTCGGAGGCCGAGGAGCCGTCATTGCCGCCCAGCAGAGTGGTCGCGGCGATGACACCGCCCACGACCACGAGAACGCCCACGGTCGATCCGATGACGGCGGTGCGCTTCGCCTTCGCCTCACGCTCGGCGCGACGCTGCATCTGCCGCTCGAAGTGCTCACGTGCCAGCTGCCGCTGGCGGTCCTTGCCCGTGGACACCGCTTTGCCTCCCCTATCGAATCAACTGAGGTGGGCGAATCGTATCGGCCAACCGGTAATGGTTCGCAGCCCAGCGGCCAGCACCGGTACGCTTCGGTTACATTCTCATCCGCTTTCTTGACGAGACTCAGCCGAGGCAATGCTCATCGCAGGCTTCCCCGCAGGGGCGTTCCAGACCAACTGCTACCTCGTGGCGCCCGCCGCCGGCGAGGAGTGCGTGATCGTCGACCCCGGCCAGGACGCGGTCGAGGGCATCGACGACCTGCTGCGCGAGCACAGGCTGAAGCCCGTGGCGGTCCTTCTCACCCACGGCCACCTCGACCACGTCTGGTCGGTGGCCCCCGTGTGCGGCGCGCGCGAGGTTCCCGCCTGGATCCATCCCGAGGACCGCCACCTGCTGAGCGATCCCTCCGCAGGATGGTCGCCCACCTCGAGCCAGCTGTTCGGCGGCATCACGCTGAGCGAGCCCGACGACGTGCGCGAGCTGTCCGACGGCGCGGTCGTCGACCTGGCGGGCATGGAGTTCGTGGTCGACCACACCCCCGGCCATACCAGGGGGTCGGTGAGTTTCAGGCTGCCCCCTGAGGAGATCATGTTCTCGGGCGACCTGCTGTTCGCCGGCTCCATCGGCCGCTCTGACCTGCCGGGCGGCGACTACCCGACGATCCTGCGCAGCCTGGCGGCCACGTGCCTGCCGCTGCCGGACTCCACGGTCGTCCTGCCGGGCCACGGACCGCAGACCACGATCGGCCGCGAGCGCGCCACGAACCCTTATCTCAAAGAAGCCGCGCCGCACGCCGGTCCCACACGAGGGATCTGATGACTTTCCAATCGCCCAAGGGCACCTACGACCTGTTGCCACCCGCCTCCGAGCGCGTCCTCGCGGTCCGCGAGGCCCTCGCCGCCCCCGTACGGCAGGCGGGCTACGGCTACGTCGAGACGCCCACCTTCGAGGACACCGAGCTGTTCAAGCGCGGAGTCGGCGAGTCGACCGACGTCGTGTCGAAGGAGATGTACACCTTCGACGACAAGGGCGGCCGTTCGCTGACCCTGCGCCCCGAGGGCACCGCCTCGGTGGTGCGGGCCGTCCTGCAGCACAACCTGCACAACGGCCAGCTGCCGGTGAAGCTCTGGTACTCCGGCAGCCAGTACCGCTACGAGCGCGCGCAGAAGGGCCGCTACCGCCACTTCTGGCAGGTCGGCGCCGAGGCGCTCGGAGCCGAGGACCCCGCGCTCGACGCCGAGCTGGTCGCGCTGGCATGGCGCGGCTTCGCGAGCCTCGGGCTGAAGGGCGTCACGCTGCTGCTCAACTCCCTCGGCGACCAGGTGTGCCGTCCCGTCTACCGGGCCGCGCTGCAGGACTTCCTGCGCGGCCTCGACCTCGACGAGGCCACCCGCGCGCGCATCGAGATCAACCCGCTGCGCGTGCTCGACGACAAGCGCCCCGAGGTGCAGGAGCAGCTCGAGGGCGCGCCCCTGGTCGCCGACCACCTCTGCGCGGCCTGCAAGGCCTACCACGAGGAGGTCCGCACCCTGCTGACCGCCCTGGGCGTGCCGTTCACCGACGAGCCGAAGCTGGTGCGCGGGCTCGACTACTACACCCGCACCACCTTCGAGTTCGTCCACGGCGGGCTCGGCTCGCAGTCGGCCGTCGGCGGCGGGGGCCGCTACGACGGGCTCAGCGAGATGCTCGGCGGCCCCGCGCTGCCCAGCGTCGGATGGGCCCTCGGCGTCGACCGCACCTACCTGGCCATGGAGGCCGAGGGTCTGCTCGACGAGGCTCCGGCCGCCCGCGTCCAGGTGTACGGTGTCCCGCTGGGCGAGGAGGCGCGCCGCCGGATGTTCCTGCTCGTCGAGGAGCTGCGCGCGGCGGGGCTCCGCGTCGACATGGCCTTCGGCGGCAAGGGGCTCAAGGGCGCGATGAAGGGCGCCGACCGCTCGGGCGCCAGGTTCGCGCTGATCCTGGGCGAGCGCGACCTCGCCGCGCAGGCCGTACAAGTGAAGGACCTGACCACCGCAGAGCAGACCGAGGTGCCGCTGGCCCAGGTCTCCGACGTTTTGAAGGGAAAGCTGCAGTGATTCGCACGCACAAGGCCGGTGAGCTCCGAAAGGAGCACGCCGGGCAGCAGGTGACGCTCGCGGGCTGGGTGGCCCGCCGCCGTGACCACGGCGGGGTCGTCTTCATCGACCTGCGCGACGCCTCGGGCTCGGCGCAGGTGGTCTTCCGCGAGGAGGACGACGCGCACGGCCTGCGCGGCGAGTACTGCGTGAAGGTGGTCGGCGAGGTCAGGGTCCGCCCCGAGGGCAACGCCAACCCCGAACTGCCCACCGGCGAGATCGAGGTCGTCGCCACCACGGTCGAGGTGCTGAGCGAGGCGGCCCCGCTGCCGTTCCCGATCGAGGGCAACACCGAGGTGTCGGAGGAGGCGCGGCTGCGCTACCGCTACCTCGACATCCGCCGCGCGTCGGTGGCCAACGCCATGCGCATCCGCTCCAAGGCCACCTACCTGGCCAACGAGGTGATGAACGAGCACGGCTTCGTCTACGTCGAGACGCCGACGCTCACCCGCTCCACCCCCGAGGGCGCGCGCGACTTCCTGGTGCCCGTACGGCTGCAGCCGGGCAACTGGTACGCCCTTCCGCAGTCGCCCCAGCTGTTCAAGCAGCTGCTCCAGGTCGCCGGCCTCGAGCGCTACTACCAGCTGGCCAAGTGCTACCGCGACGAGGACCTGCGCGCCGACCGCCAGCCCGAGTTCACCCAGATCGACGTCGAGATGTCCTTCGTCGACCAGGAGGACGTGATCGCCATCGGCGAGGCGCTGATCGGCAGGATCTGGAAGGAGATCCTCGGCTACGAGATCCCCACGCCGCTGCCGCGCATGACCTACGCCGACGCGATGGCCCGCTACGGCTCCGACAAGCCCGACCTGCGCTTCGGCCAGGAGCTCGTCGACGTCACCGAGTTCTTCAAGGACACCACCTTCCGCGTCTTCCAGGCCGACTACGTCGGCGCGGTCGTCATGCCGGGCGGCGCCTCGCAGACCCGCAAGGAGCTCGACGGCTGGCAGGACTGGGCCAAGTCCCGCGGCGCCCGCGGCCTGGCCTACGTCCTGGTTCAGCAGGACGGCACGCTCGGCGGCCCCGTCGCCAAGAACCTCTCCGCCCAGGAGAGCGAGGGCCTGGCCGGCTTCGTCGAGGCCAAGCCCGGCGACGCCATCTTCTTCGCCGCCGGCGCCCGCAACGCCTCGCGCGACCTGCTCGGCGCGGCCCGCCTGGAGATCGGCCGCCGCTGCGGCCTCATCGACGAGTCGCAGTGGTCGTTCCTGTGGGTCGTCGACGCCCCCATGTTCGAGGAGGACGGCGAGGGCGGCTGGACCGCCGTCCACCACCCCTTCACCGGGCCCAAGCCCGAGTGGGCCGACAACTTCCAGGACCACCCTGGCGAGGCGCTGGCCTACGCCTACGACATGGTCTGCAACGGCATGGAGATCGGCGGAGGCTCGATCCGTATCCACCGCGCCGAGATGCAGCAGCGCGTCTTCGACGTGCTCGGCATCTCCAAGGAGGAGGCCGAGTCGAAGTTCGGCTTCCTGCTCGAGGCGTTCAAGTACGGCCCGCCCCCGCACGGAGGCATCGCCTACGGCTGGGACAGGATCTGCATGCTGCTGGCCGGCGGTGAGTCCATCCGTGACGTGATCGCCTTCCCGAAGACCGCCTCCGGCTTCGACCCGCTGACGGGCGCTCCCACGCCCATCACGGTCGACCAGCGCAAGGAGGCGGGGGTCGACGCCAAGCCCAAGGCCGAGGCGTAGACCACCACAGACGCCCACCCACGACTGCGGCCACGTTCCCAAGGGGCCCCACCGCAGTCGTAGGGTGGGCCCCCTTGGGGAACGCCCCGAAGGGGGCCCTGCCACATCGGCGGCCCCGGTGCGGGTGGGGTTCAGAAACGGACCGGCAGCCGGGACAGGCCGCGCACGACCGAGCCGGTCAGCCGCCTGCTCAACTCCTCCTCCGCGCATCCAAGAGCCAGCTTCGGCAGCCGCTCCAGCAGGGTGCCGATGGCGATCTGCCCCTCCAGCCGGGCCAGCGGCGCGCCCAGGCAGAAGTGGATGCCGTGCCCGAAGGCGACGTGCCTGTTGTCGGTGCGGGTGATGTCGAGCCGGTCCGGTTCGGCGAAGACCTCGGGGTCGTGCCCCACCGCGCCGATCGAGACGTGCACCATGGCCCCACGCGGGATGCGGGTGCCGGCGATCTCCAGGTCCTCCGAGGCGAAGCGCGGGGTGGAGCGCTCGACGGGGCCGTCGTAGCGCAGGAACTCCTCGACCGCGTTGGGCAGCAGCTCGGGCTTGGCGCGCAGCAGGTCGAGCTGGTCGGGGTTGCGCAGCAGCGCCAGCACCCCGTTGCCGATCAGGTTGACGGTCGTCTCGTGACCGGCGATCAGCAGCAGGCTGAGCGTGGAGATGAGCTCCTTCTCCGTCAGCTCCTCCATCGCCACCAGCGCGCTGATCAGGTCGTCGCGTGGCTCCTGCCTGCGCTCCTCGCACATGCGGCGGAAGTAGGCCGTCGTGGCGCGCGCCGCGGCCCTGCGCCGCTCGACCTCCTCCGGCACGAAAGTGGGGTTGACCAGCAGCGACGACCACTCACGGAACTGGTCGCGGTCCTGTGAGGGAATGCCGAGCAGCTCGCAGATCACGATGATCGGCAGGGGGAAGGCGAACTCGTCGATCAGCTCGGCGGCGCCGCCTTCGAAGCCGTCGATCAGCTCGTCGGTGATCGCCTGGACCCGCGGGCGCAGCTCCTCGACCCTGCGCGGGGTGAAGGCCCTGGAGACGATCCGCCGCAGCCGCGTGTGGTCGGGCGGGTCGACCGAGAGCATGTTGGAGTCGAAGAGGATGTCGTCCTCGGTGGCGACCGCCTTGAAGTAGTCGCCGAAGCGTTGCATGTCCTTCGACAGGCGGGGGTCGTTCAGCGCCGCCCTGCCGTGCTCGTGATCGATGATCAGGTACGCGTCGAAGCCGGGAGGGAAGTCGATCGGGAAGATCGGCCCCTGCTCGCGAAGAGAGGCGTAGACGGCGTAGGGGTCCCTGCTGAACTCGGGGGTGAAAAGGAACTCGAACGGTAGTTTCTCCGGCACGGCAGCCACCCTAGATCGTTATCGGAAGGGCAGCCAGCGATCTCAGGATGGAGCCGCTGAAGCGCCAGCTGAGCTGCTCCTCGGGGCAGGCCAGCCTGATGTCGCCGAGCCGGGCGAGCAGCGAGCCGAAGGCGATCTGTCCCTCCATGCGGGCGAGCGGCGCGCCGAGGCAGAAGTGGAGGCCGTGGCCGAAGCCGACGTGCCTGTTGTCCTCGCGGGCGACGTCGAGGCTCTCGGCCCGGTCGAAGGCCTTCGGATCACGGCCCGCCGCGCCGATGGAGATGTGCACGAAGCTGCCCTTGGGGATGGGGGTGCCGGCGATCTCCATGTCCTCGAGCGCGATGCGGAAGGTCGCCCGTTCCACGGGCGCGTCGTAGCGCAGGAACTCCTCGACCGCGTTGGGCAGCAGCTCGGGCTTGGCGCGCAGCAGGTCGAGCTGGTCGGGGTTGCGCAGCAGGGCCAGCATGCCGTTGCCGATGAGGTTGACGGTGGTCTCGTGGCCGGCGATCAGCAGCAGCGCCAGGGTGGAGAGCACCTCCCGCTCGCTCAGCTCGTCGCTGGTCACCAGCACGCTCACCAGGTCGTCGGTGGGAGCGGCGCGTCGTTCGGCGATCAGGCGGGTGAAGTAGGCGCGCAGCGCGTCACTGGCCTCGTCGCGGCTCCTGGCCAGCTCCTCGTTGACAGCCGGCGTGACCAGCGCCCCCGACCACCTGCGGAAATCGGCCCTGTCGCGGTCGGGCACGCCCAGCAGCTCGCAGATCACGATGATCGGCAGCGGGAAGGCGAAAGCGTCGATCAGCTCGACGGTGTCGCCCTCGAAGGCGTCGATCAGCTCGTCGGTGATCGCCTGGACTCGCGGGCGCAGCCGCTCGATCCTGCGCGGCGTGAACGCCTTCGAGACCACCCGCCGCAGCCGGGTGTGGTCGGGAGGATCCGACATCAGCATGTTGTCGCCGAGCACCGGGTTCTGCTGCGAGATGGCCTCGCGGAACCACTCGGGGCCGCTGGCGAGGTTCTTGGACAGGCGCGGATCGTTCAGCGCGGGCCTGGCGTGCTCGTAGTCGACGACCACGAACGCGGACGCTCCAGGAGGGAAGTCGATGGCGTGGACGGGTCCTTCGGCCCGGAGCCCGGCGTAGACCGCGTAGGGGTCGGCGCCGAACTCCGGGGAGAGGAAGAACTCAAACGGCAGCTTGTCGCTCACAGCTCCAGCGTGCCCCCGCGGCGAGGGGCGCAGGCGGGGGTGTGAGCTGAATCACTACGACAGCTGGACGTCCTTGATGACGACGGGCTGCTTCGGCACGGTCGTGCCGCCGTCGCCCGTGACGTCGTTGGGGTTGACGATCAGGTCCTTCTCGCCCGCGGCGAGGCCCAGCATCATGTCCATGCCCTCGCTGATGACGCCGAGCACGCTGTACTCGGCCGGCACCTGGGTGTTGTCGTCGGACAGCGAGATGGCGAACTGGCTGCTGTTCTGCCCGGCCGCGCCCGACGGCTGGGAGATGAACACCACGCCCTTGCTGAGCGGGATGCCGACGTTCTCGTCGCCGTAGGTGAAGCCGGCCGTCCCCTGGCCGTCGGTCGGGTTGAGGCCGTCGGCCTTGGCCAGCGGGTCACCGCACTGCAGCAGGTGCACGCCGGACACGTCGGGCGTGACCAGGCGCTGGCACTTGGTGTTGTCGAAGAAGTTCTTCTTGGCCAGGAAGTTCATGGCGTTGACCGAGCACGGCGCCTGTTCGGTCATCAGGTCGATGACGATCTTGCCGCGGTTGGTCACGATGGTCATCTGCTTGAGCTTCTTGTTCGGCTTCTTGCCCGGCAGCCCGACGTACTTGAAGGGAACAGTCGGGTCGGTCTCCTTCTTGTAGGTGCAGGAGACCGGGCCCGCCGAGACCGAGGGCGCGGCCGAGGGAACCGCGGGCACGGAGGTGCTCGCCGAGGGCGAGGCGGAGGGCGTGTCCGCCGCGACGGGGGTCGCGTCGCTCTTGCCGAGCATCGTGGTGGCCGCGATGATGCCACCCGCCACGAGCGCCACCGCCACGCCCGCGCCGATGAAGGTGTTCCGCTTGGCCTTCGCGGCCTGCTCGGCCGCACGCTGCGCCTGCCGCTCCTTGTGCTCCCGAGCCAACTGGCTCTGGCGGTCTTCGCCGCTCACCGGTATTTCCTCCACGTTTGCCGACACATGACCAAACTGCTCCGCGCATGCTACCGGGGTTGGGAATGTGCTGGACGTAAGTGGCGCAAGGGGCCTCTGAGGTGGAGGTCCTGAGAAGTAAATGAGAAACGCGTCTCCGCGTACCTCGGCGTGATGAGATCCGTTGTCGATACGAGAACGGAGTTACTGACGTGTTCGACGAAATCATGGGCCTGCCCGCGCATCCGCTGATCATCCACTTCGCCGTGGTGCTCACGCCGCTGCTTGCCGCCGCCTCCATCGCCTACGCCCTCGTGCCCCGCTTCCAGCCGTACCTGGCGTGGGCGGTGGTGCTGCTCTCGCTGGCCGCGCCCGCGGCGGTCTTCGCCGCGCGGCAGAGCGGCGCGGCGCTGAAGCAGGCGCGTTTCGCCGAGGTGGAAGGGGAGCTCGGCCAGAGCATCGCCAGTCACGAGAGCTTCGCCACGCCGCTGCTTCTCAGCACGATCGGGCTCGGCGTCGCCTCCCTGTCGATGGTCTACCTGTGGCGGGCCAAGCTGCGCGTGCCTGCGTGGGCGCTGTCGGCGGTGAGCGTGGCGCTGGCCGTGGTGGCGGGCTACTACGTCTTCCGAGCAGGGGATTCGGGCGCCAGGGCGGTGTGGGGCCTGTAGGCTCCGTTTGTGGAGAGTCTGTTCGATTCTGCCGCTGAGGAGGCCACCCCACAGCCCCTGGCGGTGCGGATGCGCCCGCGCACCCTCGACGAGGTGCTCGGTCAGCGTCACCTCCTCGGCCAGGGCACGCCGCTGCGCAGGCTCGTCGAGAGCGAGGCGCCGATGTCGCTGTTCCTGTGGGGTCCCCCCGGCACCGGCAAGACGACGCTCGCCTACGTCGTGGCCGGCGTCACCAAACGCCGCTTCGTCGAGATCTCCGCGGTGTCGGCGGGCGTGAAGGACGTGCGGGCGGCCATCGACACCGCCCGCCGCGAGCTCGGCATGACAGGCAGGCAGACCGTCCTGTTCGTCGACGAGGTGCACCGCTTCAACAAGGCCCAGCAGGACGCCCTGCTGCCCGCCGTCGAGAACAGGTGGGTCACCTTCATCGGCGCCACCACCGAGAACCCCTTCTTCTCCGTCATCTCGCCGCTGCTCTCACGCTCGCTCCTGCTGACGCTGGAGTCGCTGTCCGACGACGACATCCGCGCGGTCCTGCGGCGGGCCGTCACCGACGACCGCGGCCTGGCAGGCCGCAACACGCTCGCGCCCGAGGCCCTCGAACACCTCGTACGGCTGGCCGGCGGCGACGCGCGCCGCTCCCTCACCTATCTCGAGGCCGCGGCCCTGCTGGCCGACGACATCACCGTCGAGGTCGTCGAGAAGGCCGTCGACAAGGCGGCCGTGCGCTACGACAGGCAGGGCGACCAGCACTACGACGTCATCAGCGCCTTCATCAAGTCGATGAGGGGCTCCGACGCCGACGCCGCGCTCCACTACCTCGCCCGCATGATCGAGGCGGGGGAGGACCCGAGGTTCATCGCCCGCAGACTCGTCATCTTCGCCTCCGAGGACGTCGGCATGGCCGACAACACCTGCCTGCAGACCGCGGTGGCCGCCGCGCAGGCCGTGCAGCTCATCGGGCTGCCGGAGGCGGGCATCAACCTGGCCCACGCCGTCATCCACTGCGCGCTGGCGCCCAAGTCCAACGCGGTGGTGAAGGCCATCGGCGCGGCCTCCGACGACGTGCGGCGCGGCCTCATCGGCCAGGTGCCAGGCCACCTGCGCGACGCCCACTATCCGGGCGCCGCCAAGCTCGGCCACGGCAAGGGCTACAAGTACCCCCACGACTTCGAGCACGGCCTGGTCCGCCAGGACTACGCACCTGAGGAGACGCGCGAGCGCCGCTACTACGAGCCCACCAGGCACGGAGCCGAGGCGGGCCTGTTCGAGCGGTGGTCCAGGATCCGCGACTTCCTGCGCGGCAAGCCATGACGCTGCACCACGCACGGCTGATGTTCGCCGACCGCCATCCCCACGCGGGCGGTCCCGCCTACCTCGAGAACGAGCAGGGCTTCGAGGTCGAACTGGTGGGCGGCGTCCGGGCGTAGTGCGGGGAAGGCCGCGCCAGGACGCGATAGGGTCTTCTCCATTCCAGAACGCCAACGGGGACGGATCCGCTGATGCTGACCGCAGGAGAACTGGCCGGGCTGATCGTCGCCATGGGCTGGGCGATCCTCGTCTGCTTTCTCGCCATGGTGCTCGTCAAGCTCGCCCGGCTGCTCAGAGAGACCACCAAGCTGGTCTCCGACCTGAACGACAGGGTCGTGCCGCTGCTGGAGGACATGAGCATGACGGTCAACGAGGCCAACAGGCAGCTCGTCACCGTCGAGGCCATCACCAGAGACGTCAAGCAGGTCAGTGGCCACGCCGCCAAGCTGAGCGCGGTCACCCAGACCATCTTCACCGGGCCGCTGATCAGGGTCTCAGCCCTGAGCCACGGCGTACGCAGGGCCATCGAGGCCCGCAGGAACCCGCGCGGCGGGCGGCGGCGATGATCAGGCGGCTGTTCTACATGGCGCTCGGCGCGTTCGGCGCCGTCTGGGTGATGCGCAAGCTGCAGGCGCTCAAGCCCGACCATGTCGCCCGCAGGGCGGCCGACAGCGCGAACGGCATGCTGCTGCAGGTGAGAGACTTTACCTCGGACGCGCTCGGCGAGGCCGCCGACCGCGAAATGGAGTTGCGCTCCCGCTTCGGGCTCGACAACCCTGACAACACCCACTAAAGCAAAGGATGGCCGCTGTTATGGAGTCGGCAGAGATCGCCCGCCGCTTCCTGCGCTTCTTCGAGGAGCGTGGGCACAAGGTCGTGCCCTCGGCCAGCCTGATCGCTGAGGATCCGACGCTGCTCCTGGTGCCCGCGGGCATGGTGCCCTTCAAGCCGTACTTCCTGGGGCAGCGCAAGCCTCCGGCGGCCCGGCTGGCCAGTGTCCAGAAGTGCGTGCGCACCCCCGACATCGAGGAGGTGGGCAAGACCACCCGTCACGCCACCTTCTTCCAGATGCTCGGCAACTTCTCCTTCGGCGACTACTTCAAGGAGCAGGCGATCCCCTTCGCCTGGGAGCTCCTGACGAGGTCGGAGTCCGACGGCGGCTTCGCCTTCCCCGAGGAGAAGCTGTGGGTGACGGTCTACCTCGACGACGACGAGGCGATCGACATCTGGCACAACAAGGTCGGCGTGCCGATGGAGCGCATCCAGCGCCGCGGCCTCGAGGACAACTACTGGCACATGGGCGTGCCGGGTCCCGGCGGCCCCTGCTCGGAGATCTACTACGACCGCGGCCCCGAGTACGGCAGGGACGGCGGCCCGGTGGCCGACGAGGACCGCTACCTCGAGGTCTGGAACAACGTCTTCATGCAGTACCAGCTCAGCGCGGTACGCAGCAAGGTCGACTTCGACGTGGCGGGTGAGCTGCCGGCCAAGAACATCGACACCGGCATGGGCCTCGAGCGCATGGCGACGATCCTGCAGGGCGTCGACAACCTCTACGAGATCGACACCACCTACAAGATCCTCGACAGCGCCGCCGAGCTCACCAAGACCCGCTACGGCCGCGACCCGCGCGCCGACGTCAGCCTGCGCGTCATCGCCGACCACGTCCGCACCGGCACCATGCTGGTCGCCGACGGCGTCATGCCCAGCAACGAGGGGCGCGGCTACGTCCTGCGCCGCATCCTGCGCCGCTCCATCCGCAACCTGCGCCTGCTCGGCTCGGGCGACGAGCGCTACATGCACGAGCTCACCGAGGTCACCATCAACGCGATGGGCGAGACCTACCCCGAGCTCAAGGTCGACGCGCCCCAGATCCACGCGGTCATCGACGCCGAGGAGGCCTCCTTCCTCGGCACGCTGCGCACCGGCACGGCGATCTTCGACGTCGCGGTCGAGGAGACCAAGCGCAAGTCGGGCACCACGCTCTCCGGCGACCAGGCCTTCCAGCTGCACGACACCTACGGCTTCCCGATCGACCTCACCCTGGAGATGGCCTCCGAGCAGGGGCTCAAGGTCGACGAAGAGGGCTTCAGGCGCCTGATGAAGGAGCAGCGCGAGCGCGCCAAGGCCGACGCCGCGGCCAAGAAGACCGGCAACGCCGACATCTCCGTCTTCGGCCAGCTGCTCGAGAACGCGGGCAAGGTCGAGTTCCTCGGCTACGACCAGACCAGCGCCGAGTCCAGCGTGGTCGGCATCCTCGTCGACGGCGCCTCGGTGCCGGTGGCAGGCGCGGGCGCCACGGTCGAGATCGTGCTGGGCCGCACGCCCTTCTACGCCGAGGGCGGCGGCCAGCTCGCCGACCAGGGCGTGCTGCGCACCTCGGGAGCCGAGGTCGACGTCCTCGACGTCCAGTCGCCCATCAAGGGCCTGGTCGTCCACAGGGGCAGGGTCCGCGTGGGCGAGATCCGCGTCGGCGACGAGGTGCAGGCCGAGGTCGACGTCGAGCGCCGCAAGGCGATCTCGCGCAGCCACAGCGCCACCCACCTCGTGCACCGCGGCTTCAAGAACGCGCTCGGCGAGACGGCCGCCCAGGCGGGCTCGGAGAACTCTCCCGGCCGCTTCCGCTTCGACTTCACCGCCGCCGGCGCCGTGCCGCCCAGCGTGCTGCGCGACGTCGAGGACGAGGTCAACGCGGTCCTCATCAACGACCTCAAGGTCAACGCCTTCTACACCTCCCAGGCCGAGGCCAGGGCGATGGGGGCGCTGGCCATGTTCGGCGAGAAGTACGGCGACGAGGTCCGCGTCGTGGAGATCGGCGACTACTCCCGCGAGCTGTGCGGCGGCACCCACGTCCACTCCTCGGGCCAGCTCGGCCTGGTCAAGGTGCTCGGCGAGCAGTCGGTCGGCGCGGGCGTGCGCCGCGTCGAGGCGCTGGTCGGCATCGACGCCTTCCGCTTCCTGGCGCGCGAGTCGCTGCTGGTCGCCCAGGTGACCGAGCAGCTCAAGGTGCGCCGCGAGGAGCTGCCCGAGCGCATCGAGGGCATCGTCACCAGGCTTCGTACCGCGGAGAAGGACCTGGAGAAGCTGCGCTCGGCCCAGGTGCTCCAGATCGCGGGCGAGCTGGCCGCACAGGCCCATGACCTGCACGGAGTCTCCGTCGTCACCCACCGCGCGCCTGATGGAACAGGTCCGGACGATTTGCGTAAGCTCGCGCTTGACGTGCGCGGCAGGTTCCCTGGCGACCGTCCGGCGGTCGTCGTGCTCGCCGGCGTCCCCTCCGACCGCCCTGTGGTGGTTGCCGCGGTCAACGAGGCGGGACGCGAGCGAGGGCTCAAGGCCGGACGACTGGTCGGCGTCGCCGCCAAGGCTCTTGGGGGTGGCGGTGGCGGCAAGGACGATGTCGCGCAGGGCGGAGGCACCCGTCCTGAGGCGATCGACGAGGCGTTGCGCATGGTCGCTGAGACCATCGCGGGGCAGCTCGCCTGACATGAGGTTCGGCGCGAGACTCGGCGTCGACGTCGGGTCGGTCCGCATCGGCGTGGCCCGCAGCGACCCTTCGGGGATGCTGGCCACGCCGGTGGAGACCGTCAGACGCGGGCCAGGCGACCTCGACCGCATCGCCGTCCTGGTGGCCGAGCACGAGGCGATCGAGGTGATCGTCGGGCTGCCCACCTCACTGTCGGGACGTGAGGGGCAGGCGGCCGCTCTGGCCCGCTCCTTCGCTTCCCAGCTTGCCGTACGGCTGGGCGGGGTTCCCGTGCGGTTGTTCGACGAGCGGCTGACCACCGTGGCGGCGCAGCAGGGGCTGCGGGCCAGCGGGGTGAAGGCCAAGAAGCAGCGCTCGGTCGTGGACCAGGCGGCGGCCGTCGTGCTGCTGCAGGACGCGCTCGACTCCGAACGCGCCACGAGCAGGCCACCAGGCAGACCTGTCGATCCGCCCCCCGTGGCGGACGACGGGTCCGACCTGTGAGCGGCCCGCCCCCCGACAACGATCCCCGCGAAGCCGCCGCCACCCCATCTGACGACGGCTCCGCACCTGATGCCGCCCTCCCGCCTGACGGCGGCCCGCAGAACACCGAAGTCCCGCCCGCCTCCTCACCCGAGCCCGAGGGCTCTTCGCACGACCCCTCGGCAGCGAACGAGGCGGCGTCCCAGGACGATGACGAGGCGGATGGCTCGGCCGATGTCATCCCCTTCGACAGGCCGGCCGTCGAGGAGGAGCAGGAGGCGCCAGACGAGAGCGAGGCGGTGGCCGGCCAGAGCCAGGCGGCCTCCGAGGACGAAGGCGGGCGTAGAGGCAGGTCGTTGCGCAAGGCCGGGTTGCTGGCCGGTGGTGCGGCCGCCTGCCTGCTCGCCCTGGGCGTGGCCGGATTCGTGTGGCTCAAGCCGTACCTCAGCCCCGACGACTTCGAAGGCGCGGGAGCGGGCGCGGTGACGGTGCGCATCATGCCGGGTGCCAGCGCGGGAGACGTCGGCGCGGTCCTGGCCGACGCGGGCGTCGTCGCGAGCGCGAGGTCGTTCGTGAACGTCGCGCAGGAACGTTCCAAGGCGGGCAGCCTGCACCCGGGCCACTACCGGCTGCGCAAGGGGATGGCCGCGGGCGCGGCGCTCGACCTGCTTCTGTCCCCGCACTCGCGGGTGGTCAGGCGGGTCACGCTCCCCGAGGGCATGCGGGTGCCCGAGGCGCTCCCGCACCTGGCCAGGCAGGCGGGGATCCCGCTCAAGGACCTCCAGGCCGCCAAGCCGTCCGCTCTCGGCCTGCCGGGTTACGCCCGAGGGCTCGAGGGCTTCCTCTACCCGGCGACGTACGAGGTCGACCCGAGCACCACGGCGGCCGACCTGCTCAGGCGCATGGTGAGCAGGTTCAAGGAGGCGGCCCAGGCGATCGGGCTCGAGGCGCGCGCCGCCGAGGTCCACCTCACGCCGCTGGAGGCCGTCACGGTGGCGAGCCTCGTGCAGGCGGAGGGCGGAAGGGACACCGACTACCCGAAGATCGCTAGGGTGATCTACAACAGGCTCAAGGGCGGAACCCCTCTCCAGCTCGACGCCACCGTGACGTACGCACTGGGCAGGAGGACGCTGAAGGTGTCGCTGAAGGACACCAGGGTCCGCTCGCCGTACAACACCTATCGGCACAAGGGTCTGCCTCCAGGGCCCATCGCCAATCCGGGAGAGAAGGCGCTGCTGGCGGCGTTGCATCCCGCGGAAGGTGACTGGTACTGGTTTGTTACGACGGACCCGGAGCATAGAATCACGAAATTCACCGACAAAGAGAGTGAGTTCGTGAGATACCGGGAAGAGTTGAACGATTACCTCGGGACGCATTGATGCTCATAGGGACACCCCCCGTCCCGCCGAGCCCCCGGCCCGGGCCCGGGGCGCTCGCGCTTCCCGTATCCCCTAGCATGGCTACGCACCGTGATCTCCGCTGGTCATCGCCCCAAGGCTGGCGGATCCCCCCGTTCGGCTCGGTAACCCCCACCGGTTTGGCACAACCCCTTGACGCCAGGCCGTTCCTACCGGGAGATTGGCCAGCGCACCTATGAACGATCTCGACATGGACTTCCTGCTCGGCGCCGAGGACGACGAAGGTCGGACCCGGGGCCGCTCTCGTGATTCCGCCAAGTCGCCCCGCGGGCGCCGTCGGCGCAGGCGCCGCAACCGAGGTGGATTCCTCGCCCCCCTGCTCGCGATGATCGTCCTGGTCGGCATCATCGGCGGCGGCGGCTACTACGGCTACCTGTGGCTCAGCGACGCCCTGGTGCCCGACGACTTCAAGGGCCCCGGCACCGGCCAAGTGGTGATCGAGGTCAAGGACGGCCAGAGCGCCTCCGACGTCGCCAAGACGCTGCAGGCCCAGGGCGTCGTGGCCAGCGAGCGCGCGTTCACCAACGCGATCGCCAGCGCGGGCAAGAGCTCGGCGCTGCAGCCTGGCCAGTACACCCTCAAGAAGGGCATGTCGGCCGCCACGGCCGTCGATCTGCTGGTGTCGGGCAAGAAGCTGCAGAACACCGTCCTGATCAAGGAGGGCGAGCGGCTCAGCTCGGTCATCGCCATCCTGGCCAAGCAGACGAAGAAGCCGGCGGAGGAGTTCTTCGAGGCGGCCAAGGACAAGGAGGCCATCGGCCTTCCCCGCTACGCCCGAGGGCTCGAGGGCTACGCCTTCCCCGCGACCTACCAGTTCGAACCGAACGCCTCGGCCACCCAGATCCTCACGCAGATGGTCGACCGCTACACCCAGGCGGCGGGCAAGACGAACCTGGAAGAGGCGGCCAAGCAGCTCGGCCACACGCCCGCGGAGATCATGACGATCGCGAGCATCGTGCAGGCCGAGGCGGGCACCCGCGAGGACATGCCCAAGATCGCGGAAGTGATCTACAACAGGCTCGCTCTCAAGCCGCCGATGAATCTGCGGATGGACAGCACCGTCATGTACGGGCTCAAGAAGTACGCCATCGAGGCCAGCAACGCCGACCTGGAAAGCACGTCGAAGTACAACACGTACAAGTACCAGGGCCTGCCGCCAGGGCCGATCGGCAACCCTGGCGAGCACGCGATCGAGGCCGCGCTCAACCCGAGCGAGAGCGGCTATCTCTACTTCGTGACGACGGACCCCAAGAACAAGGTCACGAAGTTCACGGCGCGCGAAGACGAGTTCTGGAAGCTCAAGGCCGAGTACGAGCGCAACAAGTAGCCGCCCTCGCGGGCGAGGCGAGTCTCGCCCGCGAGCCTTTCGCCGCGGCAGCCCCGGGCCCGCCCGCGAGCGCTCCCTCACACAGCCGCGGGCCCGCGCGCGAACGTTTCCGCCCGTAGCCCGCCGGTTCACACGCGGGCGTTTCCTCACAGAGCCGCCGGTGCGCGCGCGGGGCGTGCCCTCACGAAGCCGCCGGCGCGCCCGCAGGCGTCCTGCTCGGCTGTACGGCAAGCCCCCCTCATGCTCCCCGGTGGTCACCGCTGACCGTCTGCCCGGCCGACGCTCCTCGGGCGCGACGCTGACCCACCGTCACGTCGCCCGAGAAGAGGTCCACGCGGAGCCCGCCCGCTTCGTGAGGGCGGCCGACTGCCACCCTCGGCCTCCACGCCTCGTCGGCCGCTCGCGCGCTTCGCCCAGGACCTCCTTCCTGGTTCGCCCTCACCTCGCCCGCAGAGGCGGCGTGGCCTTCGGGTGTCCGTGACGGCGGCCGGCCACGTGCGCTCGGTGAGGCGTATCCCTGGAGGGAGCCCGGCCCCGTGACCACGGTGGCGCCAGGAGGGCCTGCCGTACAGGGGGTGGGGTTGTGACACAGACGTGGGCGGCCACGGCTGTTCGGGCGGGATCGGGTGGGGGCGGTAGAGTCCTGTGGATTGGTCAGCGTGGGGGAGGAGCGGGGCGTGCGGACGACGGGACGGGCGGCGGTGCTGGGGTCGCCGATCGCGCACTCGCTCTCGCCCTACTTGCACAGGGCGGCCTACCAGGCCATGGGCCTGACCGGCTGGACCTACGAGGCGCACGAGTGCGACGAGGCGCGGCTGCCTGCCCTGCTCGACTCGGCCGACTGGGCGGGGCTCTCGCTGACGATGCCGCTCAAACGAGCCGTGCTCCCGCTGCTCGACACGGTCTCCGACCTGGCCGTCGAGGTGGGCGGGGCCAACACAGTGGTGTTCACCGACGGGGTGAGGCACGGCGACAACACCGACGTCTACGGAATCGAGCGGGCCCTGGGCGAGGCCGGGGTCCCCACGCCCGGCTCGGCGCTGGTGCTGGGCGCGGGCGCGACCGCCGCCTCTGCGCTGGCGGCGCTGCGCAACCTGGGCCTGCGGACCGCGACGCTGGTGGCGCGCGACCCCGCGAGGGCGGGGGAGACGATCGAGGTGGCCGAACGGCTGGGGGTGGCCCTCGCGGTGGCGTCGTTCGACAAGCTCGAGGCGCTGCTGGAGGTCGACCTGGTGGTCTCCACGCTGCCGGGCGGGGCGGCCGACTCCTTCGCCGGTCAGCTCGCGCGCGTGCCCGCGCTGCTCGACGTCGTCTACGCCCCGTGGCCGACCCGCCTGGCGGCCTCGGTGGAGGCGGGAGGCGGGAAGGTGGTCGGCGGCTTCGCGATGCTGCTGCACCAGGCGGTCAGGCAGGTGGAGTTGATGACGGGCCGCCCGGTCGTGCCGGTCGAGGCGATGCGCGCGGCGGGCGAGGCCGAGATCCTCAGACGGGCCACTCGAACGGGTTGACGACCGCCACCCCCGTCCCCTCGAAGTCCTTGACGTTGCGCGTGACGATGCTCCATCCATGGACCTTCGCGGTGGCCGCGAGCAGTCCGTCGGCCGTCTGAAGCGTTCGCGCGCTGTTGAGGCGCCCCCACTCCTCCGCTATCTCAGAAGTGACGGGCACGATCCTGTCGAGGAAGGAGTCGTAGAGACGAGCCAGCCAGCGCTCCAGGACCAGAGCCTGCTGGACGTCGCGCCGCCTCCTGAGCTCGATGCCGCAGCGGATCTCCCCGATGGAGATCGTGCTCAGATAGAGCGTCGGCCCGAAGGACTCCTCCACCCAGGCCTTCACGTGTTGACTGCCCTGGCGCTTGCGCACCTCGGAGATGACGTTGGTGTCGAGGAGGTATCCGACGCTCACCAGCCGAGGTCCACTTCGCGAGGCAGGTCGCGGTTGCGGGGGAACTCCAGGTCGTCCCCCCAGTCGGGGGCACTCAGCAGAAACTCCTTGAAGTCCGGCTCGCCGCCCTTGAGCCGGCGGTACTCTGCCATGTCGAGGATGACCGCCACCTCGTCTCCGTGCCTGGTGATGATCTGCGGCCCCTCGTCGTGCGCCTTGCGCACCACCTCGCTGAAGCGCTGCTTGGCTTCCTGCAGCTGCCACGAACCCATCATGGCCTCCTGTCTAGTCTGTCTAGATGCTAGCTCGCTTCGATGTCGGTGCGGGGGAGAACGAGGCGGCGGGATGATTCGGCGCACGCGCGTGGTTGTGGTAATGTAGCTCTCTGATCGGTCCGGCATGCCTGCTGGACGCGCAAGCGGAGGTCCCCCTCCCACCTGTGTCACCGCAAGGTGGCCGGGTCAAGGATCACGCCGGACTTACTCCGGGGAGCTTACGGCCATTCGAGCCGCCAAGCTCAGTGGCCCCGCATGCGCGACGTGCGGGGCATTTTCGCGTTTAGGCGCGCGCCGATGCCCGGCACGATCGAGCGCGTAGGGATCGCATACCTAGGAGGCCCCATCAGCACTGAGCCCCGCATCAACGAGCGCATCCGTGTGCCCGAGGTTCGCCTCGTCGGCCCGAACGGTGAGCAGGTCGGCATCGTGTCGATTCACGATGCACTGAAGCTCGCTCAGGAGGCCGACCTCGACCTGGTCGAGGTCGCGGCCACGGCTCGTCCGCCCGTGTGCAAGCTCATGGACTACGGCAAGTTCAAGTACGAGTCCGCGATGAAGGCGCGCGAGGCGCGCAAGAATCAGGCGCACACGATCATCAAGGAGATCAAGCTCCGCCCGAAGATCGACCCGCACGACTACGAGACCAAGAAGGGTCACGTGGTCCGGTTCCTCAAGGCCGGAGACAAGGTCAAAGTCACGATCATGTTCCGCGGACGTGAGCAGTCGCGTCCCGAGCTGGGTTTCCGGCTCCTCCAGCGGCTGGCAGAGGACGTGACGGAGCTCGGCTTCGTCGAGTCCCAGCCGAAGCAGGACGGTCGTAACATGATCATGGTGATCGGTCCGCACAAGAAGAAGGCCGAGGCCAAGGCCGAAAAGGCCGCGGCAAAGGCACAGCGTGGCGACGAGGAGCTCTCCGAACCGGAAGAGTGACCCGCAGTTGGGGTTAGCCTTACAGGCAACCCAGCCAGCGCGCCAGAGGAACACGCCGCAACCGGGCCGGCCCACACCGGCCCGGGATGTCGGCACGGACGAATTGAGGGAGAGACGGCGAGATGCCGAAGATGAAGACGCACAGCGGTGCGAAGAAGCGGTTCCGGCTTACCGGCACCGGCAAGCTCAAGCGCCGTCGCGCCAGCCGCGCGCACTACAACGAGTGGAAGTCGTCCACGCTGACGCGCCGTCTCAAGAATGATGTCGTCGTTTCCGACGCTGACTCCAAGAAGATCAAGAAGCTGCTCGCTAAGTAGCGCAAGTCCCCGGGGAGATACAACATGGCACGCGTGAAGCGGGCGCTCAACGCCAAGAAGAAGCGCAGGGTCGTCCTCGAGCGGGCGAAGGGTTACCGTGGCCAGCGGTCGAGGCTGTACCGCAAGGCCAAGGAGCAGATGCTCCACTCGATGACCTACGCCTATCGTGACCGCAAGGACCGCAAGGGCGCTTTCCGTCGCCTGTGGATCCAGCGGATCAACGCTGCGGCTCGTCAGAACGGCATGACCTACAACCGCCTGATCCAGGGTCTGCGTCTGGCCAACATCGAGGTCGACCGCAAGATCCTCGCTGACCTCGCGGTCAACGACAGCCAGACCTTCGCGACGCTGGTCGAGGCCGCCAAGAAGGCTCTGCCGGCGAACGTGAACGCCCCGGCTGCGGGCTGACCGTTCCCACACGGTTTTCAGGGCCCACCGACATGTCGGTGGGCCCGTTTTGCTTTGTGCGCGACCCGGTCGCCCCTCCCTACCTCACCCCGTCCCAGCCGGCGTGTGGTCGCCGACGGCCAGGGACGGGGCGAGAGGGCTGGACAATGGCTCGTGCGGGGCATGAGCGTTCGAGGAGTGGGGGACAGAGGGCATGGCCGGATCCGAGCTGACCAATGTGAAGGCGCCGCGGGTGAAGGCGGCGCGGAGGCTCACCAAGCGCGCCTTCAGGGAGCAGGACCGCAAGTTCCTCGCCGAGGGCCCGCAGGCCGTCCGTGAGGCGTTGAAGCTCGACGGCGTCGTGGTGGAGCTGTTCACCACCGCCGAGGCCGAGCTGCGCCACGGCGACCTCATCACCGAGGCCACGCTGAAGGGCCTGCCCGTCCACCGCGCCAGCGGCGAGGTGATGGCCGAGCTGTCCCAGACAGTCACCCCGCAGGGGCTGGTGGCCGTCTGCGGCCTGGTCCACACGCCGCTGGAGGAGGCCGTGACCGAGCGCGCCCGGCTGGTGGCGGTGCTCGCGCACGTGCGCGACCCAGGCAACGCCGGCACCGTCATGCGCACCGCCGACGCGGCGGGTGCTGACTCTGTGGTCTTCACCGACGCCTCCGTCGACCCCTACAACGGCAAGTGCGTCAGGGCGAGCGCGGGCAGCCTGTTCCACCTGCCAGTGGTGATCGGCTCGCCGGTGGGCCAGGCCGTCCAGCGGCTGAAGGACAGCGGGCTGCGCGTGCTGGCGGCCGACGGGTCGGGCAAGCACACGCTCGACGACGTCGAGCTGTCGGGGCCGACGGCCTGGGTGTTCGGCAACGAGGCGTGGGGGCTTCCCGAGGAGGTGCTGGCGCTGGCCGACGACGTGGTGCGGGTGCCCATCTACGGCCAGGCCGAGAGCCTCAACCTGGCCACCGCCGCGGCCGTGTGCCTGTACGCCTCGGCCAGGGCCCAGCGCGCGGGCTGACCGTCCCACGGCAAGGGCCAGGGCCCAGGGCGGGCTGACCGTCCACGTGACCGGCTAGGGACGGCGCGCTCTTCGGGTGGGCGCCGGCGGGCGGGCCGTACGAGAAGGGCGGGCGACGCACGCCCGATCGAGCCGCCGGCGGGTGGGCGTCGCGGGTCCCCTCGGGTGCGGGAAACCCGCTATTGTCGGCCTTGTAGGTCAAGGAGGCGAGGTTCGTGCACGGCGAAGACACCGATTGGCGAGGAGCCGATCCCTCGTGCACGGTGCCGATCGACGAGCTTCCCGACGGGCTCATCGTGACCGATGGATTCGGCACGATCCTGGCCGTCAACCGGGCCGCGACGAGGCTCACGGGCGTCACCCGCGAGCGGGCCGTCGGCGGTGACGTCAACGAGGTCTTCCCTTTTCGCGACCACGACGGGCGCGAGTGGTGGAAGTGCCTCGACCCCCACGGCGGCCTCCGCACCAGGACCAGAGTGCCCGAGCGGCCGCTGCACCTGCCGGGCGGGCAGGAACTGCACGTCACCGCCAGGCTGGTGCGCACGCCCGAGCGGGGCGGCGACGTCGAGCGGGTGACGATCACACTGCGCGACGGAGGGGCGAGGGCCAGGCTGGAGCGCAGCAGGGCCGACCTGGTCTCCACGGTCGCCCACGAGCTGCGCTCGCCGCTGACCAGCGTGAAGGGCTTCACCGCCACCCTGCTGGCCAAGTGGACCCGCTTCACCGAAGAGCAGAAGCTCGTGATGCTCGAGACGGTCAACAACGACGCCGACAGGGTGACCAGGCTGATCACCGAGCTGCTCGACGTCTCGCGCATCGAGTCGGGGCGGCTGGAGGTCCACCGGCAGGTGGTCGACGTGGCCGCCCGCGCGCGCAGGATCATCGCGGGCAGGGTCGCGGCGGGCGAGCCCGAAGACCGCTTCAGGCTGAACGTCGCCGACGGGCTGCCGGAAATGTGGCTCGACTCGGACAAGATCGACCAGATTCTCGGTAACCTGGTGGAGAACGCGGTGCGCCACGGAAGGGGCACCGTCACGATCGAGATCGAATCCGTCGGCTGGGGAGTTGCCGTGTCCGTGCGAGACCAGGGAGAGGGCATCGCGCCCGAGCTGGCCCCGCGCGTCTTCAGGCAGTTCTGGCGCGGCAACAGCCGCAGGCGCGGCGGCACGGGTCTCGGCCTGTTCATCGTCAAGGGCCTGGTCGAGGCCCACGGCGGCACGATCACCGTGCAGCGGGCGCCCGAGGGCGGGGCGGAGTTCCGATTTACCATGCCCGCAGGCACCCCCGACTTCGCGTAGGGATCTGCGGGCTTTCCCAGCAGGTACGGCAGACCGCCGCTTTTCCACAGACCGGCCGTCGCCGCACGACCCGTCCTGGCGATCCGACTAGACTCGGGTCCGCTCAAGCCCTGGATACGGAGCTCTCTCTTGTCTGACTACGACCCCGTCGAGGTCACCCCACTGCACGCCGACGAGCTGGCGCGCATGGAGGCCGACGCCGTCGCCGCGATCAAGGCGGCGGGCGATCTCGACGCACTCAAGCAGGTCCGCCTCGCGCACGCCGGAGACCGTTCGCCGATCGCGCTGGCCAACCGTGAGATCGGCGCCCTGCCGCCCGCGGCCCGCGCCGAGGCGGGCAAGCGCATCGGCGGCGCCCGCAAGGCGATCAACGAGGCGCTCGCCACGCGCCAGGCCGAGCTGGAGGCCGAGCGCGACGCCCGCGTCCTGGTCGAGGAGACCGTCGACGTCACGCTGCCGTGGGACCGCGTCCCGAGGGGCGCCCGCCACCCGCTGACCACCATGCAGGAGCGCATCGCCGACACCTTCGTCGCGATGGGCTACGAGGTCGCGGAGGGTCCCGAGCTCGAAGGCGAGTGGTTCAACTTCGACGCGCTCAACATCGCCGCCGACCACCCGGCCCGCTCCGATCACGACACCTTCTTCGTGGAGACCACCGACTCGGGCAAGGTGCTGCGCACCCAGACCTCACCCGTGCAGATCAGGGCGCTGCTGCAGAGGGGCGTCCCCGTCTACGTGGTCTCGCCAGGCAAGGTGTTCCGCACCGACGAGCTCGACGCCACCCACACCCCGGTCTTCCACCAGGTCGAGGGTCTGGCGATCGACGAGGGCCTGACGATGGCCCACCTCAAGGGCACGCTCGACAGGTTCGCCGAGATCATGTTCGGCGAGGGCATCACGACCAGGTTCAGGCCCAACTACTTCCCCTTCACCGAGCCTTCGGCCGAGATGGACCTGAAGTGCTTTGTGTGCAGGGGCCAGTCGGCCGTGCCCGGCAACCCGCCGTGCCGCACCTGCAAGTCCGAGGGCTGGATCGAGTGGGGCGGCTGCGGCATGGTCAACCCGCGCGTGCTCGTCGCCTGCGGCGTCGACCCGCGCAAGTACTCCGGCTTCGCCTTCGGCATGGGCATCGAGCGGACGCTGATGTTCCGCCACAACGCCGAAGACATGCGTGACATGGTCGAGGGCGACGTCCGCTTCACCCTCCCGTTCGGAATGGAGATCTGATGAAGGTCCCGCTTTCCTGGCTGCGGGAGCACGTCGACCTCCCCGCCGTCACCGCGCACGAGGTGGCGGACAAGCTCACCGCCGCAGGTCTCAAGCTCGAGAGCATCACCTCCCACGGCCACGACGTGAAGAACGTCGTCGTCGGCGAGGTGCTCTCGGTCGAGGAGCTGACCGGTTTCAAGAAGCCGATCCGCCACTGCATGGTCGAGGTCGGCGAGGCCGAGCCGCGCCAGATCGTCTGTGGCGCCAGCAACTTCGTCGCAGGCGACCGCGTGCCCGTCGTGCTGCCGGGCGGCGTGCTGCCCGGTGGCTTCGAGGTCGGCGCGCGCAAGACCTACGGCCGCCTGTCCGAGGGCATGATCTGCTCCGAGCGCGAGCTCGGCCTCGGCGACGACCACAACGGCATCATGGTCCTGCCCGCCGACACCCCGATCGGCACCGACGTGGTCGAGCTGCTCGGCCTGCGCGACGACGTGATCGAGCTGGAGATCACCCCCGACATCGGCTACGCCCTGTCGATCAGGGGGGTGGCGCGCGAGGCGGCCACCGCCTTCGGCGTCGCCTTCCGCGACCCCGCCGCCGTCGAGCTGCCGGCCGCCACCGAGCCCGCCTACCCGGCCTCGATCGGCGACCCGACCGCGTGCGACAGGTTCGTGCTGCGCGAGGTGCGCGGCTTCGACCCCTCGGCGCCCAGCCCGCTGTGGATGCGCACCAGGCTGTCCAGGGCGGGCATGCGCCCGGTCTCGCTGGCCGTCGACGTCACCAACTACGTGATGCTGGAGCTCGGCCAGCCCCTGCACGCCTTCGACAGGGCGAAGCTGACCGGCGAGATCGTCGTACGGCGGGCGCACCAGGGCGAGACGCTGGAGACGCTCGACCACGTCGTGCGCAAGCTCAGCACCGACGACATCCTCATCACCGACGCTTCGGGCGCGATCTCGATGGCGGGCACGATGGGCGGCCTGCACACCGAGATCTCCGGCGACTCCACCGACATCGTGATCGAGGCGGCGCACTTCTCCGCCACCGGCACGGCCCGCATGTCGCGCAGGCACAACCTGGTGTCTGAGGCGTCCAAGCGGTTCGAGCGCGGCCTCGACCGTGAGCTGCCGCTGGTGGCCTCGTGGCGGGCGGTGCAGCTGCTGACCTCGCTCGGCGGGGCCAGCGAGGTGCCGGGCGTCACCCACGCCGAGACCGAGGTCTCGCCGGTCCGCATCGCGATCCCGACCTCCCACCCCGGCGCGGTGGCCGGCGTGCCCTACTCCCATGAGACGGTCGTCACCCGCCTGGAGCAGGTCGGCTGCGTCGTGGAGCCGGGCTCGAGCCCCGCGCCGCAGCGCGGCGGCGTCGACGCCACCGGCGTCGTGTCGGGCGGCGACACCGACGGGCTGCTGGCCGTGACGGGCGACGACATGATCACGGTGACGCCGCCTTCGTGGCGTCCCGACATCACCGACCCCAACGACCTGGCCGAAGAGGTCATCAGGCTCGAGGGCTACGAGAACCTGCCCTCGATCCTGCCCAAGGCCCCTGCGGGCGCGGGCCTGACCGAGGCGCAGCGGCTGCACAGGCGGGTCGGCCGCTCGCTGGCCGCCGCCGGCTACGTCGAGGTGCTCGCCTACCCGTTCGTCGGCGAGCGCGACCTCGACCACCTGCAGCTGCCCGAGGGCGACGACCGTCGCAGGGCCGTGCGGCTGGCCAATCCGCTGTCGGAAGACGAGCCGCTCATGCGGACCACGCTGCTGCCGGGCCTGCTCAAGATCCTGGTGCGCAACGTGGGCCGTGGCTTCGGCGACACGGCGCTGTTCGAGACGGGCCTGGTCTACCGGCCGGTCGAGGGCGCGCCCGCCAAGGCGCCGGTGCTCGGCGTCGACGGCAGGCCGAGCGACGACGAGCTCGGCTCGATCGAGTCGGCGCTGCCCAGGCAGCCGCAGCGGGTCGCCGTCGTGCTTGCCGGTGAGTTCGAGCGCTCCGGCTGGTGGGGCACGGGCCGTCAGGCCACGTGGGCCGACGCCGTCCAGGCGGCCAGGCTGGTGGCAGGCGAGGCCAACGTCGAGCTGACGGTCGTCGCCGACCAGCACGAGCCGTGGCACCCCGGCAGGTGCGCCGCCTTCTACGTGGGCGACGTGCTCGTCGGCCACGGCGGGGAGCTGCACCCGAGGGTGATCGAGGCCTACGGCCTGCCGCCGCGCACCTGCGCGATGGAGCTGGAGCTGACCCGCCTGGAGAAGGCCATGCCTGGCCCTGTCGAGGCGCCTGCCGTCTCCTCCTACCCGATCGCCACCCAGGACGTCGCGCTCATCGTGCCCGACTGGACACCTGTGGCCGACGTGGCCGCGGCGCTGCGCGACGGCGCGGGCGAGCTGCTGGAGTCGGTGCGGCTGTTCGACGTCTACACGGGGGCGCAGGTGGGCGAGGGCAACAAGTCCCTGGCCTACACGCTGCGCTTCCGCGCTGCCGACCGCACGCTGACGGTGGAGGAGACGACCGCCGCCCGTGACGCGGCCGTGGCGATGGCCGCCGACCGCGTCGGCGCCCAGCTGCGCGGAGCCTGACCGAGCGAAAGGGCCCGGGCGCGCACGTCGTGCGCCCGGGCCCTTTCTCGTGGGTCAGAGTTGGTCGATCTCGCTGAGGTCGAGGTCGACGTCGAACGGCACGGTGAGCTTCAGCCGGTCGTGGTGGATGCCCGACAGCGCGTAGCCGCGGGTGGCGGGGTCGAGCTCGTAGACGTAGACGACGGTGCTGTCCTCGGTGCTCTCGATCCGCCAGAAGTGCGGGATGCAGGCCTCGGCGTAGAGTTGCGGCTTGCGCTTGCGGTCGCGTTCTTCGGAATCGGGCGACACGACCTCCACCACCAGGAGGACGTCCTCGGGAGAGAAGTAGGTCGTGTCCCTGCTCACCGTGACATCCGGCCCCAGGACCATCATGTCCGGCTCAGGGCGCTGCCTGGGCCCCAGCCTGATGCTCATTTCTCTGCGGACGCGATGCCCGGGAGGAACGCACTGCAGCAATCCCTTCTGCAGGACGTACATGATCGACGAATGGAAGTCGCGCTGCGGGCTCACGAACACCAAGCTTCCGTCAATGAGCTCAGTGTGCGCAGGCAGATCCGGAATGTGATCGAGGTCCTCCGCGACGAAGCCCTCCGGCGGCGGGAAGACCCAGTCGGGGAGCGAGGGAGTCGTCATCTCCTGAATCACCGCTTCGGCCGTCATGCGTCTACGGTAGCAATCTACGTCCTTCCCGCCCGGTGAACGGGGATGCGGGCGCGCGCCCTAGGCTTTTCGTCCATGAGGCAGTTGCTGGTGTTCGCCGAGCGAGACGACGCCGAAGAGGTGGCCGAGACGCTGGCGGAATGGTTCCCCCTGCTCGGCATGCCCGTCGTCGTCAGGGAGACGCTCGCGGGCGAGGACGACGCCGAGGACGCTCAGTGGCTCGTCGTGGTCGAGGGGCTGGCGGAGGGGCATCTGGCGAAGGTCGACGCGCTGGTGGAGGAGCGAGAGGGCTGGCGCGAGAGCGGGTGAGATTGCGCCACAGGTGAAACGACCTTGAGCGCGGCCCTGCCGATCGGGCAGCGTGAGGGGCATGCGCGTCGCCGTTCTCTCTGACATCCACGGAGTGCTTCCCGCACTGGAAGCCGTGCTCGCCGAGCCCGAGGTGGCCCGCGCCGACCTCATCGTCCTCACCGGCGACATGGCGGCCGGTCCCCAGCCGGTCGAGACGCTCGACCTGCTGGTGTCGCTGGGGGAGCGGGCGCTGTGGGTCAACGGCAACGCCGATCGCGAGCTGGTGGAGGTGGCTCGAGGCAGCGGCAGCGCCTACCGGATCTCGCAGTGGGCGGGCCAGCAGCTGCGCGGTGACCAGGTCGAGCTGCTGGCGGGGCTGCCGATGTCGTGCGCCCTCGACCTCGGGGCGCTGGGCCGCACCCTGTTCACGCACGCCACGCCGAGGCGCGACGACGAGATGATCCTCGTCGACAGCGCGATCGAGCGGTGGGCTGAGGTGCTCGAGGGGATCGAGGCCGACACGGTGGTGCTGGGCAACACGCACATGCCGTTCGTCAGGCTCGTGGAGCGCAGGCTGGTGGTCAACCCGGGTTCGGTCGGCATGCCGTACGGCACGGCGGGCGCCCACTGGGCGCTGCTGGAGGCGGGCAGCGGCGCGGTGACGTTGCGCCGCACCCCGTTCGACGCCCACGCCGCGGCCGGGCGCATCGTCGAGGAGAGCGGGTTCGCCGAGGTGCAGGAGTGGGTGTCGGAGTACGTGACGGGCACCCACTCCGACGTCGAGGCGCTGCGGGCCTTCGGTGGGGCCGAGGGAAGGGCGCGCTGAGCTCAGCCCTCGGTGTGCGCGGCCTGCCTGCGGGCCTTCTCGGACAGGGCGTGCTCGCTGGTCCTGGCGTCGTAGGCGCGGAAGGACGGCAGCAGCCACGCCAGCAGCCCCACCGATCCGACGCACAGCAGACCGCCCACGCCCAGAGAGAACCGGGTGCCGCCGAGGTCGGCCATGAGCCCTGCCCGCGCGTTGCCGAGCATCGGGCCGCTGGCGTACGACAGCAGTTCGATGCCGGCCAGCCGGCCGCGCAGCTCCTCGGGGATGGTCTGGTTCCACATGGTCATCCTGAAGATGCCGCTGACCATGTCGGCCGCGCCCGCCAGCGCCAGGCAGAGGAAGATCGCCCAGATGCTGGGCATCACCGCGGCCAGGGCGACCGAGATGCCCCACAGCGCCGCGGCCAGGATCACCCCGATGCCCTGCCGTTGCACGCGCGCCGTCCACGCCCCCGTGAGGGAGGCGATCAGCGAGCCGACCGCGCCCGCCGAGTACAGCAGGCCCACGGCCTGCGGCGTGCCGAACTGGTCGGCGAGGAAGGGGTAGAGCGCCGTGGACATGGCGAAGACCATCGCGGCGATGTCCACCAGGTAGGTGCCCATCAGGTCGCGCCTGCTCGCGGCGTAGCGCAGGCCCTCGACCATCGACCTGATCGAGGCGGGGGCGGCGTCCTCCTTCGGCGGCACGGCCCTGATACGCCACAGCAGCACCAGCGAGAGCACGAAGCTGACCGTGTCGACCGCGTAGGCGGTGGCCACGCTGAAGGTGGTCACCAGCAGGCCGCCGAGCGCGGGGGCGGCGATGGCGCCGATGTTCCAGCGCAGGCTGGCCAGCACGGCCGCCGCGCCGAGCTGGTCGTGCCTGACGACCTGCGGGATCAGCGCCTCCATGCTCGGGCGCTGCAGGCTGGCCAGGCCGGTGGACAGCGCGCCGACCACGTAGAGCACCCAGATCTGCGGCTCTGGCAGCATGGCGTTGAACGTGAGCATCGCCGAGGTGACCAGCAGCCCGACCTCGCTGAGCAGGATGACCTTGCGCCGGTCGAGCGCGTCGGCGATGGCGCCGCCCCACAGCCCGCAGATCACCATCGGCACGAACTCCGCCAGGCTCACCAGACCCACCGCGACGTAGGAGCCGGTCAGCTGCTTCATCTGGTACGGCACGGCCACCATCGTGATGAACGTGCCGAACATCGTGATGACGCCTGAGGCCATCAGGAGCCGGTAGTCGCGTGAGTCGCGCAGCGGGCCCAGGTCCATCTTGAGGTGGGCGAGCAGGCGGCGGAGTGAATCGGGCACGGGTTCAGATTGTCGAGCGCCGGGCTCGGCGGGGGCAAACGGTTTTCGGGCGAGAGCGTGCGCACCGGCACGATGGGGCCTCGCCCACGCCCGGCGTCCGCCACGCCGGCGTCGCGTTCGGGCCGTGACATGGCGATGCCCCCGCCGAGGGCATCGGCGGGGGCATGTGCGGACTGTGTGTCAGCTGGGCACTTTGTCCAGGAAGCCGAACACCTGGCGGATCCGGCCGTCCTCGGCGAGCTTCACCACGTCGAACCCGACCACTACCGGCTCCTCGCCCTCGGGACCCAGGTGCCAGGTGAAGCGGGCGAGGTCCTGGTGGGCGTCGTAGACCTCGCCGGCGCTGAAGACCATGCCGGGGAACATGCCCTGCGCTCCGGCGATCACCGCGGCGATCCCCTCGTGTCCCGCCACGTCGGCCAGCGGGTCGGTGTAGGTCGCGTCCTCGGTCCACAGCTCGGCGACGGCCTTGGCGCGGGCGTCGGCGTCGGTCTCGTTCCAGGCGGCCACGTAGCGCTCGATCAGCGTCATGATATTTCGTCCTTTCAAGGGTTATCGCGGGTTCAGAGGGTCAGCGGGTCTTGCGGAGGCCCATGATCTGCAGCTCGGCGAAGGCGGCCACGACCAGGGCCTGGGCGATCGCCCACACCGCGCCGATCGTGGTGAACTCCAGCAGGCCGGTCGCGACGGCGGCGACGCTGCCGAGGGTCCAGATGATGTTCAGGGCGATGACGGCCTTGGTGGCGCCTCTGCTGATGTCGGCCCTGGTGCCCAGGAAGCCGACGGCCACGCCGTACACGAGGAGGAAGACGCCGATGCCGCGCAGCATTCCGGTGTCGGGGCCGAGCAGGTCGCCCACGGGGCCCGCGGCGAGCAGGTAGATCAGCCCGTTGCCGCCGGTGACGACGGCGTCGGCGACCAGGGCGAGGCGCAGGAACTTGGTCCGGTCGGCGGTAACGGTGAGGAAGGTCATCTCGGCTCCTTCGGAGGGTGTTTCGTTCCGATGGAGCAACCGTGTCATCCGCGACATCAAGCGCGCGATTACGCCTGAGGTAAGCGCGCGCGGCCGCACACCGCTGACCTGGGCGAAGGAGGCGGAAAATGATGCGAGCACACTCGTCACGCCGCGCCGGGGGACCGGCCGAGGCAGGGCAGACCCGTCGGGGTCCTGGCGTCGCACCGCCTGGCGTCGCACCGCCTGGCGTCGCACCGCCTGGCGTCGCACCGCCTGGCGTCGCACCGCCTGGCGGCGGTCTTCACTCCGCGCAGGGTGGACCGCCGCCTACCTCCGGGCGCAGGCGGTCAAAGAGCCAGGACCTCCTGGCGGAGCCGGGTCTTGAGGATCTTGCCGCCGGGGTTGCGGGGCAGCTCCGCGTCCCTGAACCAGAAGTGCGCGGGCACCTTGAACCCGGCGATGCGCTCCTTGAGGAAGGCCGTCAGCTCCTCTGGGGTGGCGGGCGCCGACAGGCGGATGACCGCGCCGACCTCCTCGCCCAGCTCGTCGTGCGGCACCCCGATCACCGCGGCGTCGTCCACGGACGGGTGCTCGAACAGCGCCGCCTCCACCTCGGCGCAGTACACGTTCTCGCCGCCGCGGATCACCATGTCCTTCGCCCTGTCGACGATGTAGACGAAGCCCTCCTCGTCCACCCTGGCCAGGTCGCCGGTGTGCAGCCACCCGTCGACGAACGTCTCGGCCGTGGCCGACGGCTTGTTCCAGTAGCCCATGATGACGTTGGGCCCGCGCAGGCAGAGCTCACCGACCTCGCCGACGGGCAGCGGCGCGCCCGAGGGGTCGGAGATGCGCACGTCGACGACGGCGGACGGCAGGCCGATGCTGTCGGGCTTGCGGGCGTAGTCGGCTCCGGAGTTGTTGATGGCGAGGGCGGTGGTCTCGGTCATGCCGTAGCCGTTGCTGGGCGCCCGGCCCGGCAGCTCGTTGGTGATGCGCTCCATCAGCTTGGGGGGAGCTGGGGCGCCGCCGTAGGAGATGCCGGTCAGGGAGGACAGGTCGTACTTGTCCACGTCGGGGTGGGAGAGCAGCTGCCAGGCGTTGGTGGGCACCCCCGTCATCCCGGTGATCTTCTCGCGCTCGATGAGCTGGAGCGCGAGCAGCGGGTCCCACTTGTACATCAGCGCCAGCGCGCCGCCGGTGAACATGGTGCCTGTCATCACCGCGAAGCAGCCCGTGACGTGGAAGAGCGGCACCGTCAGCAGCGTGACCCGCCGCTCGCCCGTCGTGCCCGAAGGGTCCTTGCCGGCCATGACGACCGCGCGGATGAGGGAGTAGGCGACGGTCATCGGCGCCTGGCCGAGGTTGCGATGGCTGCCGAGCGCGCCCTTCGGCAGGCCCGTGGTGCCCGAGGTGTAGAAGATCGTCGCGGGGTCCTCAGGAGACAGTTCCACGGAGGGGAGGGTGACGTCCGCCCTGACCTCGCCCAGCACCTCGTCGAAGGCGCGCGCGCCCTCCTGGGGCGTGCCCCTTGTCACGATCAGCGGCACGCCCGTGCCCGCCAGGCGCTCGGCCCGCTCGCCGTCGGCGATCAGCACCTTGGCGCCGGAGTCGGAGACCCCGTAGGCCAGCTCCTGCGCGGTCCACCAGGCGTTCAGCGGTACGGCGATCGCCCCGGCCGCCAGGACGGCGGAGAAGGAGACGACCCATTCGGGGTAGTTGCGCATCGCGATGGCCACGCGGTCGCCCTTGACCACGCCGTACTCCTCGACCAGCCGGTTGGCCAGCGTCGCCGCCAGGCGGTAGTGCTGCTCGTAGGAGATCCGCTCGTCCTCGTAGATGAGGAAGTCCTTCTCTCCCTGCCACCGGCTGTTCTCCAGCATGGTGCGGAAGTGTCCCGGCGCGTGCTTCCAGGTGCGGATCCCCGACTCCAGCTCCTCGGTTTCGAACAGCTGGCCCTCTGCGGTGAGCTGGGCCTGGACCTGGGCGTGCGTGATGCTCATGGGCAAGAACTCCCGCGTGCTCTGTTAACCGGATATTTCACAGTACCGACCGGTAGGTACGTCGCGCTAGGCCTCGTGACTGAGTGTTCATGCAGGCAAATGGGTGGTTTGTCCGATCTCAGAATGCGGGCGTCGCGGCCCGTCTGGCTTGCATGCTCATCGACCCGGATGCATAATCTCTCTAAGCAAATTCATGAGTAAGGATGAATGACTATGCAGCGTGTGGCGATCGCCGGGGCCAGCGGCTACGCCGGAGGTGAGCTCGCCCGTCTGCTGCTCATGCACCCCGAACTGGAGATAGGCGCGCTGACCGCCGCTTCGAGCGCGGGCAGCCCGCTCGGCGCGCACCAGCCGCACCTGCCCCAGCTGGCAGCCCGGATCATCCAGGAGACCACCCCCGAGGTGCTCGCAGGGCACGACGTGGTCTTCCTCGCCCTTCCGCACGGTCAGTCCGCCGCGATCGCCGCCCAGTTGGACGAGAGCGACACCGTGATCGTCGACTGCGGCGCCGACCACCGGCTCGCCGACCCTGCCGCCTGGGCCGAGTTCTACGGCGGAGCCCACGCGGGCACCTGGCCGTACGGCCTGCCCGAGCTGCCCGGTCAGCGCGACATCCTCAAGGCCGCGCGGCGCATCGCCGTACCCGGCTGCTACCCGACGGCCGTCACCCTCGCGCTCTTCCCCGCCTTCGCGGAGGGGCTCGCGGAGCCCGACGTGGTGGTCGTGGCGGCGACGGGCACCAGCGGCGCGGGCAAGGCCCTCAAGCCGAACCTGCTCGGCAGCGAGGTCATGGGCTCGGTCAGCGCCTACGGCGTGGGCGGCGTCCACCGGCACACGCCTGAGATGGAGCAGAACCTCTCCGCCGTCGCGGGCCTCCCCGTCACCGTCGCCTTCACCCCGATGCTGGCGCCGATGAGCCGCGGCATCCTGGCCACCTGTACGGCTCCCGGCACCCCCGGCCTGACCGCCGCAGCCCTGCGCGACGCCTACGAGAGCGCGCTGAAGGACGAGCCGTTCGTCACGCTGCTGCCCGAGGGCGTGTGGCCCGCCACCGCGATGACCTACGGCGCCAACACCGCGGCCCTGCAGGTGACGCTCGACGAGCGCGCCGGCCGCGTGGTCGCCGTCATCGCCATCGACAACCTCACCAAGGGCACCGCGGGGGGCGCGATCCAGAGCGTCAACCTCGCACTCGGCCTGCCCGAAGGGCTCGGCCTTCCCCTGAACGGAGTCGCCCCGTGATCGAGCGCGGCCAGAGAACCAGCGAACACGGCCTGTGCACACGCATGCGGCCGTCGAAGGAGGACGCATGAGCGTGACCGCCCCCCTCGGCTTCAAGGCCGCGGGCATCGCCGCAGGCATCAAGGCCGGCGGCAACCGCGACCTCGCCCTCGTCGTCAACGAAGGACCGCGCCGCGCCGCCGCGGGTGTCTTCACCGCCAACCGCGTGAAGGCAGCCCCCGTCCTCTGGTCACAGCAGGTCCTGGCGGGGGGCCGAGTCCGAGCGGTCGTCCTCAACTCGGGCGGCGCCAACGCCTGCACGGGTCCCGAAGGCTTCCAGGACACCCACGCCACGGCCGAGAAGGTCGCCGAGGTCCTGGCCGACTCCGCCGGCGAGATCGCCGTATGCTCCACCGGCCTGATCGGCGAGCGGCTGCCGATGGAGGCGCTGCTGACGGGCGTCGACAGCGCGGCCACGCAGCTCTCCCGCGACGGCGGCCTGGCGGCGGCCGACGCCATCCGCACCACCGACACCGTCTCGAAGATCTCCTTCAGGCGCGGCGAGGGCGGGTACATGGTCGGCGGGATGGCCAAGGGCGCGGGCATGCTCGCCCCGGCGCTGGCCACCATGCTCTGCGTCATCACCACCGACGCCGAGGTCACCTCCGAGCAGCTCGACGCGGTGCTGCGCAGGGCCACGGCCAAGACCTTCGACAGGCTCGACGCCGACGGCTGCATGTCGACGAACGACACCGTGCTGCTGCTGGCCAGCGGCGCCTCAGGCGTCACGCCCGACCTCGCCGAGTTCGAGAAGAAGATCACCGAGGTCTGCGCCGACCTGGCCAGGCAGCTGCTCGTCGACGCCGAAGGCGCCTCCAAGGCGATCGCCATCGAGGTCGTGGGCGCGGCCAGCGAGGACGACGCCGTCAAGGTGGGCCGCACGGTCTCCAGGTCCAACCTGCTCAAGTGCGCCATCCACGGCGAGGACCCCAACTGGGGCCGCGTCCTGGCGGCGGTCGGCACCACCGACGCGGTCTTCGAGCCCGACCGGATCAACGTCGCCATCAACGGCATCTGGATCTGCAGGGGCGGCGCCGTCGGCGACGACCGCGCCAAGGTGGACATGCGCCCGCGCGACGTGACGATCACCGTCGACCTGTCGGCGGGGCCGCACTCGGCGACCATCCACACCACGGACCTGACCGCGGCCTACGTGCACGAGAACTCGGCGTACTCCTCATGAGGGCCAACGGAGCGCTCGCCAAGGCGAGCACGCTGATCGAGGCCCTGCCCTGGCTGGCCAGGTTCAGCGGCGCGACCGTCGTCATCAAGTACGGCGGCAACGCCATGACGGAGGAGTCGCTCAAGGAGGGCTTCGCCGAGGACATCGTCTTCCTGCGTTACGCGGGCCTGCGGCCGGTCGTGGTGCACGGCGGGGGGCCGCAGATCAGCGCGCACCTCGACAGGCTCGGCATCGAGTCGACCTTCACCGCGGGCCTGCGGGTCACCACTCCCGAGGCGATGCAGGTCGTGCGCATGGTGCTGGTGGGCCAGGTCAACCGCGACGTCGTCGGCCTGATCAACCACCACGGCCCGTTCGCGGTCGGCATGTCGGGCGAGGACGCGCACCTGTTCACCGCCGAGCGCAAGCCCGCGATGGTGGACGGCGAGCCCGTCGACATCGGCCAGGTGGGCGAGATCGTCAAGGTCGAGCCCGGCGCCGTGCAGGCCCTGCTCGACGACGGTCGCATCCCGGTCGTCTCCAGCGTCGCCCGCGGCGTGGACGGCCAGGTCTACAACGTCAACGCCGACACCGCCGCGGCCGCGCTCGCCGTCGCGCTGCGGGCGCAGAAGCTGATCGTGCTCACCGACGTCGAGGGCCTGTACGCCAGCTGGCCCGCCGACACCGACGTGATCGACCAGCTCAAGGCGGCGGAGCTGGCCGAGATGCTGCCCACGCTGTCCAGCGGCATGGTGCCCAAGATGGAGGCCTGCCTGACCGCCGTGCAGGGCGGCGTGCCCCAGGCGCACGTCCTGGACGGACGCGTCCCCCACGCCCTGCTGCTCGAGATCTTCACCGACCACGGAATCGGAACCATGGTGATGCCCAATGAGTGAGCGCAGCGAGCTCATCAGGAAACACAGCGACCTCAGGTTCATACGGCCGACGGAGTCGGACGCATGAACCTGTACAAGAGGTTCGAAGACGCCTTCATGCCGAACTACGGCGTCCCCCCGCTGGCGCTGGCCCGCGGCAAGGGCAGCACGGTGTGGGACGTGGAGGGCAGGCAGTACCTCGACTTCGTCGGCGGCATCGCCGTCGACTCTCTCGGACACGGCCACCCCGCGCTGGTCGAGGCCGTCTCCAGGCAGGTCGCCACCCTCGCCCACACCAGCAACCTCTACCTGCACGAGCCCGAGGTGTTGCTGGCGGAGAAGCTGCTCGAGCTGTTGAAGCAGCCGGCGAAGGTCTTCTTCGCCAACTCCGGCACCGAGGCCAACGAGTGCGCCTACAAGCTGGCGCTCAAGTACGGCAAGGCCACGGGCCGCTCCTACTTCGTCGCCGCGGAGAACGGCTTCCACGGCCGCACGATGGGCGCGCTCTCCCTCACCGGCAAGAAGGCGATCCGCGAGCAGTTCGGCCCCTTCCCCGTCGAGGTTCGCTTCGTTCCCTACGGCGACGCCGACGCGCTCAAGCAGGCCGTCACCGAGGACTGCATCGCGGTCTTCCTCGAGCCCACGCAGGGCGAGGCGGGCGTCGTGCCGCCGCCCGAGGGCTACTTCGGCGCCGCCCGTGAGATCTGCACCGCCGCAGGCGCGCTGCTGGTCGCCGACGAGATCCAGTCGGCCATCGGCAGGACCGGCCACTGGTTCGCCCACCAGGCGGAGGGCGTCGTCCCCGACGTCCTGACCCTGGCCAAGGGCCTGGGCGGCGGCCTGCCGATCGGCGCCTGCGTCGGCTTCGGCCCCGCGGCCACGCTCTTCGACAAGGGCGACCACGGCTCGACCTTCGGCGGCAACCCGGTCTCCTGCGCCGCCGCGCTCGCCGTCCTGGCCAACGTGGACCCCGCCGAGGCCGCCGCCAAGGGCGCCCTGCTGCGCGCAGGGCTGGAGGCGGTGAAGCACCCGCTGCTCAAGGGCGTGCGCGGCCGCGGCCTGTGGCTGGCCCTCGTGCTCGAGGAGCCGGTCTCCGGCAAGGTGCAGCAGGCGGCGCAGGACGCCGGCTTCCTGGTCAACGCCCTGCAGCCCGACGCCGTACGGCTCGCACCCCCACTCGTGGTGACCGCCGAGGAGATCCAGGCCCTCGTCGACGCCCTCCCCTCGATCCTCACGGAGGCGGCCAAGTGACCAGACACCGCGCGGACTCGGCGCCTACCAGGCACTTCCTGAAGGACGACGACCTCTCGCCCGCCGAGCAGGCCGAGGTGCTCGACCTGGCCGACGCCATGAAGAAGGACCCGTACGGCTACCGCCCCTTCGAGGGGAACAGGACCATCGCGGTGCTCTTCGACAAGCCGTCCACCAGGACCCGCGTCTCCTTCGCCGTCGGCATCGCCGAGCTGGGCGGCGTCCCGCTGATCATCGACGGCGGCACCTCCCAGATGGGAAGGGGCGAGCCGATCGAGGACACCGCCAGGGTGCTGGAACGCCACGTCGACGCCATCGTGTGGAGGACCGGAGGACAGGAGCGCATCGAGGCCATGGCCTCGGTCTCGGGCGTCCCCGTCATCAACGCGCTGACCGACGAGTACCACCCCTGCCAGATCCTCGCCGACCTGCAGACCGTCAGGGAGAACTTCGGCAGGACCGCCGGGCTCACGCTCACCTACCTGGGCGACGGCGCCAACAACATGGCCCACTCCTACCTGCTCGGCGGCGCGACCGCCGGCATGCACGTCCGCGTCGCCGCGCCCGCCGGCTACCAGCCCGACCCTGGCATCCTCGCCAGGGCCGCGGAGGTCGCCAAGGGCACCGGCGGCAGCGTGAGCGTGCTGGAGGAGGCGGCCGCCGCCGCCGAAGGCGCGCACGTGATCGCCACCGACACGTGGGTGTCGATGGGCCAGGAGGGCAAGGAGGAGCGCGTGGCCGTGCTCATGCCGTACCAGGTGAACGCCGTGCTCATGGCCCGCGCCGACAGCGAGGCGATCGTGCTGCACTGCCTGCCCGCCTACCGCGGCTACGAGATCACCGCCGAGGTGCTCGACGGCCCGGACAGCCTCGTGTGGGACCAGTCGGAGAACCGCCGTCACGCCCAGAAGGCGCTGCTGCAGTGGCTGTGGTCACGATGAGCATCCCGATGACCAAGGTCGCCAGGCAGGCGAAGATCACCGACCTGCTCCAGCGGCAGGCCGTGCGCTCCCAGCCCGAGCTGGCCAAGCTCCTGGCCGAGAGCGGCGTCGAGGTCACCCAGGCCACGCTCTCGCGCGACCTGGACGAGCTCGGGGCGCTCAAGCTGCGGGCCGAGGACGGCTCACTGGTCTACGCGCTGCCAGGCGAGGGCGGCGGACGCATCCCGCTGGCCCGCCTGGGCACGGGAGAGTCGCCCGCGGCCAGGCTCCACAGGATCGCCGAGGAGCTGCTGGTCTCGGCCGAGGCCTCGGCCAACCTGGTGATCGTCAGGACGCCGCCGGGCGCCGCGCAGTTCCTCGCCTCCGCCATCGACCACGCCGACTGGGAGTCCATCCTCGGCACAGTGGCGGGGGACGACACCATTCTCGTCATCAGTCGCGACCCCCTGGGTGGCCCCGCGGTCGTGGACAGCCTGCTGAACATCGCGAATCGTAAAGGATCATGATCATGTCCGAGAGAGTCGTACTAGCGTTCTCCGGGGGCCTCGACACCTCTGTCGCCATCCCCTTCCTCGCCGAGCAGATGGACGCCGAGGTCATCGCCGTCGCCGTCGACCTCGGCCAGGGTGGCGAGGACATGGACGTCATCCGGAAGCGCGCCATCGACTGCGGCGCGGTCGAGTCGGTCGTCGTGGACGCCAAGGAGGAGTTCGCCGCCGACTTCTGCGTGCCCGCCCTGCAGGCCAACGCGCTCTACATGGACCGCTACCCGCTGCTGTCGTCGCTGTCGCGCCCGCTGATCGTCAAGCATCTGGTCGCCGCGGCCAAGCAGTTCGGCGGCACCACGGTCTCGCACGGCTGCACCGGCAAGGGCAACGACCAGGTGCGCTTCGAGGCAGGCCTCGCCGCGCTCGCGCCCGAGCTCAAGGTCGTCGCCCCCGCCCGCGACTACGCCTGGACCCGCGACAAGGCCATCGCCTTCGCCGAGGACAAGGGCCTGCCGATCGAGACCACCAAGAAGAACCCGTACTCGATCGACCAGAACCTCTGGGGCAGGGCCATCGAGACCGGCTTCCTCGAGGACATCTGGAATGGCCCGACCGAGGACATCTTCGCCTACACCTCCGACCCCGCCCAGCCGCGCGAGGCCGACGAGGTCGTCATCACCTTCAAGGAGGGCGTGCCCGTCGCCCTCGACGGCAGGGCGCTGACCCCGTTCCAGATCATCGACGAGCTGAACAGGCGCGCCGGCGCCCAGGGCGTCGGCAGGATCGACATGGTCGAGGACAGGCTCGTCGGCATCAAGTCGCGCGAGGTCTACGAGGCGCCGGGCGCGATCGCGCTGATCACCGCGCACATGGAGCTCGAGAACGTCACCGTGGAGCGCGACCTGGCCAGGTTCAAGCGCGGCGTCGACCAGCGCTGGAGCGAGCTGGTCTACGACGGCCTGTGGTTCTCGCCGCTGAAGGACGCCCTCGACACCTTCATCGCCGACGCCCAGAAGTACGTCTCAGGCGACATCAGGATGACCCTGCACGGCGGCCGCGCCGTCGTCACCGGCAGGCGCTCGGAGGAGTCGCTGTACGACTTCTCGCTGGCCACCTACGACACGGGCGACACCTTCGACCAGTCCCTGGCCAAGGGCTTCGTCCAGCTGTGGAGCCTCCCCTCCAAGATCGCGGCAGCCCGTGACGCCAGGCATGGCTAGGATCGCGGGTGACGAGGAGGAGACTACGGTGAGTGATGGTGGCAAGCCGATGAGGCTGTGGGGCGGGCGTTTCGAGTCGGGCCCCGCCGACGCGCTGGCTCGGCTGTCGGTGAGCGTGCACTTCGACTGGCGGCTGGTGCCTTACGACCTGATGGCCTCGCGGGCGCACGCCCGCGTGCTCAACAGGGCGGGGCTGCTGACGGACGAGGAGCTCGAGCGCATGATCGGCGCGCTCGACGACCTGGAGACCGCCTGCAAGACGGGCGAGTTCAGGCCGACGGTCGCCGACGAGGACGTGCACACCGCGCTGGAGCGCGGGCTGCTCGAGCGACTCGGCTCGCTCGGCGGCAAACTGCGCGCGGGGCGCAGCCGCAACGACCAGATCGCCACCGACCTGCGCCTGTACCTGCGCGACAACGTGCGAGCGATCATCTCCAGGCTGGTGGAGGTCGAGACGGCACTGATGGCCCAGGCCGCCACGCACGCCGACACGGCCGCGCCCGGCATGACGCACCTGCAGCACGCGCAGCCGGTCTCCTTCGGCCACCAGCTGCTCGCGCACGTGCACGCCTTCGCCCGCGACATCGACAGGCTGATCGACTGGGACAAGCGGACCGCGGTCTCGCCGCTCGGCTCCGGCGCGCTGGCCGGCTCGTCGCTGCCGCTCGACCCCGTCGTGGTCGCCGAGGAGCTCGGCTTCACCTCGGCCGCGCCGAACTCGATGGACGCCGTCGCCGACCGCGACTTCGCCGCCGAGTTCCTCTTCGACGCGGCGATGATCGGCATCCACCTGTCGAGGCTGGGCGAGGAGATCGTCCTGTGGGCCTCGCAGGAGTTCCGTTGGATCGAGATGGACGACGCCTACTCCACCGGCTCGTCGATCATGCCGCAGAAGAAGAACCCCGACGTCGCCGAGCTGGCGCGCGGCAAGTCGGGCCGGCTCATCGGCAACCTCATGTCGATGCTGACCGTGCTGAAGGGCCTGCCCCTCACCTACAACCGCGACCTGCAGGAGGACAAGGAGCCGGTCTTCGACACCGTCGACACCCTGCTGCTGGTGCTCCCCGCGGTCGCGGGGCTGGTCTCCACGATGCGCGTCAACACCGCGCGCATGTCGGCGACCGCCTCCGACGGCTTCGCGCTGGCCACCGACCTGGCCGAGCTGCTCGTGCGCAAGGGGGTGGCCTTCCGCGACGCGCACGAGGCCGTCGGCCACCTGGTCGTCTACTGCCAGGTCAACGACGTCGACCTGGGCGAGGTCAGCGACGAGGATCTGGCGAAGGTCTCCCCGCACCTGACCCCCGACGTGCGCGACGTGCTCAACGTGCCGGGCGCGCTGGCCGCGCGCAAGGCGCACGGCGGCACCGCGCCCGACAGGGTCCGCGACCAGCTCGCGGCGCTTCGCGAGGCGGTCGACGCCCAGGCGGCATGGGCCTCGGGCTCCTGAGCAGGGACTTCTTCGACAGGCCAGCTCACGAGGTCGCGCCCGAACTGCTCGGGCGCGTCCTCGTGCACGGCGAGGTCAGCGTCAGGCTGACTGAAGTCGAGGCGTACGGCCTGCCGGGGGAGGACCCCGCCTCTCACACCTACCGAGGACAGACCCCGCGCAACTCGGTGATGTTCGGCCCGCCGGGGCATCTGTACGTCTACTTCACCTACGGCATGCACTACTGCGCCAACATCGTCTGCCTGCCCGAGGGGCACGGCTCGGCCGTGCTGCTACGCGCCGGCGAGATCGTGTCGGGCCTCGACGTGGCCAGGGCGCGGCGCAACGGGGCCCGCGACCGCGACCTGGCCAGAGGCCCCGCAAGGCTGGCCGTGGCGCTCGGCTGGGGGCGCGAGGACAACGGCCTGGACATGATCGGCAAGGTGCTCGACGGGTCCCCTCCCGCCTCGGTGCTCGCGGGACCGAGGACCGGGATCTCCACAGGGGCCGAGACCCCTTGGCGGTTCTGGATCGAGGGGGATCCGACGGTCTCGCCGTACCGGGCGCACGTGCCCAGGCGGCGTGGCTGACCGGCTCCCGGCTACGCCGCCCTGAGCCGCCGCAGCTCCGCGGCCACCTCGGTGGGCGAGGCACCGAGGTCGGACCGGCTGAACAGGTGCAGGTTGTCGCCGGTGTCGATCTCCAGCATCTCGCTGCGCCTGCCGTAGCGGGTGCGCACGTCGACCTTGATGTCCTCGATCTGGTCCCAGGGGACGTGGCGGGAGCCCGCGTAGCCGTGCGCGACGGTGATGCCGGAGGCGTCGGTGGCCAGCCGTACGGGGACCAGGAGGTCTCTGAGCGCCATGGCGCCGACCAGCAGGGTGGCGGGGACGGCCAGGATCACGCCGCGCACGTCGCCGGAGAGGTACCAGTAGCCGCCGAGGGTGGCACAGGCCACGGCGGCCAGGATCTTGACGGCGACCAGCTCGCGGCGAACCCTCCACATGCCTGCGAGGCTACCGCCCCAGACGATCGCGCTCCCCGACACCGACTTCGGCCAGCCGAGCTCGGGGTCGAGGTCCTGGCGCCGCTCTCGAGGTCGAACTCGAGTGAGACGTCGTCCTTGAGCGCGTAGAGCCCTCCCCAGCGTTCACCCCCGCCCGCGGTCCGGCCCGTCTCACCCGGCGGGTGGCTGTGCCGTCGGCGGGGGAGCCTGACGTCTGCCATGATCACGAGGAGGGTTTTCAAGTGGCGGCAGGTGCCGAGATCGGGCACTCTGTAGCCAGTCCATCTCCACTCGTTCGGAAAGCCGGAATCGTGACCGACATCATCGACGACCTCGCATGGCGAGGTCTGATCGCGCAGTCCACCGACCTCGACGCCCTTCGCGCGTCCATGGCCAAGGGACCGATCTCGGTCTATGCAGGCTTCGACCCCACCGCTCCGTCGCTGCACGTCGGACACTTCGTGCCGCTGCTGACGCTGCGCCGCATCCAGCTGGCGGGTCACCGGCCGATCGGGCTGGTCGGGGGCGCCACCGGGCTGATCGGTGACCCCAGCGGGCGCAACACCGAGCGTTCGCTCAACGCGGGTGACGTCGTCGCCGGATGGGTGGAGCGGCTGCGCGGCCAGGTCGGGCGCTTCCTAGACTTCGAGGCGCAGCCCAACGCCGCGCTCATGGTCAGCAACCTCGACTGGACCGCCGAGCTGTCCGCGATCGACTTCCTGCGCGACATCGGCAAGCACTTCCCCGTCAACCGCATGCTGGCCCGCGAGTCCGTCGCGGCCAGGCTCGCGGGCGAGGGGCTCAGCTACACCGAGTTCAGCTACCAGATCCTGCAGGCCAACGACTACCTCGAGCTGTACCGCAGGCACGGCTGCTCGCTGCAGATCGGCGGCAGCGACCAGTGGGGCAACATCACCGCGGGCGTCGACCTGGTCCGCCGCGTCGAGGGCGGCCACGTCCACGCCCTCACGCTCCCGCTGATCACCAAGGCCGACGGCACCAAGTTCGGCAAGACGGCGGGCGGCGCGCTCTGGCTCGACCCCGCCATGACCTCGCCCTACGCCTTCTACCAGTACTTCCTCAACGCCGACGACCGGGACGTGATCCACTACCTGAAGGTGTTCACGTTCAGGAGCCGCGAGGAGATCGAGGAGCTGGAGAAGGCCGTCGCCGAGCGGCCGTTCGCCAGGGAGGCGCAGCGGGCGCTGGCCGAGGAGCTCACCGAGCTGCTGCACGGCAGGGCCGAGCTCGAGGCCGTCGTGGCCGCCTCCAAGGCGCTGTTCGGGCAGGGTTCGCTCGAGGAGCTGTCCGCCCCCACGCTGGAGGCGGCGCTGGCCGAGGTGCCTCTCGCCAAGGTCGACTCGCTCGGAGCGACGCTGGTCGAGCTCATGGCCGAGAGCGGCCTGGTGGAGTCGAAGTCGGCGGCCAGGCGCGCGGTCAAGGAGGGCGGCGCGTACCTCAACAACGCGAAGATCACCGACGAGGCCTACACGCCCTCCGCCGACGATCTGCTGCAGGGACGCTTCCTCGTGCTGCGTCGTGGCAAGAAGTCGATCGGCGGCGTCGTCGTCGGCTGACACTGACGTTCACGGCGGGCTCTCTCGTGGAGGGGGCCCGCTTCGCCGTCTACGTCAGCGTCGCTCCTTCCTGGTGTAGAGCGCGACGGTCAGGCCGGGGATGTCGGCCGAGTGCCAGGCCCTGACCAGGGCGAAGCCCGCCTGCCGTACCCTGCCGTGCTGCGGCAGGTCGGCGCTCTTCGCTCCGCGCCACACCAGCCAGACCCGGTCGCGGCCGCGCAGCGCGACGGAGACGTCCGCCCGCTCGGGATAGCCGAAGCTGTCGGCGGCGGGCGCGTCGCCCAGACGCAGGACGTCGTCGGGCATGGCGTTCGTCGCGTAGTAGTCGAAGCCGGTGCGCAGGGAGCTCTGGCCGTAGACGATCGCATCGCCTGCTTCGAGCTTCATGCGGCCGATCGCCCACGGGACGTCCTCGAAGCGGCCGTTGCGCTCCCTGACATCGAGGTGCTGCGGGAAGGCCAGCGCGGCCGCTCCGACGGCGAGCGCGACGGCGGCGGGCACGGCCAGGCGCGGCAGTTCGGCCACGGCGATCGCCGCCAGCAGCGCGAGCGCGGGAGCGGTGACGAAAAGGTAGCGGTCGACGTACACGGGTGTCACCAGATGGGAGACCGCCAGCAGCAGGACGGGCGGCAGCAGCAGCCACCCCGTCACCGCCAGGCCCCAGCGAGTGTCGCGCCTGATCAGCACGAAGGCCCCGGCGAGAGCCACCGCGAACAGCGCAAGGCCGACCCCCTCGGCGCCCGCCGCCATCTTCGGGAACTTCAGCAGGACGTCGGGACCGCGCTGGGGGATCCAGCTGATCGCGTGCCGCTCGCCGTACCCGATGAGACCCAGCACCGCGGCTGGCACGAAGCCGGCCGCCATCGCCACGACCATCGTCTTGGTACGGCCGCGCAGGAGCGCGAGCTGCGCGGGGAGCACGAGCACCGCGAACAGGTGGGTACAGCCGACGAGCGCGACCGCGGTGGCGTAGGAGACCCATCGGGAACGGTGCAGCGCCCAGAAGGAGATGGTCACCGCCGCGGCGGCGAAGGCGTAGGGCCTGGCGAAGGCGCCGTAGTAGGAGACCGACGGCAGCACGCACAACAGCGCGGCGGCGGCCAGGCCCGCGGGAAGGCTGTGCACACGGCGGCCCAGGCACACCAGGAACGCGGCTGCCACCCCGATCGCCAGCGCGGAGGGCAGCCTGAGCCACAGCTCGGCCGTGCCGGCCTTCACCCAGAAGTGCATGAACAGGTAGTACGGCAGGAAGTGCCCGTCGATGTGCTGGGCCAGCTCCCACATCCCTGCGATGGAACGGCGGGCGGCGCTGAGCGTGGCCAGCTCGTCGCCGTTGAGCGTGGAGGAGCCCGAACCCGAGAGCGCCACCGCGAATGCCACGATCGCGGCGGTGGGAGGAGCCCACCGCGGTGTCATAACAGGAGGCTGTGGGGGGCTTTCGGGCCTGGCGATCGTGGCGGTCACCTAGAGGAGGATACGGGGCGAGATCGACATACCGGACGCGGATTTGACGGGATGGCGATACCGACCTAGTCTCGTCTGTGCCCCGGGAGCGAGCCGGACGCCGCGAGACGGCGGACGGGCCCCGAGGGAGACCCCTCTTGAACAAGCCGACGGTACGGCGCACCTCGATCATCATCCGGAAAATCGGTTGATTGGACAAGGCGCGAGTGGCACGGTAAGTTGAGAGGGTTGCCCCGGAGACGGGGCGGTGCGGCTCGAGCAGTCGAGAAGGCTGCTAGGCTCGGCACCACGAACGAATGCGGAAGACGCGTCCGTTTCTTGAGAACTCAACAGTGTGTTAAAAGCCAGTGCATGATACACAACCCCGTCCATTGGACGGATTCCTTTGGTTGGAACATTCATGT
>NZ_BAAATE010000034.1:0-110340 GCF_039533245.1 Nonomuraea recticatena | reverse complement strand
GTAGGTGCCGCGTTCCTGGGCTCGGCGCAGGCACACTTCCGGGTCGCCGAGCAGGAACACCGCCAGGTCGGCGCGGAGGGCGTGCCGGTAAAGGTGGCTGATGAACTCGAGGTCGGCGCCGTCGAGCCGGTCCAGAACGAACGCCGAGGGGACGTACCGGTCGCACACCACGACCCGTCCGGCTTGCAGCTCGGGCTCGATCACGGTGGCGATGTGGTGGTAGCGGTCGGCGGCGACCAGGCACGTCAATGCCAGGCCATGAAAGTCGTGGGTGCCAGAGCGCGCCAGCGACCCGATCGGGGAGTCGGACGGCTGGGTGGTGCGGACCGCAGGTAGTCCCGATGCGGTGAGGATCGCGCATAGGAGGCGGCTGCAGGTCGTCTTGCCGACACCGCTGGGGCCGTCCAACGTGATGAGGAAACCTGGATGACCATTTGAGCAGGTAGGCGGCATTGCGCTTCCCTTCTCAGGGGGTTTGAGTGTATGCCGAGTTGATCGTCTCGGACATGGCGGGAGAAGCGAGATCGCCGTGGCGCACCAGCCTGAGACCGGCCGGGCTCAGCGGCACCGAGCAGAAGGGCGTGAGGCGGCGTCCCCGGATGCCCGCCTCACGCCCGGATTCGCGGCTCAGCAAGCGTCAGACGACGCCGAGCCGGAAGCGGAGCCAGGCGCGGCCCGCCTCGGCGGCGCGGGCCCGGAAGGCGCGGCCGTCCTCGGGCCCGTACTGGGTCTTGTAGAGCCGGAACAGCGTCCACAGGGCGATGAGCCCGGTCACCGCGGCGGGCGGGGCCGTACGCCAGGCGGGTACCGCCTCCAGTAGGTCCTCGGTCTGGGCCGGGGTGTGGCCGGCCTGGATGAGGCGGGGGGCGAGCATGACCGGCTCTACCCAGGCCGCGCCGCGCACGGCGAATGACCAGTCGATCACTCGCACCCCGGACGGGGTGATGAGGAGGTTGCTGGGGCTGAGGTCGTAGTGCAGGAACGTGTTCCCCTCCACTGCGGCCAGGTCGAGCCCGTTGAGCGCGGCCTCGTGCAGGCCGTGGTCGTCACCGAGGGCGTTCTTGTTCATCAGGTGCTTGCCCTTGGCCTGCAACGGCGCGATGTTCTCGGTGACGCTGCGCGCGCCTGCGGTCGCGGGGGTGAGGGTGCGGCCGAGGTCGGCCACCGTGGCGAGCACCGGACGTAGATCCGGGGAGCCGGGCGACAGGTCGGCCTCGCGGGCGTGCTCGAGGTACTCGAAGCCCATCACGTGCCAGCAGTCAACGAGGTCGCTCCACAGCAGGCGCGGCGCGGCCACGGCGGCGGGCAGGGCGCGGGAGGCCCACTGTTCGCGGATGTGCAGGAACGCGGCGGTGTTGTCGGCGTTGATGGCCTTGAGGAACACGCTGCCGTGTTCGGTGTGCAGGCGGGCGGCGACGCCCGGCATGATGCCGCTGGTCGCGGTCTCGGCCTTGACGACGGCACCGCACCGGTCCTGGACCGCGGCGCGGACGGGGTCGGGCAGGTCTTCCCAGTCGAGTCGGGTCATGTCACGCCTCCGGGGCGGGGTCGTCGAAACAGCCCTGATGACACTGGCTGCACTTGGCCTCGTGCAGCCACAGTTCCAGATCGACGGGCAGGTTGGCGGCGCGCATCGCCTCGATGGTCGCGCCGATCCTGTCCACCGCGGCGGCGCCGGTGGCGGGCGCGTCGTCGGGCGCGTGGTGGATCATCCGTCCCGCGACCTGGTGGCAGAAGCGGGTGTAGTCGTGGGTGAAGAGGATGAAGGTGTGCCAGCCCACGTCCACCTGAGGGGACGGGGCGAGGCGGGCGCCGGGGTTGGCCCCGCACGCCATCAGGAACGCCAGCGCCTGCGTCATGACGCGGCGGGCGTAGGCGTCGTCGAAGGCGGGATGGTCGGCGAGGATACGGGCCACGAGCCGCTCGAACAGCGGCGCGGAGATGGCGGCGGTCGGGTCGATGACGTCAGCCTGGGCGGGCTGCTCCGTCGTCGGGATGGTCATGTGCACTCCCATCATGGATGACGGTCAGGTGCTGGATCGTGCGCGGGAGAAGCGGCCGTCACCTCCTTCGGCGGGTGGGCTGAGGTGTCGCTGGAAGCGGGGAAGGGCTCAGAGCGGGGCGGCCTGGGGCGCCCCAGGGCCCACAGCATGATCGAGTTCATGGCGTCTGCCTTCGGTGGTGCCCCCGACCCTGGGAGGCGTGCCGGTCTGGCGTCCCCTGGTGGTCGCGCAGCCGGGTGCAGCTCCCAGAGTCGGAGGTCGGAGTCTGGCGAACCTCGCGGGCGGGGCCATAGGGGGTGGGCAGCCGCGCCTGAGTGGGGATGGACGAGGTCCGCCAGAGTTCGAGCTGGGCCTGTGCCAGGAGGGTTCTCATCTCCTGCGCAGTGCGAGCCTCGACGATCACGCCGCGCTCCGAGGAGCCCAGGTAGTAGCCGGAGAAGCGGCGCCGATAGGGCGCCCAGAGCACCAGCCAGCAGCCGCCGCTCTGCTGCTGCACGAGCATCGCTTGCGCTCGCGCCGCGCGATCTTCGTCCGGCTCCATGGTGCTGGTCTCCTCCCGGTAGCCGCGGGTCGAACGGGACTGGCCGAGCCGTTGGGCTTGTGCTCGCTGCGGCCGTGCCCTTCACCTTGAGCCGCCAGGCGGCTGTGAGGAACGCCACATGGCGGGGTAGTCAAGGGGCAGATCGGGGGCAGATTGGCGGGCCTTCCCGTCTGCCCTATGCGACGATTCCGGTGCGTGCCACCCTCGGAGAGGAGTGCCCCCGTGCCTGATCGCAACGATGCGCTACGGCGCGCACGAGAACGCCTTACCTCCCCCACCACGCCCGGCGAGAGCGCCAGTCGGCAAGATCTCGCTGATCTGGTCAACGCCTGGATCTACACGCATCACCAGCGGGTGACCTGCCTGACGGCCAACTACCTCGGCAAGCTGGAGCGTGGTCTGGTGCGCTGGCCCCAGGCGGACTACCGGGAGGCGCTTCGGGCGATCTTGGGCGCGGAAACAGACGCGGACCTAGGGTTCCGGCGTGCACGAAGATCGAGTACTGCGCTTGCGGTGGAGGAGGTGGGGGACGTGAACCGCAAGGGATTCTTCCGCACCGCTCTGGGGGCGGCCGTTTCCATCACACTCGCGGACCTGGCCCAGTTCGCGCAGCCCGCCGAAGTGCCCAAGGCCGTACAGGCAGCCGACATCCTGGAGCTGCGCACGATCGCTGGAGTGTTCTCGGCGTGGGACCACACCTACGGCGGCGGCCTCGTCCGCGACGCGGTCAACGCCCAACTGCGCTACTCGGTGAGCCTCCTGCAGCACTCCACCTGCCCGCGGGCGCTACACGACGAGCTGTACGTCGCGGTGGGCTGGCTCGGCCACTCAGCCGCCGCCATGGCCTTCGACGCCTACGCCCACGACGACGCCCGCCGAATGTTCCGGCTCGCCCTGTCGTGCGCCGAAGAAGCCGGCGACTGGCACCTGAGAGCCAAGGTGCTCTCCCTCATGGCCCGCCAAGCAATCTGGTGCGGCGACGCCGACGACGGGCTGACGCTGGTCGAACTCGCCCTGGTGCGCGCCGACCGGCTCACCCCCGCCGAACGCGCCATGCTGTACACCGCCCGCGCCCGCGCGATGGCCAAACTCGGCATGGTCGAGGGCACACTCGAGTCCGTGGGCAAGGCCGACGAGCAGTTCACGCGCATCCGCCCGGCCGACGAAAGGCCGTGGATGCGTTACTACGACGCCGCCCAGCACGCCGGCGACACCGGGCACGCCATGTTCGATCTGGCGCTGAAGCAGAGCGACCGGTTCGCGGCCGCCACCTCGCAGCGGCTCGGCACGGCGGTCGAGGGGCACGTCGCCCCCTACGTTCGATCGCGCGCGATCAGCGGCATTAAGCTCGCCTCCCTCACCATGGCCACGGGCGATCCGGACGAGGCGGCGGTCATCGGTATGCGCGCCATCGGCGATGCGGGCAAGGTCCGCTCCTGCCGCGCCCAAGACGACATGCGAGAGTTGCACCGTCTTGCTCAACCCCACGACAGGCGCACCCCCGTGGCCGAGCTCCGTCACCAGATCCGAACGGCGATCCAGGCATGACCCTCGCGCACGAAGCAGAGACCGCGACCAAGTCCATCCTGCGGGCCGCCTGCCAGCAGGCAGGCATCGACTTGCGCGGCGCCGAGCTGATCAGATTCGGCGAGAACGCCCTCTACCGGCTCCCCGGAGGGATCATCGCCCGTGTCTCCAGGGCCGGGCAGGTGGCGGCCGCGGCCCGCGAGGTGCGCGTCGCTCGCTGGCTCGAATCCCACAAGGTGCCCGCGGTCCAGGCCCTCCCCGGCGTTGAGCAGCCCGCCGAAATCGACGGCCGCGCGGTGACATGGTGGCGAGAGCTGCCCCCGCACCGACATGGCACTGCGCTGGAAGTCGCCGCCGCGCTCCGCCGCCTGCACGACCTCCCCCCGCCGACCACGTTCGACGTCGGCCGCCTGGACCCATTCGTACGGTTGGCTGAGCGGATCGACAGGGCGGCCACCTTGACGGAGCCGGACCGCGCGTGGATGCGGAAGCACCTGGCGGGCCTGCGCGCGCGCTGGGCGACTCTGCCCGGAGGTCTCCCGGAAAGCGTCGTGCACGGCGACGCGTGGATCGGGAACGTGGTGGCCACCGACGACGGCCGCGTGGTCCTGCTCGACCTGGAACGCTGCTCGGTCGGCCCGCCCGAGTGGGACCTGGTCTCCACAGCGGTCAAGGCGTTCACCCTGGCCGGGATTACCGAGGAGGACTACCGGCAGTTCGTCGGCTCCTACGGCCACGACGTCACCCAGTGGGACGGGTACGAAATCCTGCGCGACATCCGCGAGTTCCGCATGGCCTGTATGGCCGCCCAGGTAGCAGGCGAGAACCCCGCCCGGCACCCAGAGGTCGAACACCGGCTGGCATGCCTGCGCGGGCAGCGAGGCGCGCGCCCGTGGACGTGGACAGCCGTCCCCTAAACGCGCGACTTGATCAACAACTTGGCAACGAAGTGCGACACGCCGGAAGCTGGTGGTGGCGTATGCAAACATCGATACGCCATGATGCTCCGCATGGCTGCTATCGCTGGACGTACCCGTCGCCCGGACTCGGGCGGCGTCTACGGCTCGCTCGGGGGCCGTGTCAGCCCGGAGATTCACGAACTCGCCTGGGCAGGCGCGGCGGCAAAGGGCGTCTCCATCTCGCTCTACCTGGAGCAGCTGGTCGAGGCTGACCCGCTGACCAAGCGGCCACCGGCTGGTCCGGCGCCTAGGCGTGCCCGCGTCCCGAAGGGCGACGAGGTCATGCTGTCCGGCCGGGTCAAGCCGGAGGTGCGTGCAGCTGCCAAGAAGGGTGCCCGCGCCCGCCAGGTGCCGATCTGGAGGTACCTGGAGATCCTCGTGGAGGCTGACCGTGCGGCCTCGACGTATGTCGAGCAGGAGCCGTTGGAGCAGCTTGACCTTGACCTAATAAGCGCCTGATGAGCGCGTACTGATCACGCTCATGAAGGAAGTCGAGAGGAGACTCTCCGCCGAGTAACACCTGGCGGACTATCTGCAGAAACGACGAAGGCCCTCGCGCTATTCACCGGCCAAAGCGAGTGCGTGAGGACCTTCGGAGAGGCAACCGGTTCCCGGCGGGCTTTCGCATGCCTGGAGCCGGTCCCAGAAGCTAGGAGCCACAGTAATCGATGCGGCCCCGGCTCTGCCAGTCATGCCCCCGTTCGGCGTGTCGAACGAGGGTGAAACCGGCATTGCCGCCACGAACAACTTCATACCCCTACCCCGGCACGGGGAGAGCCATTCCGGACAGGGCACGCTGACCGCTGCCCGCCTGTGGGCGCTGTTCGCGCCCCGCCTCGGAGCTGGCGACCGCGTGCGGGTGGCCAAGGACGGCCGCAACTACTGGCGGCGCGACGAGCGCGATCTGACCACGCGCCTACCCGCGCACGTCGCCGCCGTGTTCGTCTACCACCACGGCATGACGAACCTGCTGCCCGCCGACTTCGACACCGGCAAGGCGGTCGCAGCCGGCGCCCCGGACCCGGCCGCGCTGGTCGAGGCGGAGGCCGCCGACTTCGCCGCCCTCATCTGCTCCCTCGGCGGCGAGTGCTTCTCCGACGTGTCCCCGAACGGCGGCCGCCACGTCTACGTCCTGTGGCAGAAGAAGGTGTCCTACGGGGAGACGCGCCGCCTCGGCGAAGCGCTCGCCCGCCGATACGTCACCTTCGACCCCAGCCCGGTCCAAAACTGCCACGAAGGCCTGATCCGTCCACCCGGCGCATGGCACCGCCGCGGCGGCTACCAGCAGCTCGCCGACGATCTCGACACCGCCCTGTGGGTCGTGGACCACCCCAACGGGCCAGAGGTCTGGTCCGGCCTGGTGGATGCGCTGCAGCCCGAACTCGAGGCCGCTGAACTGCCCGGCTGGAAGCCCACCCAGGGCAACCGCACCCGGTCGGCGAAGGAGCCCGGACCGCACGCCGCCGAGTGGGCGAAAGACGAGCAGGGCGAGGTGTGGCACCCGCGCGCGGACGGGCCGCTTCCCCGCCTGTCTCCGCGCCTAGAGCTCATCGCCTGCACGGGCCGGTACGACGCCCGCCAGTACGGCAGCCCCTCCGAAGCCCGGCAAGCGGTCGTAGCCGGCGCGCTCGCGTGCGGCTGGCGCCTGGCCGACGTCGCCGGGCGGATGCGCGCCGGGGACTGGCCCTCCTTCGTCGCCTTCTACGACCGGTACAAGGACGACGCCGAGCGACTGAAGGCGCTACGGGCGGACTGGAAGAACGCGCATCTCTGGATCGCTGAACGGGAGTCTGGCCGCGAGGTCCACACAAGGGAGAGAACACACAGGGGGGTCAGGCATCTACAGGTTGAAGGGGTGCCGGTCGAAGTGAGACCTCCGACCACTGACGACGAGGGTATCGGGGAGTTGCAGAAAACCCGCGCCTGGTACTCAGCGCTGGTGGTGGCGGTCCGATTGGCCAGGTGGAAGGGGAAGAAGGCCTGCACCATCAGGCGGGTCCTCCTAGCCATGCTGAAGGCCGCCCAACTGTCGAGGAGCACCACGATCGCGTTCGGGGTACGACACCTAGCCCTGCTGGCCGGCCTGGACGAGTCGACGGTGGCCAAGACCTTGAAGCTGCTGCGGCAGGAGGCCGACCCCTTCATCGACTGGGTGGCTGAGCACCGCGGCGAGCGGGCCGACGTCTACCGGTTGATCGTCCCGGCCGCGTATGCCGAGGCGGCCGCCTGGCGGCGCTGGCAGGCGGGCCGGTTGGGCGGCATTCACCCGGTGTTTCGGGCGCTGGGGCCTGCGGCCGCGTTCGTCTACGAGCAGCTGGGGACCGAGCCGATCCGCACGGTGGATCTGCCCTACCTGTGCGGCCTGTCGGACACGACGACTGACAAGGGGCTGAAGATCCTCGGGGAGTTCGGCATGGCCGAGCGCACCCCGCAGGGGTGGGTGCGCGGTCCGGTCGACCCGCTCTTGGTGGCCGACCAGCTCGGCGTCCCCGAGATCGTCGCCGAGATCGTGAAGAAGTACCGGAAGCAGCGGAAGGAGTACAAGGCGTTCCTCAAGATCGTCGAGGCGCTTGAGCCCGAGTTCGACAGTGAGGATTACTCGATCCCTGAGAAGGTTCTGGCGGTGCTGGGGCCGCCTGTGTGGTTCGTCAGCGAGCCGCACGGCCCGCCGTGGATCGGGGCGTGATCGACAACGGAACGGTCAGTGGCGTTAGTGAGGTCTGCGCCGCGATGTTCTCTGACGGTAGCCAATAAGACACATTGGGTAATATCACTTCGAAGGGCGAATGCACAGAGGGGGGCGTCCGGCATGACCCGCTCACTGCTGCTGGCCGGGATTGGCGCTGCCACGCTGCTGTCGGGAGCGCTCTGCGCATGCGGGACCATGGACGCGGACGATCCCGCGACGGTGACAGTTACGGCGTCACCGAACGGTCCCGAGCCCAAGGACGAGCCCAAGAACCGGCCCACGCACAAGCCCACTCGCTCGAAGCACCGGCCGTGCCCCACGGGTGAAGGTGACGACGTGCCTATCCCTTGCCCCTCCGTTCGCACGTCGCCGCCCGTCAGTCCGACCATCACGGAGCCGCGACCCACTCTCACGTCGCCCGCGACACCCGACACTCCGCCACCGCCAGACCCGGATCCCGAACCGCCACCGTCAGACCCGGATCCCGAACCGCCACCCACCACGTCCGGTCCCTGACGGCCGCATATGACGTACCGCAGGGGAAACCGCTCCTCGCCGCCGCGCCCGTTCGATGTCATCGGGCTGATCACCATGCTGCTCACCGTCAGCGCCGCCGTGCTCCTCTACATGGGCTGGGCCTTCCTGGACGGCTACCTGATGACCTTCAACGTGAAGGCGACCGACATGGGATTTGGCGCCGACGAGTACATGCTGCGCGGCCTCAATCTTTTCTCGAACGCCTTCCTGCCGGTGATGGCCGCCATCCCCCTCCTGCTCTCCGCCGCCACCCACCGCGCCGAGCTCACGCGGCTGCTACCGGCGCGGGTACGGGACGCAGGTCGCCGCCTGATGGGCTGGCAGCCCGTGCGGGTCGTGACGAACGTCAGGTTCGCCGGCGCCGTGGTCACGCTCGCGGGGCTGGTCCTCGCCGTTGCCGCGCTGACCAGGTGGTGGATTGACACCTACCTGGTCCTCGCCCCGACCATCGTCGGCCCGCTCATGCTGACGTGGCCGTCCCGCGACGGGCGGAACAGCAGGCTCGCCTTCGCCGCCAGCGTAGTCATCTCCACCTTCTGCCTGCTCTGGGCTGTTTCCGTCTACGCTCAGGAGCGCGGCAGGCGGGATGCCCACGAGCTCGTCGGCTCACTGCCGTACCGGACCCAGGTGGCGATCTACGCGAAGGACAGCCTTGCGATCGACGCACCAGGGGTGACGAGCTGGCGGATCTCGTCGGGCAAGTACCGTTACCTCTACACGGGGCTGCGCCTGCTGCTCACCCGCGACGACCGCTACTACCTGCTGCCGGTCGTGACCAAGGATCAGTTGAGGAACGGCGAGAGCCGGACCTTCGTCCTGACCGAGGAGGACGACGTGCGACTGGAACTGCTCCCCGGCGCCCGGACCTTCGACGCGGAGTGAGCCGCTAGGCGGCATTTGGTTAACGGCATTGGTGCTGAAGATCGCCCGCATGCGTACCCTTTTGTGGCACTCCCCCGGTGCCCTCGGCTGCATGCGGCCGCCCCGATCTGGAGGTCCCCCTTGACCTATAAGTTCTCCGATAGCCGTGCTTCGCTGAAGCGCGCCCAGTACTTCGCCGCTGAGCTGATGAAGGCGTCCGATGAGCTCCTGGACGTGGGAAGCGTCCCTGTCTTGTATGAGCACCGGCCGGTGTTCCCGACCATGTTCGGCTGGTGGCGGCTGGTGAACCGCAGCGTCGCTAGCTTCTGGGACGGGATCGACCGCGGCTACACCGTCGAGCTCGCCCCCATCGTTCGCAACGTCTTCGACCACACCTTGGCCATGGTGTGGCTGGCCGACGTCGGCGAGGACGGGTTGAGGGCTCTGGGGCTGGCCACGTACCGGTCCGCCGACAATCTGGTCAAGTACGCCAAGGAGGCCAACTGGGCGGTTCCCTCGGGCCTCGATCAGCAGCCGTCCCCGGTGCCGAAAACCGACCCTGACTACAAGAAGATCTCGGGCATGGCCCGGGAGTTCGACAACTTCCTGGAAAGGACCAAGGCGTTCGATCAGCCCGACATGTACGTGGTGTTCAAGTACCTGTCGGGGTACTCGCACGCCAACCTCGGCTCGGCGGACTCTTACACCATCTACGACAAGGAAACTGGGAAGTTCCGCCTCGCCCGGACCGCGCCGGCGAAAGGCAGGGCGGACGAGATCTGGACGGCTGTGATGCTGATCCAGGCAGGGCACGCGATCAGCCCCATGATTGACGGCGATCCGATGCGGCCGCTACTCAACAAGGCTGCCAACGACTTGGGGCTCGGCTCCCCCGAGGCGGTCTACCCGGTCCGTCCGCCCGCAGCGCCGTAGCGGGAGACCTCCGGTTTGTCCTCGAACCCCAGGCTCGCGTGCGGGATCGAGCTTGATGGTGACGATGTCAGCGCCCTGGTTGGACTTGGCGGGCACTCGGTAGAACCAGCAGTCCGAGCGCGTCGGGCGACAGGTCGGCTTCCTTCCACCAGTCGCGTGGAATACCCGGAAGAAGCCGCTGCGTGCGGCAGTGTGACCGTTTGAAGGCCCGCTATGCGAGGGTGCCCCCGCCCCTTGAGGGGGCGGGGGCACCCTCGCTGTTTCTAGAAGGCGTGACCGGTGCTGACGCTGCTACCCGCGCACCGCTTGCCCGTGCTCGGGTCGTTGTGCGGGACCTTCGACCCGACCGGCTTGTTGAACTGGGTGCCGCAGATCTGGCACTCGCTCTTGTTCGTCTTCTTGTTCGGCACGTTTCCTTCTTTCTTACCTGTTTCGCCCCGCTGGGTGACTAGTCCGGCGCGGCCTTGCTTACACTTAAAAGTGTAGGGCATATTTACTATCTTGGCAATGGTGGGGTGACCTGCGAAAACAGTGCGAGCCGAGTGGGAGTCAACGCCAAAGGGCCCCACCGACGCGTGGTCGGCGGAGCCCATCGCCGACCCGGTGCTCGGGTAGTCAGTCCGAAGGGGCGGCGCTTGTCCCAACCAGGTAAGAAATCGGGAACGATCAGATCTTACGCGGTGACGCGCGGGGCGAGCTGAGAGATGCGCTGGTGAGACAGCCCCAGCGCACTGCCCGCATCACGCGTGGACCAGCCGCGGTCGAGAAGGGTCTGGGCGGCCGTCCGGACGGCGTCACGCTCGGCTTGCTCCGCGAGGAGGCGCGCGGCGCGTGCGTCACGGACTGCCTCCAGGGCGCTCGCCTCCTCCGCGTCGGCGGGGACGAGTAGAACGCCCACGACGCCGGCGTCGGAGCCGAGCAGATCGACGGTGCGGTCGAGGACGTTGCTCTTGGTCTCTTTCCAGGTCGCGCCTTGGACCTGAAGGTTGTGGCGGTCCGGCAGGCCGTGGACGGTCGCGGTCCAGTACTTGCCGGTGCGCGTGGCGGTGGCGAGGTAGGTGGTCGCGACGATCTCGGGCTCGGTGCTGTCGAGGTCCTCGGAGATGTCGGGCTGGTCGAAGATCAGTTCGTGGCGAGAGGTCATGGATGGACTGTAGCCCCGCGATCATCGGTTTGTCTAATCAGATTTGCCGATGTCTGTCTAATCTGATTTGCCAGTGACGTCGAGGGCTCAAGGCCGAGGTCAGGCGTGCATGACCTTCCCTCGGGGACGTTAGCGATCAACTGTGCTTGTCTCCGCCGCGTGGATGAGCAGCAGTCGAGCAGTCGGGGCAGATGGACCACTAGCGTCGCTAATAAATATCCCCTACACTTTTACGTGTGCATCGAGATGGCTGCGGTCCATCACGGCGCACGCACACCGCTCGCCCCAGGACGAAAGGCCCCCCAATGACTCACGCGATGGTCGACGCACCCGAAGACCACTCCGACACGCTCCACCTGCTCTCCATCCCTGCTGGTGCGCAGATCCCCCGCCTCGCCGACTGGGCCGTCCCCGCCAGCATCCCCACCAGCCCGGAGAACGCCCACCTCGCAGAACTCGCCCTCGCCAGCATCGCCGTCGCCTACGACCTCACCACCAACTACGACGTCGCCGACGAGGACGAGACCGCCGCGCGCGTCAAGCGGCTCCACACCTTCAACTCGACCCTGCAGAAGGTGACCGACGACATCGGGCCCATCCGCCTGAGCGTCACCCCCGACCAGGCCGCCGAGATCGCCGAAGCGGCCCGCGCCATCGCCCGCCCCGCCACCGTGGTCGAACTCGCCCCGCACATCGTGTGGGAACTGCTCGACCAGCTCGGGCACGGCGAGCACGGCGGATGGACGCAGGACTCCCGCCACCCCGACCTGGTGTGCGCGTGCGGTGACGCCGTCTTCCGGCTGACCGTGCCCGCCCCGGTAGGCCGGTAGAGCATCTGTGGCCCGCGACGCGACAGGTAGTCCGCCCAGCCACGACGTGGGCCACGCCCGACCCTCCAGACCCTCGGCGCCGAAACGCGCCGAGGCGGGCGACCGCTATGCCCGCTTCTTAGAGCTGAACCGGCCGGGCGTCCTCGCCCGAGACCTCGCCGAGCAGCTCGGCGTCTCCAAACGGACGGTGGAGCGCTACCGGCGCGCCATACCGCCCTCCCCCACCCCTGACCCACCCAAGGACGCCCCCACCGTGGAACCCGCCGCCTCGACCCCCCTCAGCAGACGGCAGCGGCAGCGCCTCGGCGAGCGCACCCTCCAAGCCGCGCTCAACCTGGCCCTGCTGGTCAGAGACGAGGACTCCGCCTCCTGCCAGGCCTTCGTCCAGTCCCTGCCTCAAGCCGAGCGTGACGCCCTGCCGTACATCCTCGCCGCCCTGGTCCCCGTCGACCGCCCCGCCTCGGAGCTCCTGGAGTGGATCACCTGGGACGAGCGCGGCCGCCCCATCGGCCCGCAGTGCCAGACCCGGCACGTCCCCGCCACCCCGGCCACGGCCAAGCGGCACCGCGACCACGGCGAGCAACTGTGCCCGCAGTGCCGCGAAGCCGAACAGCGCTACCGCCGCAACCTCTACCTGACCAGCAAGAGCCGCAAGCGCGCCGCTGCCTGACCTCGCCAACCAAGGAGACCCTTCATGCACGCCCCCTCACCGGCCCGGATCGCTCTCGTCCTCACGATGACCGCCGCGCTCCTCGCCGCGTGCGCGAGCAGCGACGCGCCCGCCTGCGCCGCCACCCTGGCCGCGGGCCCGCCGCCGAAGCTGCCCACCGGCAGCGGCAACGCGCTGTCGGGGAAGGCGCCCAGCAGCGTCGTCCAGCCTGCCGCCGTTCAGACGCGGCCGCCCATCCCCCCGGCCAGGCCGAACGTCGCCCCCGCCCGGCCGCCCGTCGCACCGGCCAAGCCCGCACTCCCCCAGAGCAGACCCACCACCCAGGCGACGGCCGTCCCGCAGTCAGCCGTCCCCTACCGGCGCGACCCTGCCCGCAGCTACCCCACCCAGAAGCGGCCCACCTACCGGGGCGCCTACCGCCACTACGACGGCTTCCCCGGCTGGTACCCCATCGACGTGTGGCCGATCGGCTACGCCGACACCTACGGCTGCACCATGACCGGCATCGAGAGCCAGCCCGCCGACCTCGACGGCGACGGCCAGCCGGACCCGGCCGCCCAGTGGTGAAGTACCAGCCCATCCCCGACGACGAGCGGCCCGCCACCGGCCTGGTGTGCAACATCTGCCGAGCCCCGGCCGACGCCGCCCCATGCCCGGACCACGTCGAGTTCGGCGACGACGCCGACTGGTTCGCCGCCACCGGCATGTGCGGCCGCTGCGGACGCGACGGCCGGCACTGCGCGGGCGGCTGCGGCTGCCGCTGCGCCCACCTCCACCAGCCCGGCACCCACCCCATCCCCATCATCGACGGCCAACTCGGCCTCGAACTGATCCCCGCGTAGGAGCTTCCCATATGGAAACTTCCTTCGCGGGCTTCTGACCGGCTCGCGGGCGGCGACGGGAACCACATCCCGCCGCCCGCGAGCCCTCCACCCGACCAGGAAGGACGCCTGTGACAGAGACCGAACCGAGTGCGGCGGCGCGCCGCACATGGACGCTGGAGATGCCCGCGGGCACGCCCCTGCTCAACTCCAACGACCGGATGCACTGGCGCAAGGAAGCCCCCTTGAAGAAGAACCTGCGCCAGACCGCATGCTGGCTGGCCCGAGCGGCGAAGATCCCGAGCATGAAGCGAGCGTCGATCATCGCGGTGTACGAGCCGCCCGACCGGCGCCGACGCGATCCCGCCAACCTGTATCCCTCGTGGAAGGCGGTGGTCGACGGCATCGTGGACGCCGGCGTACTTCCGGACGACAACGCCGAGCACCTCGACGGCCCCGACATGCGCCTCGGCGACATCCACCCCCAAGGCAGACTCGTCATGTACATCGAGGACCTCACCGACGTCCCGCCTCCCGCGCCCGTTCGACCGCGGCCAAGCTTCAGGCTCACCAGGAGACCAGTCGAGGCGCGGCCGCGCGGCTGACCGCTCGGGAGTTCACAAGCGAATAAACATCCCCTACAATCAGCGGTGTGCGCACGGGTGTGCGTGCACCGCCCGATCATTTGGCGCGGGAGGATACAAGCCCCAGGAACCCATTAAGGACCCGCCGTGAACGTCACCTTGAGCAGAGAGATCCAGGAAACCGTCGCCCGGACCAAGGCCGCTCACCAGACAGTGAAGGCCGCCCGCAAGAGACACGAGAAGGCCGTACAGAAGCGCAACCTCGGCGCCCTCGTCCTTGTGATGCGGCACGACCGCAAGGTGCTGCCGACGATGAGACTCGCCGCCCTCGGCCGCGCCCAGTGGCAGGAGATCCTGCCCGAGGCGTCCATCCCCAGCACCCTGCCCAAGTGGTCGCCCGAGCAGGCCGAGAAGGTCATCGCCGAAGCCGTCTCCGAGATCGCAGCCATCGGCGTCGAGGAGCAGCAGGCCCGAGAGAACCGCGTCCGCGGCGTCCTCAAGCTCTCCCAGACCACCATCGACGGCAACAAGCTGAACAACGTCGAAGTCGGCGAACTGACCGAGCTGGGCAAGGTGATGGTCGGCAAGGACCTCAAGCACGCCAAGGAGTGGGGCTTCACTGAGCCCGACGCCGGCACCGCGTCGGAGTCCGCGGGCATGGTCCCCCTGGCGGTCATGGCCGAACGGCTCGGGGTGAGCACGAAGCGCGTGCTGGACCGGATCGAGTACGCGCGAGAGAACGGGATCGAGGTGCCGCGCATGTCCCTCGCGGCCAACCGGGTGCAGCTCGTCGACGAGGAGGCGTTCCCGGCCTGGTGGGTGGAGAACCGCTTCCACTGGCTGGCGGCCAAGGACCTGGCCGAGCGGTGGGGTGTGCCGTACGAGGCGGTCAAGGAGCGGCTGCGCACCGCCAAGGCCAAGGGGACGGACCCTGAGTCGGCGAACTTCGGCCGGCGCATCTTCTACGAGCCTGCCTCTGCAGATGAGTGGGGCGCCCAGTACGGTTACGCCCCACGTCAGTAGGCAGTAGTCACTCCGGCGAGTCGTCAGCTCTGGGTTGTGCTTCGTCATGTCCGGCCTGATCGCGGGGCGTCTGGCGCGACCCCTCGACCTGGTCGTCGTTGCGCCGCTGCCGCCGGTTGCGTCGGAAGATCTCCCACGCGGTGGGGATGGCGATCAGGAAGGCGAGTACGGAGGAGAGGTCACTCAGGGCGTCCAGCAGGTCGGTGATCGTCACCGTGGTTCTCCCAACAAACCCGTGCCTAGGGTGAGCTGGGGTTAGAACCCTGGGGATCTGACTCTCCAACACACCCAGGGCATGCCTGATGTGTTGGAGGTCTCTCCCGCCCGCGAGAACGTGCTGCGGGCTACGGCCCCGGGTGACTCGCATCATCGCGCGATGCAGGCACCTTTAGTGACGGAGACCGCTCTTAGGGGATACTCCCCTCCGCTTTCGAGGCTACAGCGGCGAACGTTTCTGCGCGAAGGTCATTCCTCAAGTCGCTGCCGTCCTCGTTGGACGTAAGGCGGATGAGGCTTCATCGTGTCTGGCCGTGATCGTCCGCTCCGGCTCGTATGGCCTCGCCCGCCGCCAGATGCCCGCTTCGGATGTAGGTGTCGCCGAGTTGTCAGCGGCCGGAGCAGCACGCGCCTCGGGCGGGTCGCCGTGGCGTTGGTGACCCCAAGCGCGGTCGCTTCTCCCGGCGACCCACGCTCCCGGCTCGCCGCCACCATGTTCACCGAGCTGATGGAGTTGCCGCCCGACGAGCGGAGACTCCTGCTCGAGGAGCTGACCGACGCCGAAGCCCGCCAGGTGTACGCGGCCGCCTACCGGGTGGCTGGCACCTCGTTCGCGTTGTGGGTGGACGACCCGGTGGGGTTCTGCGAGCAGGTGCTGGGGAGCGCGGTGTGGAGCGTGCCGCGCCGGTTCATGACGGCGTTGACCATGCACAAGCAGGTCGCCGTCCCGTCCTGCTTCGGGTCCTCGAAGACGTTCTCGTGCGGGCAGCTCGTGCTGTGGAGCAGCCTCGTCCACCCGGTCGGCACTTCCGTCACGGTGAGCCTGGCCCCGCTGTGGCGGCAAGTCGTCCGGCAGCTGTGGCGGGAAGTCCGCTCCGCGCACTCCCGGGCAGGACTGCCCGGCACCATCGACATGGCGCAGTACAAGCTGCCCGACGCCAACGGCCTCGACACGGTGGTCGCGTACGGCATCGCGGCCGCGCCGTACAACGAGGCCGCCGTGCAGGGCATCCACGCCAACCAGCTTCTCCTGGTCGTGGAGGAGGCGGGCGGCATCGCGCACACCATCGGCGACAACCTGGCCGGTCTCATGGTGGGTGACGGCGCGAGAATGATCGCGATCGGTAACCCGCCCACGGACGAGCCGAACACATGGTTCGAGAAGCTGTGCCGCGACCAGGACGTGGAGACGATCCCCATCTCCGCGTACGACACCCCGAACTTGACTGGGGAGTGGTTCGGCGAGTGCCAGTCCTGCCCCGGTGGCGGGCACTCGCCGGCCAAGCACATGGTCGACCTGAAGTGGATCGAGCGGACCATCCGCGTGCACGGCGTCAAGTCCAACTACGTGCGGGCGAAGATCGAGGCGAAGTTCCCGCAGGGGCTCACCAACGTGGTCATCCCCTACGACTGGGTGCAGGCCGCCGTCGACATGGAGGAGCCGCGCGATGCTGACGCCGTACCTCTCAACCAGCTCGGCCTGCCCGAGGAGCACGACGAGTGGCTGGTCCGGCGTGGCGCGTGGGTGAGGCTCGGCGTCGACGTCGCGGTCGACGGTGGCGACGAGTTCGTCATCACGCGTCTCGTCGGCGATCTGGCCACGGTCGAGCACGCCAGCTCGGGACCGGAGAACGCCGACTACATCCAGCTTGCCGGGATCCTGCTGCAGCACATCGACCGTGCGGAGGCGTTGCGGCGCCGGTTGGGGACATCCAACCCGGTCCGGGTGAAGATCGACCAGAACGGTATCGGCTGGGGCCTGGTGGCGCTGCTGCAGGAGTGGGGCAAGGAAGGCCGGCACCAGGCGGAGATCATCGGCGTGATGGTGTCGGAGTCGACTGGTCGGGAGCCGGATGAGGCGACGCTGCGGCCGTGGCGGAAGCGGGATGAGATGTGGCTGGCCGGGCGGACGATGCTGCGGCCGGATGAGCACGGGGTGACGGGGCTGCGGCTGCGGGTGGATGACTTGGCGTCCGCGCAGTTGTCGGGGCCGAAGCTGTTCACGAACTCGACCGGGCACAGCGTGGTGGAGTCGAAGAAGGACATGAAGAAGCGCGGTGTCGGCTCACCTGACCGTGGGGAGGCGCTGCTGATGGCGTTGTACGAGCCTGCGGTGGAGGAGGGTTGGCGGATCATCACCTGACACGGCACATGACTCATGTGGGCGCGGGGACGTTCGCCGAGCGGTTTTGGTTGCCACGGATGCGGGATTGTTACGGTCCAATGTTCCGCCGCTGGTGTCACTCCCAGTGTCCGACGCCCCTTTACCCGCGCTGACAATGATCGTTACTTTTGTGGCGGCCCTAATGGGGCCCGAAAGCTTCCCGAAACCGTCTTGCGTGACGCCTGACACCTGGCCCGCCGCCCCTGCCCCGAGAGCCCTGTCCTATGCCCGGTCCGCCCCGGGGACAGCTCTCGCCGCGGGGTGGCGCCACCGGTGAGAAGGCGGAGTGCGCGCCTTTGCTGGGAGAGATAGCCGTATGTCATACCCGCCTGGCCACGTCTGGGGTATCGCGTTCTGGATGTCGCCAGTTGATCCTGAACTCATGTGGAGGTTGACGGAGAAGCCGTTCGTCACCTTCCCCGATGACCTGACGCACTTCGAGGACTACGAGGAGAACGGCCTCGTGTACGAAGCCCTCGACCGTAAGTGCGTCAAGTGCTGGCTGCCGTTCGACGTGGTCGTGTGGGAGCCGTGCGCGGCAGATGCCGGTGACACCAGGCATCTGGTGGGCGGCGTCCCCACCGAACGCGCCGCCCGCTCTCATCCTGAGCCGGGAACCACCGCCAGGGAGGTTGCCCTGCGGCAGGCGCGGGAGAAAGCCGCCAGGGAACTGCGTGAACAGCGCAAGAAGCGCAAGAGCCTTGAGCCGGTCGCGCTGATGCAGGCCAGCCGCCTGGACGGGCTGCGCTAGCCCGCCTGAGGCGACGTAAACGATTCGGGCCCCTACCGTGCCCCGGAGCCCGCCCCACACCCTCGGCGGCGGGCACCAGCACGGAGGGGCCCACGTGTATTTCGACCAGGACGAGCGCGTAGCCGAGCCAGAGCCCGACCTGGCGGCACGCCGACAGCGGATACAGCGCGACATTGCCGGCGTCACGCTGCTCCTCATCGGCGCCCTGTTCACCGTCGTCGCCGCGTTCGCGTGGGAGCCGATCGTGGGTCTGGCCCTGACGGGCGGCTACCTGATAGCCGCGGGCGGCATCCTGGCTTCCGGCCGGACAAGCTGAGGCCGCCGTGGCGCGACGAACCTTCCTGCCTGGCCTCCTGCCCCGCGAGAACAAGACGCTCCACGGGGGCCCGGAACTCGAGTTGAAGCAGCTGCTGTCCTCCTCGGTGAGCGGGCTCGGCACGGTGGCTGTCTCGGACTGGGCTGCGAATCTGTCGGCGGCCGCGCGCCGAGCCTGGTCTGTCGACCGCGCGGTCGCTGAGGCGTTCGAGCGGACTGTGTGGGTGTTCAAGGCGGTCGATGCGACCGCCGAGAATCAGTCCAACCTCGACTTCGTGCTGCGCGACCAGGACAGCGGCGAGCTCATCGAGGACGACCCTCTCCTTGACCTGCTCAACGATGGCCGGGCGAACAAGCTGGAGACCGGCCGTCAGCTCAGGTACCGCCTGTCGGCGCAGGTGCTGCTGTCGCCGCGGGGCGCGTTCGTGGAGATCACCCAGGATCGCCGAGGGCGGCCGATCCGGCTGGACCTGCTGCCGCCCGGCCGTACCAGGCCGGTGCCCGGCAAGAACGGCGACCTGCTGTCTCACTTCGAGACGATCACGCCGGACGGCATCCGCATCCCCATCCCGCCCGAGCGGGTTCGATGGTTCAGGAAGCCGCACCCGACCGACCCGTACATGGGCATCACGCCGCTGCAGGCGGCCGGTTTGGCGGTCGATCAGGACTTCCTCGCCAAGATCTACAACAGCTCCTTCATGCTCAACGACGGCCGCCCTGGCGGCGTACTGAGCGTGGAGGGGCGTACGAACGACACCGACGCGCGCCGGTTGGAGGAGCGGTTCGGACGCGGCCCGGCCGAGGCCGGCAAGCTGACCGTGATCGGCGGCGGGAAACTCTCCTACGTCGACCTGGCGGCCACGCCGCGAGACATGGCGTACGGCGACATGGCCGCGCGGGCGAAGGAGGAGGTGCTCGCCGCCTACGGGGTCGGCGAGACCGTGCTCGGCAACTCCAGCGGCCGCACGTGGGACAACGCCGAGCAGGAGTTGTTCACGTTCTGGACGATCACGATGCCGCCTCACCTGCGCATCCTGACGACCGGGTTCAACGAGGACTCCCCCGATCGGGTGCGCGGCGAGTTCGACACGAGCAGCGTCGAGGTGCTGCGCCGCTCGGCGGAGGCACGCCGCCGCGAAGCGCGCGAAGAGGTGAAGGAAGGCCTCCTCACGCTGGACGAGTACCGGCAGATCGCCGAACATGAACCGTTCGACCTGCCACACACCCGCGCCCTCTACATCGCGATGGGTAAGACGCCGATCCCGACCAGGCCCGAGGACGCGGCCGCGCTCGGCCTCGCCTCCCCCGGCCAGGCTCCTCCGCCCGGCGAGGGGGAGGGCCAGCCTGCGCCCGGCGCCGAGCCGCTGCCCGGCCAAGGCGAGCAGGCGGAGGAGCCCCAGAGCGCGGAGGGCGGGGACGCGGCCACCGGCGAAGCGTTCGCCATGATGCAGGGTCTCCTCGACGACGCCGAGGTGAAGTCCCTCCTCGACGCCTCCCACGCCCTCGACGCGCGGGACCAGGCGGAGGAGGACGTGCGCGCCGTCCTGGAGCAGCTCGTGCGGCGGCTGGTGCAGAGGACCGCCGCCCGCGTCGCATCCCCGAAGCTGCGCAAGGGGACCAGGCATTTCGCGCCCGAGTACAAGACAGACACCAGGGTGGGAGACGCGCCGCTCGACATCGAGAAGGTGGCGGACACACGCCAGTGGCGGGAGGAAGCCACCGCCGCACTGACGCCCGTCCTGGCCGCGGCGGCGGCCGCCTCCGCCGCGGCGTTCGTCGACGGCCCACTCGGCGGCGGGCTCGGTGCGGCCGGCGTGGCGGGCGGGGTGGCCGTGGACGCGGTCGTCACGGAGGTAAGTGACTGGCTGGCGGAATTGATCGCGGGCGCTGCCCGCCGCCTGGGCGAACTCGTCGGGGACGGCGACAGGGTCGGGGACGACATCGACGCGCTGGTGGCGCGGGTGCGGGCCGAACTGCCCAACCTGGAGAAGTGGGCGGGCCGCGCCGCCGTACAAACGGCGACAGGGCTGCATCACGCGGTCGAGTACGTCGTCGCCGTCGACCTGGCAGGGCCGGGAGGGATGGTGTCGGCGACGTGGCAGTCCCGGCAGGACGGGCAGGTCCGCACCTCCCATCTGGAGGCTGACGGGCAGGTGCGGCGCGCTGGCGAACGGTTCGAGGTGGGCGGGGCGCTGCTGCGGTGGCCAGGCGATTTCGACGCCCCGGCCGAGGAGGTCGCCTACTGCCGGTGCCGGTTGAAGTGGGTCGTCTCCATGGCGAAGTAACGAACTCCTGTCCTTGCACCGATATGCACCAATGACCGCTGATAGAGGTGGGCCGTCTCCGTCAGGAGCGTCATGACCGATAGCAAGGGCAAGACTGGCCTCCTCGCCGACGCCGCGAGGCTGCTTCGTTTCCTCGGGCAGTCATGGCGTTCCGCCGACGCCTCGGTGCGGCGGGGCGCGGTCATCATGTGGTGCGTCGGCCTGCTGTTCGTCGTGTTCGGCGTGGTCGGTGACGTGCTTAGGGCCTGGTGGTCGTCCATGCCATTTCTCACGAACCTGCTCACCAGCGCAACGGCCTTCTTCTTCGCCGTCCCCTTCGCCGTGCTGGTACTCCAAGAAGCATCGCACCGCATGGCAGACCGGGCAGGGCGTAGAGCCGCTACAGACCTCCTCCTGGAGTCGACGCACCAGCTTGAGAAGGCCGCGGCCACGCTGTGGCCCGGAGAGCATTCGCGCCATTCGCCGACTGGTGACCGCCCGATCACGACCACGTCCGTCCTCGTCGAGGCGTACGAGAAGGTCCGGGAGATGGGCAAAGGCGACGACGACGGCCGTGAGGTCGCGCAGATTCTACGGACGGCGATCAACCAGTGGAGACTTGATCAACCGCCAGCCCAGTTCCGGGAGCTCGCAGGCCGTGTTGGGAGAGAGGTGCACCGCCTGAGAGATGTAGTTCGGCCGCGCTTTCTCCAACTGGACCTGGAATGGCCCCTGGATCAAAGGCTTGGCCTCCTCTCCGAGGCAGTCGATGCCGTCATCCGAAGAGGAGATTGGTACGGCGAGGGCTACAACAGTTGGTTCGAGGAGGCTGAGTCATACATTCAGGCCTTCGCCAAGAGGCCGACGATATCCCGGTCGGACGCTCATGCGGTCATGAAATTGCTCGAGCGCGTGAAGGGTGTGCACCGCGACCGAACCATGTTCATGGTCCGGTTGAGTGACTGCGCCCTTCGCGCACGGGAAACCTTGCGAGGTTTGCCTCCGGCGTAGGCCGAGGCGACGTTAAGCCCGCAAGTCGGCACCCTGCACCCCGCACACATCACACGGGGGCAGACGGGGGCCGACTTGTCCGAGTTCGACGTTTGGGATGTCAAGGCGCGCCGAGGCCTCGGAGCGGCCAAGTTCGACGCCGACCAGCACCCGCGCGACCGTAAGGGCCGCTTCATCGAGACCGGCGCTTCGGTACGGGTGTGGGGCGGAGGCCGCGGCACCGTCGTGAAGAACGTCGGCGGCGGCCGGATCGAGGTACGCCTGCAAGACGGCTCAGTGCAGGCGATCCACCGCAACTACCTCACGGTGGAGAAGCGGCCGGACGGCACTGCCCCCACCGGCAAGGCTCAGGCCGCGCCGAAGGCAATGGCGGTCGAGCAACCCAGCAGCGACGCCGCCGAGTTCACGCCGTCGACGCTGGACGAGCGCATCCCGGTCAGCGAGTTGAAGCCTGGCCAGCCTGTGCTGGTGTACGGGACCCGCCCGGACGGGGAGGTGCGGCAGCAGACCGGCATCGTCCAGAAGGTGAGCCCGGCCGAGGGCGGCGGGTGGACGGTACGGCTCGGCGGCGTCGACGACCTCGTCGACTCGGTGGACGTCGGTATGGACGATGACGGGGTTGCCCGTCTGCTGCCCGAGCAGGAGCTCGCGGCTCTGGTCGACGCCATCCGCCGCGATGACCCGAACGCGGTCGAGCTGGCGCGGGCGCTGGTGGCGAAGGTGACCGCCGACGACGACGCCGAAGCAGACCGGGGTGGCCGAGACGCCGCGGCGGGGGGTGGCGCCGAGCAGCGTGTCCGCGCCGCCGTACGGAAGCTGCAGCGGGAGCCGGGCGGATGGGTGTCGCTGACTAGGCTGCGCGAGCAGCTGGCAGATTTGCCCCGCGAGCAGGTCGATGAGGCGTTGCGGACCCTGAACCGGCAGCCCGACGTGGTGATGGTGCCGGAAGACAACCAGAAGGCGTTGCTTGACGAGGACCGGGCGGCGGCGCTGATGGTGGGCGATCAGCCCAAGCACTACATCCGGCTGGACACAGATGAGGAGCGTCAGCGTGAGGAGGCGGCCCGCCGCGAGATGGCGGCCACGTCTCCCGGCCCGAAGGCTCAGGGCGCACCGCAGGCCGTTGCCCCAACTGCACCGCAGACCGTCGTCCCTGGAGATCTGAAGCCGGGCGATCGGATCACGTTCGACGTGCCCGTAACCGCCGCTAACGCTGGGCGGTTCGCCAGCCCTCTAGCGAAGAATCCGCCCAAGCCCGGCGACACGGTGACGGTCCGGGGTGTCGTCGACGGTGTCGAGACCGACATGTTCGGCGGGTCGAGGGTGGCGCTGCGCCCTCGCGGCGCGCAGTGGCAGAGCGCGGGCGGCGGCGGGCCGTTGGAGGCTGGCGCTCAGGCGTGGGATCTGGACGAGGATCACGCGGTCCACAAGACGGGCCGTGCTCAGGAGCAGCCGCAGGCCGAGCGCGGGAGCGCGCCGCGCAGCGCGCCGCAGGCGGGACTGTTCTCCGACGTCGGGCGCGAGGCGCAGGGCACCGAGGACATGTTCACCGCGCACGAGCGCAACCAGGAACCACAGGCGCCCGAGCCTGAGCCCGCCGGGCCTGTCGAAGGGGCGGCGGCGCCGGAGGCGGACAGCGACACGCCCGCCATGGGCGAGGAGCGCGTCAAGGCGTTGTCCAAGCAGGCCAAGGAGGCGTTCGAGGCGCGCGACTACGGCCGCGCGATGCGGCTGACCAACCAGGCACTCGAGGCGTGGCCGGACATGCCGCAGGCGACCCGCGACCGCATAGAGCGCAACCGGCTGGTCGTCCAGTCGCATTGGAGGCGCAAGGGCAGCGACGAGGACCTGGCCGCGTGGGCGCGCACGCAACTCCGCGGACTGCCGGACACGAACGAGGTCACGCCGCTGCTCAAGGACCTGGACCGAGGCGACCGGGTGTACCTGCCGAACGCGGGCGGGCGCCGCGGCCGCGAGGTCATCATTACCGGCGTCCCGGAGAAGGTCGGGAAGGGCCCCAGGGCCCGGGGCCGTATCTCCTACATCGACCAGGACGGGCGGCGCGGGTCGGAGGCCCGATCGTGGAACGCGCGCTTGACCGTGCTCCGCGGCTGGGAGCCGCTGTCCGAAGACGACGGCAGCGCGCCGGCCGAGCCGGACGAGACGCGGCGGCTGGACCGGGACCTGTCCGTCCGGCCGGGGCTGCTGCCCAGCGATGTCGAGCAGCGTCTCGCGAAGGCGCGTGGGCGCCTGATCGAGGCTCTCGGCGGGGATGACCGGCACGCCGTCGACCAGGCCGCTTCGGACTACCAGCGGGAGCTGAACGCCGCCTACCAGGGGTTGCCCCGCCACATGCCGAGGCGGGACATCGCGCAGGGCGAGATCACGAAGACGAACCGTGCGGTTGGGGTCGCCCGGCACGAGTGGACGATGTCGCACAACGACCTGCCTGACCCGCGCACGCTCGACATGACCAAACTCAGTGAAGCTGAGTTGGATGAGCTGGGGTGGCGGGCGCGGAACTCGCCGATGGGGAGCGGCTTCGGTCAGCAGATCCTGACGATGCTGGGCGATGAGGCCCGCCGCCGCCGGAGCGACACATCCACACAAATTGACACGAACCGTGATGATCGTGTTACGGTGAGTTCTACAATGGGCGCCCCCAAGACCGGGCCAGCGCCGACCGACGACAGCCCGGCCGAAGGAGAAGGCGACGATGGACTACGCGGCGATCGCGCGCAGGCACTGGGAGACGTACCTGCCGACAGCGCTGGCCGAGCTGGAGAACCCGGACGAGTTCTTCCTGGAACTCGCCGCCCGGGTGGAGGACCGGATCGACGACCTGGCCCAGGAGCTGGCCGAGAAGCCGCCAGCCGGGGAGACGTTCGAGCAGCGGATCGGCCGACTGCGGAACGCGGAGACGCGGGCGCGGGAGATCGTGATGCAGGAAGAGATCTTTCTGCCGGCCGAGCCGGGTCTCGAGGACGCGGAGCTTCCCCCGATGCAGATGTAGCCGAGGCTGAGGGCCGGTTCCGGCCCGCCTCGCAGGAGGACCTCGCCCCCGCGGGGGAGAAGGCGAAGGTCCGCGCCAACATCGAGGCGGTCAAGGTGTTGCGCCGCTTGGAGTCGGTCGACCGGCTGGCGACCGACGACGAGAAGCGCGTCCTGGCCCGCTGGTCCGGGTGGGGCAGCCTGCCGATCGTCTTCGAGTCCCGCCCGACGCAGGCCCAGTTCAAGAACCCGGACGGGTCGCCGGACACGGTGACGTTCGAGCGGCGTCTGAAGCGGTGGGAGTCGTTCACGCCCGAGCGGGCCGAGCTCCGCTCGCTGCTCGACGAGAGCGAATGGCGCGAAGCGTCCCGCAACACGCTGAACGCCCACTACACCGACGCCTCCCTCGTGGAAGGCATCTGGGACGCCGTCCGTCAGCTCGGCTTCGACGGCGGCAACGTCCTCGAACCCGGCAGCGGGGCCGGCACTTTCATCGGCATGGCGCCCGAGGGGGCGCACATGACCGGCATCGAGCTCGACTCGACGACCGCGGGCATCTCCCAGGCGCTGTACCCGGACGCCACCATCCGCAACGAGTCGTTCGCCGACACCCGCGCCCCGGCGAACACCTTCGACGCCGTGGTCGGCAACGTGCCGTTCGGCGACTACTGGCTCGTCGACCGCGAGTACAACCCTGATAAGAAGCACTCGATCCACAACCACTTCATCCTCAAGAGCCTTGGCCTGACCCGGCCTGGCGGCCTGGTGGCGGTCATCACCTCCCGCTACACGATGGACTCCGAGGACTCCAGCGCGCGGCGCGAGATGGCCAAGATGGGCGACCTGGTCGGCGCGGTGCGGCTGCCGTCCGGCGCCCACCGCAAGGCGGCAGGCACCGACGTCGTGACAGACCTGCTGATCTTCCGTAAGCGAGGCGAGGACGAGCCCGCGGGTGACACGTCGTGGATCAACGCCCCGAAGATGGACGTCAACGGCTCACAGCACCCGGTCAACGCCTACTTCCAGCAGCACCCGGAGCAGATCGCCGGCGAGCAGACGACCGGCCGAGGCCAGTTCACCGACCATGACCTGATCGTGCGCGGGGACCGCGATGCCGCTCCGGCCATGCGGGAGGCTCTGGCCCGTGTCGTCGCCGACGCGCGGGAGCAGGGTGCCACGTTCGAGCAGCGCGAGGCCGGAACCCCGGTGGTGCCGCTCCAGCTCGCTGACCGTGACTCCCGACACGATGGGGCGCTGCAGCAGAACGAGGACGGCACCTTCACCCAAGTGCGGTCCGGCAGCGCCGAGCAGGTCGACGTCCACCCCACGCAGGTTGAGCAGCTGTCCGCGCTCCTCGGGCTGCGTGACGTCGCCCGCGCCCTCCTGACCGAGGAGAACGCGTCCGAGGCGGACACACCGCGCATGGACGAGCTGCGCGCGGAGCTGAACCGCCGCTACGACGCCTACACCGCCAGGTGGGGCGCTACCTCCAAGCGGGCCAACAGGCGTTTCACGCCGAAGGAAGTCAAGGAAGCCGCCGACGCCGCGGGCCGCAAGCCGCTGGAGTCGGAGAAGGCGTCGACCGCGATCGGCCTGCTCAGGTCCGACCCCGCCGGGGCGATCGTGTTCGCCCTCGACGACTACGACGCCGACACCGACACCACCCGCAAGGCCGACATCTTCGACCACCGCGTCGTGGCCGCGAAGAAGGCCATCACCGAGACCGACGATCCGGGCGAGGCCATCGCCGTCGTCGTCGACCGGTTCGGGTCGCTGCGCATGGACGAGGTCGCCAAGCTCCTGCGCGTCGACGAGGAGGAGGCCCGCCAGCGGCTGGGCAGCCGCGTCTTCGATCAGCCGCCGTCCTACACCCAGAGCGGCGAGCCGTACCTCCTGGCCGGGCAGGCCGCGTTCGTCCCGGCCGCCGAGTACCTGTCGGGCAACGTGCGCCGCAAACTCGTCGAAGCGCGCGCGGCCGCCGAACACGACCCGCGTTTCGCGCTGAACGTGGCCGCGCTGGAGGAGGTGCTGCCGCGCGACCTCACCCCCGGCGAGATCGACGCCCGCATGGGCGCCGCCTGGATCTCCGCCGAGACCGTGCAGGAATTCCTGCGCGACATCCTCAACGACCCGACCGTGAAGGTGAACCACGCGGGCGGCTCCCTGTGGGAGGTCAACGGCTACAAGGACGGCTACGAGGCCCGCAACACGTTCGGCACCGACCGCAAGCAGTGGTCGGCCATCGAGATCGCCGAGGCGCTGCTCCGCCAGTCCACGATCAAGGTCACCCAGTCGACGCCGGGCGGCGGATCCGTCGCCGACCCTGCCGGAACCATCGAGGCGCAGCAGAAGGCGCAGGAGATGGCCGAGCGGTTCTCGGAGTGGGTGTGGGAGGACCCCGACCGCGCCGAACGCCTCGCCCGGATCTACAACGACCGCTTCAACTCGATCGTCCTGCGCTCCTACGACGGCGCCAACCCCTCACTGCCCGGCCTGGCCGAGGGCTGGGACCCGCGCCCGCACCAGAAGGCCGCCGTCGCCCGCATCATCAACGAGCCCGCCGTGCTGCTCGCGCACGAGGTCGGCGCCGGTAAAACGGCCGAAATGGTCATGGGCGCGATGGAGCTGCGCCGCACCGGCATGGCCAAGAAGCCCGCCATCGTGGTGCCGAACCACATGCTCGAGCAATTCTCGCGCGAGTTCCTGGAGCTGTACCCGAACGCGAAGATCCTCGCCGCAAGCAGCTCCGACCTGACCGGGGCCAAGCGGCGCGAGTTCGTCGCCCGCGCCGCCACCGGCGACTGGGACGCCGTCATCTTGACGCAGAAGGCGTTCGAGAAGATCGACATGCACCCCGACGTGCAGAAGGAGTACCGCGAAAGCGAGCTGGAGAAGCTCCGCGCCGCGATCGAGCGGGCGAAGGAGTTCGGTGAGGACTCGCGGCTGCTGAAGCGGCTGGAACGCCAGCTCGTGCAGGCCGAGGAGAAGATCAAGGCGAAGCTCGACTCGAAGAAGGACGAGGGCAACGTCTACTTCGAGCACACCGGCATCGACTACCTGATGGTGGACGAAGCCCACATGTACAAGAACCTGCGCACCCCCTCGCGGATCGAGGGCGCCGGCATCGACGGGTCCGGCCGCGCGAGCGACCTGCACATGAAGCTGCACTACCTGCGGGGCAAGTCCGAATCTGGCCGCATCGTCACCTTCGCCACCGGCACCGACATCGCCAACTCGGTGACCGAAGCGAACGTCATGCAGCGCTACCTGCGGCCCGACCTGCTCGAAGAGGTCGGCATCGACGACTTCGACACGTGGGCGGCCACGTTCGGCGACGTTGTCACCGACATCGAGCTGAACCCGGACGGCAACGGATTCAGGCAGAAAGCGCGCTTCGCGAAGTTCCGCAACGTGCCCGAGCTGCTGCGCATGTACCGGGTCGCAGCGGACGTGAAGACGGCCGAGGACCTGGGCCTGCCCACCCCGCCTGTGCGGAAGGACGCCAACGGCAACCGCGGGGAGACCGTCGTCATCCCCGCCTCGATCGAGCAGCTCGACTACATCCAGGACCTGGGCCAGCGCGCCGAGGCCGTCCGCATCGGCAACCCGCGCAAGTGGATCAACGGCATCCCCGAAGACGAGTACGAGGGTGAGCCGGACCCCGACGAGGACCGCATCGTCGAGGACAACATGCTCAAGATCAGCGGCGACGGCAAGCGGGCCGCCCTCGACATGCGGCTGATCGACCCGAGCATGCCGCAGGTCGGCGGCAAGCTCGATATCGCCGCCGCCAAGATCGCCGAGATCTACGAGCACTCCAAGGACTGGCAGTACCCGATCCGCAAGGACTCCGACGAGCTCCACCCCACGCCGGGCGCCCTCCAGATCGTGTTCATGGACCAGGGCACCCCGAAGAAGAAGCCCGGCAAGCCCAAGGGGACCAAGGTCAAGGCTGAGAAGCTCAAGGCCGGCCAGTGGCTGAACCGCAGCGGCACCCCGACCCGTATCACCAAGGTCGAATGGGATGACGAGCGGCAGGCGTTCGTCATCGACCTCGACGCCGCCATCGGCGCCGTCGACCAGATCGTCATCGCCCGCGGCGACTCCCTCGTCACGGTCCCCGACCCGAAGCTCGGCGTTCCTGACGAGCCGGTCGACGCACCGGCCGGGGACGGCGACGCTTCCACGTGGGCGGCCTACGACGAGATGAAGGCTCAGCTCGTCGCCCGTGGCGTCCCTGCCGACAAGATCCGCTTCATCCACGAGGCGAACACGGACGCGCAGAAGGCGAAGCTGTTCGAGGACGCCCGCACCGGCAAAATCGCCGTGCTGCTCGGCTCCACCGAGAAGATGGGCACCGGCACCAACGTTCAGTCGAGGGCTGTCGCCCTGCACCACATGGACTGTCCGTGGCGTCCGGCCGACCTCGCTCAGCGCGAGGGCCGCGTGGAGCGGCAGGGCAACTTCAACCTGAACCTGCACGACAAGGACGTCCGCATTATCCGCTATGTCACGGAAGGGACATTTGACGGATATAGCTGGCAGACGGTCGAGCGGAAGCAGAAGTTCATCGCCCAGATGAAGCGCGGCACCCTCGACGTCCGAGAGATCGAGGACATCGGCGATGCCGCCCTCTCCTTCGCCGAGGTGAAGGCGCTCGCCACCGGCAACCCGTACCTGCTGGACAAGGCCAAGGCCGACACCGAGCTGAACCGGCTCGACCGGCTCGACCGCGCCCACCAGCGCACCCAAGGCAACCTGACCCAGCAGATCACCCGCGCCGAGCAGATGATCAGCGAGCTGACCTCCGACATCGGCGAGTGGCAGGAAGCCATCGCCGCCCGGGTGGACACACGCGGCGACAACTTCGCCATCAAGGTCGGCGACCTGGAGACCGACAAGCGCGCCGACGTGTACGAGCCGCTCCTGGCCGCCGTCCGCGACGTCCGCGACGGGCCCGCCGCCGAGGACCGGCCCATCCTGATCGGCGAGCTCGGCGGGCATCCCATCTACGCCATCAAGACGCGCCGCTACTACGGCGACCAGCTATTCCGCGTGATCGACGTCGGCTTCGACTTCGCCGGTGGCGTCTCCTCCTACCGGGGGCATCAGCTCACGGACGGGTCCGGGAACGGCATGCTGCGCGCCCTGGAGAACCGCCTCGCCGGTCTGGAGCCGCAGATCGAGGCCGCGGAGAAGCGCATCGCCCACCTGCGCGAGCAGGCCGGCAAGATGCAGGGCGCGATCGGCAAGCCGTTCGGGAAGGCCGCCCAGCTTGCCGAGGTGCGCGAACGTTCCCGCCTGCTCGGCGAGATCATCAAAACGCAGTCGCACCTGGACGAGATCAAGAACACCAACGACGACTCCTACAAGGAGGCGGCGGACACCCTCGCCCTCCTGAAGGAGAAGCTGGAGACGCTCCGGCCCGCCAGCGCCACCGACCCGGCCACCGAGCCCGACGCTGACCTTGTCGTCGACCTGGACGACCCGACCCCGACCGTGCACGACGACGGCGACGGGTTCGCGGTCGTCGACGTGCGCGGGTCGCAGGAGGACGCGGCCGCGCCCGAAGCGGCAGCGGCGGACGGCGACAGCGAGCCGGGCGGGGACGACGCCGGTACGGCCGCGCCTGCCACGGCCGACCTCGTCGACCTGGACGAGCCAGCCGACACCGAGACGGGCCGCCCCACGGCCACGGTCAGCCCGTCCGAGCTGCAGCCGGGAGACCGGATCCGGTTCGTCCGCTCCAGCGACGCGGTACGGCGGGTGCAGGGCCGCAACGGCACCTACCTGACGCAGAGCGAGGCCCGCGCCTGGGAGGCGACCATCCCGGCCGGATACCAGCCCGGCCAGCCGGTCCGCCTGCAGGACGTCGTCGAAACGGTCGGCGACCAACCCGCCCGCTACCTGCCCGACACGAACATGATCCGCCTGCCCGACCAGGTCGACCGGCTCGGCACCGACGACGCCGCCGCATCCGAGGGGCAGGCCGAGCAGCTGCGCACCTCCAGGGAGGAGGCACGCGCCGCCAACCAGTCGGAGGCGCAGGAGCGGCGCCGCACCATGCTGGAGGAGGCGGGCGGGCCCGCCCTCGTCGAGGCGGTTACCAGCTTCGACGAGATCGCCGACGCCGCCGAGAACGGCCAGGCGCCCGTGAGCGATCTGGAGGACGCGTGGATGCGCGCGGACGCCGCGCTCGCCGCCGCCCAAGACGGGGATCTGGACTGGATTCGTGCGGCTCAGCTCAAGACGCTGCGGGAGACGCTCGCTGACCGGCTGGTCATGGCCGGAGGCGACCCGCGGGCCGCCCGCCGCCGCGCCGCCGACTGGGAGCGCGCCCGCGAGGAAGCCGAGCGCGCCGCCGTCGACGGCATCCCCGAACAGGCGGCTGTCGGCGACATCGAGCCGGGCGACCGCATCGACACCCCGGACGGCCAGACCGCCACCGTCGAAGAGGTCACCCGCGCCGGTGACCTCACCTTCACCACCGAACGCGACAGCGAGGACCGGCGCACCATCCGCGCCCGCCCAGACGGCGAGCAGGTCACCAAGCGCACCAGGGCGCGCAAGCAGCCCGAGATCGGGCAGACCACGGCGGGAGACGTCGCGGTCGGCGAATGGCTGATCGACGACGACGGCAACGCCTCGAAGGTCGTCGGTGTCGAACGCGACGGCGACCGCATCGTCTTCGACGTGCTCGACCCGGACGGGCAGCCGTCACTCGTCGAGGCCGACGCCGGCGAGACGGTCACCCGCGGTCGGGGGCTGCGCAAGAAGCGGAAGCGGGCGCCGAAGCCGCCCGGCGAGCGCAAGCCGCGCTCGACCATCGTCAGCCTGCCGGACGGCACCCCCGCCACCCGAGTACGGCTGCGGTCCGACATCCGCAAGCGGGTCCTGGCCCTGGCCATCGACGCGGACCAGGACGCCAGCCCGCAGGCGCGGGAGGCGGCAGCGCGGCTGCGGGCCAGTCAGCCCGTCACGGCCGAGCAGATGCGCGCTCTCGGCCAGCGTCTGCGGCAGCTCGCCGCCGAGGGTCTGCCTGCGGTGCAGCAGCGGGCGTTGGAGCGGGCTGCCTCCTGGGTGGACGCCTCCTACGCGCGCCTGGCCGGGTATCCGGCGCCGCCGCACGAGCCGCACCGCGACCGGGTCGAGAAGGCCTACCCGGAAAACCTCGTCGCGGGCGACGTGGTGGCCATCCCCGACGAGGCGGGCGGCCAGGTGCGGCCGGTCCGGATCATCGAGGCGAAGCCGGTCTCGCGGATGCCGTTCGTCAGCGTGACGGTCGAGCACGCGGACGGGCGGCGTGAGCAGCGCATCCTGGCTGCGGGCGTGGATGTGCACCTGATGCCGGACCTGCCCGACGACGTCGAGGTTGCGCCCGCGGCCGCGCGGCGTGAGGAGCACATCAGGCCTGACCGGCTGGAGCCGGGCGACACCATCCGCGTCAACGACGTCGACCGGAAGATCGTCGCCTTGTGGAAGACGAGCGGCGAGTTCGACCCGGTGGAGGAATGGGAGGTGCTCGCCGAGGGCGGCGACGGCGGCGAGCTCGTCGTCACCTCGCGCGGCTTCCCCTCCGTACTGCGGGTCGCACGCGGTGAATCGTCGGCCGACCAGCCGTGGGACGCGCTGCTCGACGACACGGGCGACGGCGTCATCCCGGCACGCGACGTGCGGGTCGGCGATCGGATCAGCGTGGATGCGACGCACGGCGGCGCCACCGGCACCGTCGAGGAGATCGTGCCGCTGCTCGGGGAGGACGGGCAGCAGGTTGGCGTCACCGCGGTGGTGCGCACCTACTCCGACGTGCAGGCCGTGGTCGCCATGCTCGACGACGACACCAGCCTGCAGGTGACGAGGCTGGCCAAGGGCGGCGACAACGCCGAGCTGCGCATCGCCCGCCAGCAGGCCCGCCGCGTCCAGACCGCGCGGCTGCGCGCCGTACGGCAGGCGCTCGGCGAAGCAGAGATGGACCTGTACCGGGACGCCGCCGCGGCGATCGCCGACGAGGTCGGCATGCGGCGCGTCCACCCGCCCGAGGCTGGGGATCGTGCGTGGCTGCGCTCCCCCGACCTGGTCGAGCAGGCGTGGAAGCGGCTCGATGACCGCGCTCCCGCCCTGCAGGCCGCCCGAGCACTGGCCAGCGACGAGCAGCACGCCGCGGTGCTGGCCGACCGGCTCGCCCCGCTCGTCTCCCAGATCCGGGAGCGAGCCGCGACGAACCTGGTGGAGTCGATCCTCCAGGTGGATCCGCTGCCGGGCGAGACGCACGATCAGGCGCTGGCGCGGATGCTGGAGCAGTTCCAGGCCGACCCGCCCACCACGATCGACATGGCGCTCGCCCGCCGCCTGGACGTGACCGCGCTGTTCGAGGGCGGCGCCCCCAGCCCGGCCGCCCTGCCTGCGGTGGAGGGCGGCCTGGCCGAGCGACTGACCTCCTACCGGCAGGCGCTCCCGGCCAACCTCTCCGACCTGGGACACCGGCAGGTGACCCGCACCGTGTACCGGCCGCTGAATCTGGCCGACCTGGAGGACGGCTACGACCCGGGAACCGAGCAGATCACCGCCACCGTCCCGGATGTGGCCGCCGACGACGGGCCTGGCGAGCACGCCATGAGGCACCTGGCCGTCATCAAGGCTGCGGGCGCCGAGGTCGACCAGGCCCTCACCGGCCGTCTGGCCACGCCCGCCTACCAGGGCGCTGTGGCCGAGGCGGAGGCGGCCGAGAAGGCGATGTGGGACGCGGAGCGCGCCCTGGCCAAGGCCGAGCATGAGGCCAGCCAGCATGCCTTCGCCAACAACCTGTCGGAGCCGTCGCCCGCCCACCAGAAGGCGTTCGACAAGGCGGAGAAGGAGGCGAGGAAGGCCCGCAGGGCGGTCGAGGCGGCCAAGCTGCGCGTCGCCGAGCTGCGACGCGAGGCGGTGTTGGAGGTTCTGCGCGAGGTCCGCTCGTTCGGCGGCGCCCGCCTGACCTACCAGACCAAGACCGGGCAGGCCCGCAAGGAGAGCCACAAGCCCGTCCAGGCGATGCGCAAGGTGGAAGACGTCTACCCGGCCGACTGGGTGGCGATGCTCGGCGACGAGGGGCCCGTGGGGCTGGCCATCGCCCAGCCGAACATCATGGGCGGGCCCGGCCGTGCCGGCTACAGCCCCAAGGCGCACACGATCGTCATGCCGGACTCGACGCCGCAGGAGCAGTTCCGTCAGGGCGTGCACGAGCTCGGGCACGCTTTCCAGCACCGGCTGCCCGGCCTGCGCGAGGCAGAGCGGGCGTTCCTGTGGGAACGCACCGCGAGCGGCGACGTCGGCCACCGCGAGCGCGGCGAACCCTTCGAGGTAGGCGTCGGGCCCGGCGAGGTCGGCTACGACGGCGGGTTCCCTCACCCGTACACCGGCCGCGTCTACGCGCACGGCGGCGGCGAGGTGTTCACCACCGGCATGGAGTCGCTGATGGCCGGGGCGGACTATCTCGACGACGACATGCGCTCGTGGCTGCTCGGCGTGCTCTCCCTACTGGGCACCAGCCACGACGGGCCCGCGAAGGACCCGCTCGACGGAGTCGACCTGGACGAGCTGTCCGTCGACCAGTTGCAGGCGCTGCTCGGCCAAGTCGAGTGGAACTCGCCCGCGTACGAGCGGATCATGGCGCAGCTTCGCGGCCGCCGCATCGAGGACGATCCGCTCGACGGCGTCGACTTGGAGGAGTTGTCAGCCGAGGATCTGGCCGACTTGCTCGGCTCGCTGAGCGACAACTTCAGCGCCGCCCGCATCTCGGAGGTGCTGGACCGTAGGCACGCCGAGGACGAAGCGGAGCGGCGCCTTAACGCCCAGATCGACGCGCTGGTCGCCTCGGGCGAGATGGACCAGGAGGAGGCGTGGGCGCACGTGCACGGCCTCACCGTCGAGCAGATGGAAGCCGAACGGCGCCGCGCCTCCGTCGACGAGCGTCTGCCCGGCGAGTCGGTAGAGCGGCGGGTGCGCCGCCAGTACGACGAGTGGGTGGAGCACCAGTACGGGCAGGCGGAGGCGGCGACGAACGGCTACATGGTCAACAAGCGCGGCCGAGCGGCCGGCGTCGACCCCAAGAGCTTGTTCTCGGGCGACTGGCGGCGGGTCAACGCCTACGCCTCCGACGAGTTGTACAACTGGTTCCGCGCCAACGGGTGGCGGAACTACACCGAGTACGTGGCCGACGTGCTCGGACGTGACCGTGATGTTCGAGCAGCGCGGCGATCTCGTGAGAGCCGTCGCTTCACCCGATAGGAGACCGATGGAGCAGCAGGAGCAGGTGTCGGCGGTGCGGCTACGTGCCGCACGCCTGGCCGGGCGGTCGGTGGCGGCCGAGGGCGGGCCGATCGAGCGTAATCCGTGGCGGGCGGCGGGCGGGCCTCTGTCGCGGGCGTTCATCGCCGGTTACAGGTCTGTCGTCCCGGCCGAGCCGGGCAGCGTCGACTACGGCGACAACGAGGAAGGCGGCCAGCGTGTTTGAGGTTCACGGCTACGTCGACGGGGTGGCGTACGCGGTCACGGTCGGCCGCGCGCGACCGGAGGCGGCCGCCACCACCGGCATCGTGTCCGGCACACGCACGGTGGTGGACCTCCTCTCGGGGCGGCAAGGCGCCGACATCGTCATCCCGCACCAGCCGACCACCACCCTGGACGTGCATGACCCGGTGAGCGTCCTGGCCGCGCTGCGCGCATGGACGCAGGTCGTGACGGTGAAGGAACCCCTATAGCCGAAGGGCCGGCCAGTGTAGGTTGGCCGGCCCTTCGGTGTGGCGCTACGAGTCTGCCTGCGGTGCTGGAGGGTCTTCCCCGTGCGCGTACTTGACCTGGAAGATCGAGTCGTGGAACACGAAGTCGAAGCGGAGATCCGACTTGTCCCCGGTTATGGACTGCGATTCCAGAGCGACCGGGTGGAACCTGAGCTCATACATGGCGGTGTCCCCTTCGTAACGCGGGCTTAGCCTGATGCTGCACTTGTGCCGAAGACCACCAGGCAACTCGAAGGGCATCCACGGGGCGGGGATCCGCTCGCCTTCCCGTTCCGTTGTGCCCGCAGGGGAACTGCGACGGAGGACTCGTGCGATCAGTCGCCGCACCCAGGGAACGGGAATGAGGTCGAGCTTGTCAGCCTGGTCGCTGTCGCGCGGCCGTGGGAGCTCGCTCGCCCGAATCGGCTTGAGCAGCTTGCCGACGGTGGCGGCGGGGCCTCCGAGGAGGTTGGTGGCGAACTTAACGCTTCGTACCAGCCTCGTGAGCGGGAGCCCTTCGGATTCCCTGCTGATGTGCAGCAGTTCGGGCACCCACTCGGTGGCGAGGATCTCTTCCCGACATTCCTCAGGGAGGCCGCGGGCCGCACGCCGTAGTAGCCACAGAGGAAGCCGTTCCAGACGGGTGGCTGCCTCCTGCTTGATGAGGTCGCTACAGGTGGTGCAGATCACGCCCACGAGCGTGGTCGCGACCAGAACCAGCGCGCCCAGGATGTAGAACAGGCCGCCAAGAACGAAGGAACTGACTTGGGCACTCAACGGCGGCCTCGTGGCTGCGCGGGGGCAGGGGGGCGGAACGTCTCGCTGAGATCTTCAAGAGCTTGGCGCGCCGCTAGATAGCCCTCACAGGTCAAGACATACACGCGACGGCGTGGGCGTCCTGCCTTGGAGGGGTCGATGTCTTCCTGGCTGCTAGTGATCCAGCCGCCTCTTTCGAGCTCGGCGAGGATCGGGTAGGCCGTGCCGCTCGGCTGGCCCGTGAGCTGCATGAGCTCGAAGCCGTACCGTGGCTGGTCCGGAGCTTCCAGGAAGATCTTGAGAAGCTGCGCCTTCTTCGGCGTCACCCTCACTTCTATCTCCATGTAGAAGAATCTACATAGCCCTATGTAGATTCTGCAAGTTGCCGGTCGTAGCGAGGCTCTCAGCAGTCCCAGATGACGTAAGCGGGCGGCTCGGGCAACCTCCCGGCTCATGGACTCGGGGATCTTGTGGCGTGTCGGCTTCCTCGCCGGCGTCGTGATCGGCGCGACGCTTCTGCTTGTGCTGCTGCTTCGGTGGCAGCCGCACGCGGAACTCGTCCCGGCCGACACGCCACCTGTCCCCTCCACCGACCAGGGAGCAGAGATGACCTTGTATGCCGCCAACGGCAGCCAGCTCACCAAGACGGCCGCCACCGCCAAGACGGCCACGTTGCCCGTCACTGACCCGATCGTCCGCATCACCGAGAACCTGTACGAGGGCACCCGCCTGGACGGCACCAGCTTCCCCGAGGGCAAGCGCAACCTGCGCTTCCCCAAGGACGCCCTGGTCCGCAAGTCGCTGCTCGACGCCTGTTTCCCCGACGCTGCGGTCGGGTCGGTCTTCCCTGCCTCCGGGGCGGCCGCGGGCGGCGAGACGGTCACCATCAGGGGGACGAACTTCACGCCGGGCAGCACGGTGGCGTTCGGCGGCACGGCCGCCACGAACGTCGTGGTCGTCGATGAGAAGACCATCACGTGCAGGACGCCCGCCAAGGCTGCCGGGGCGGTCGCGGTCCAGGTGACCACGGACGCGGGCCCCTTCTCGAAGGCCAACGCCTTCACCTACGCCTGAGCCGTAGCAGCCGGGTTTGTCGGGAACGACCTAAGCATTCCGATCTGCCATCCTCCCCGCGATCACATCACGCGGGGGGACGCCAGATGACGACACAGCTCGAACACAAGTCGGTGGCGCTATCGTCGACCGCCGACATGGCGGACGCGCCCAAGGGGACCGTGGCCTGCCTGGTCGCGATCACGGGCGTGAGGGACAACGTCGGCGACATCATCATGCCGGGCGCGTTCGCCCGCACGATCCGTGAGCGACGCCCGAAGGGCGTCTTCGCCCACGACGTGCAGAAGTGGGCGGCCAGGGCTGAGGTGTATGAGGAGTGGCTGCCCGGCGATCCGCGCCTGCCCACGCTCACCAAGGACGGCAAGCCGTGGCCGCGCGAGGCGGGCGCCGTCTTCGTGCGGGCCCTGTATGACCTGGACACCAAGGACGGCCGCGAGGCGTACAAGAAGGTCCGCTTCTACTCCAAGTCGAACGAGTGCGAATGGTCGATCGGTTACTCGGTGCCCCCGGGCGGCGCTCGCAAGGACACCAAGGCTGGGGTGCGCAGGATCTATGACCTCGACTGGTTCGAGTTCTCGCCGGTCCTGTTCGGCGCCGCGTCGCAGACGATGACCTTGTCAGTGAAGTCAGGCCTGCCCCACGTCGGCGAGGTGAAGGCCGACCCCGCCTTCGACGACCTGGTCGACGGGGTGGAGGTGATCCCGGTGGGAGAGCTGCGGTCGATGGTGTCGCTCACCATTCCGGCCGACGTCGCCGACCAGGTCGCCGTCGAGGGTGGGCTGCCGTCCGAGGAGCTTCATGTGACGCTCGCCTACCTCGGCGAGGGCCTGGATGAGGCCGAGCTTGCCGAGGCGGCCGTCGTGGTCGAGCAGGTCGCCGCCCAGTCGGCGCCGCTGGCCGGCATCATCGGCGGCATCGGTGCTTTTCCCGAGAACGAGGACGGAATCCCGGCGTGGGTGCCGGTCGACGTGCCCGGCCTGGCCGAGCTGCGCCAGCGAGTCACGCAGGCGCTGGACGAGGCGGGCATCTGGTACGCCGCCAATCACGGTTTCACCCCGCACATGACGCTCACCTACCTGAAGCCGGGTGAGCCGCTCCCCTCCCCCGTCGAGGTCACGCCGGTCGAGTTCGGCGCGCTGACGCTCGCCGTGGAGGACGACCACCAGGACTTCCCGCTCACCGCCGACGCGGCCGCTCCCTCCCCCGGTTCCGGGACGGGCGTGGTGGAGGCCAAGTCGGGGATGTCGTTCGAGGAGACCAAGGCAGCGGTCCGCGAGGCCGTCACCGAGTGGGCGCACGGGTCCGGCGAGGTCAAGTCAGTCACGGTCGAGGCCACCTTCCCGGACACGGCGATCGCCCGCGTGGTCGACGGGCACGGCGCAGAAGGCTGGTATCAGGTGCCCTACGAGCCCGCAGGCGACGGCAGGGTGGACATCCACGAGCCTGTCCCCGTCACCGTCTACCGCTCGGGCAGCCCGGACCTGGCGGCGGCCGCCGACGCAGTGGAGGACGCCGCGGCGGCGGTCAAGCACGCCCGCAGCGGGTGGGAGACGAAGGCGGGCCGGGTCCTGTCCGACCGGAACCTGAAGCGGCTGCGGCAGGCCGCCGACATCCTGCACCAGATCATGAAGGAGGCCGGCGTGTGGGAGGAGGACGAGCACGATCCGGGCAGGCGGCAGGCTCCCGAGTTGCCGCCCGAGCCGATCGTCATGCCCGACTCCACCGCCCCGTCCGCGCTGCCGAGCGAGCTCAAGCAGCTCACCGCCGAAGAGATGGAGGCGGGGAAGGCGATCCTCGAGTCGCTGAGGGTCGCGTGAGCGGGCTTCGCCTGGAGCCGGTCACGTTCGCGCAGGCGTGCGCGTTCGTGGACGAGCAGCATCGCCATCATCGGGCGCCCCGAGGCCACAAGTTCTCCATCGGCGCCGCTCAAGGCGAGCGACTGGTCGGGGTGGCCATCGTTGGCCGCCCTGTGGCCAGGCACTACGACACGGGCCGGGCGCTGGAGGTGACCAGGGTGGCCACGGACGGCACCCGCAACGCGTGCTCGACCCTGCTCAGCGCGGCGTGGAGGGCGGGCCGGGCGCTCGGCTACGAGCGGATGATCACCTACACGCGTTCCGACGAGGATGGCGCCTCGCTGAGGGCGGCCGGGTGGGAGCCTGTCGCGGTACGGCCGCCGCGACGAGGCTGGTCGTGTCCGTCTCGGCCCCGCGCGGGTGGCGAGGTTGAGCAGGTGGGCCGTACTTTGTGGCAGGCTCCCGGGTCGGCTCAGGCGCCTTCGTAGTCCGCGATCGCGTCCCGGATGGGCTTGAGCACGTCGGCCTTGCCGTACGTGGCGGTGGGGATCTTCCAGCGGGTCACGCCGTTCGGCGTCGACCACTCCAGGGTGCCCCCGGTGCGCGGCAGGTCGAACGAGTAGTAGATGACCTCGCTGCTGCCCGCCTGGATCGTGATCTCCTGCCCGTCCGTGCGGCCCACCCACGGGGACTCCAGCGCCTTGCCGGAAGAGGTGGTGAACGCCCGGCTACCGATCTTGATCCGCCACTGGCTGCCCGAGATAGGCGGCGGCACCCGGTCCGGCTTCGAGCCGGCCGTCACACGGAAGGCGATGGCGACGAACCACTTCTCCCGGGGCTGCGCGAAATGAGCCTGGCTGGGCTTGTGGTAGTAGACCCCGACCGGCGCCACCTTCAGCGGGCTGCCCTTCTCCCCCGCGATCTTGGCGGCCTGGCCGAACTTGAGCACCTTCGGAGCGGCCGCGAGTTCGGCCGGTTTCGCCGAGGCGGCTGGGGGCTGTACGGCGGCGGCCGTGGCGGGAGCGGTTGGGATGCCTGCGGCCACCACGAGGGCGGCGACGGTGGGCGCGACGAGACGGTGACGCGGCACTAAATCCTCCACATTGGGACGTTCCAACCCCCGAGCTTGATCACCTTAACGGCGGGCCTGCGACGTAAGCGCGGGTTTCGCCTAGCTTGCCGCCTTGATCACGGGGGTCCCGGTGCTGACCGGGCGCGGATCGCACACGAACGCACACCGATGTCAGCCATTACCGGGGGGTAGAGGCAGATGACTGCCACCGTCACCAACTCGCGGATCAAGGAACTGAAGGGCCTCCTCAATGAGGAGGGCGCCAAGATCGAGCGCATCCAGAACGCCATGAAGGACGAAACCGGCCGCGGCCACTTCGTCGTGTCGAAGGAGATGCACTCCGACTATCTGAAGTCGGTCGACCGCGCCGAGCAGCTCCAGGCGCTACTGGTCACCGAGGAGAAGGCCGCGGGCATCCTGTCCTACCTGGCCGAGCCGGAAGCCTCCCCGGTTGCCGGGGTTCTGGCCGCTCAGCGCGCCCATGGCATGGAGCGTAAGAGCCTGTCGCAGGCGTTCATCGAGTCCGAGGCCTACCAGGAGATGAAGGCGCGCGACTTCCGCGAGCCGCGCGGCGTCGTCACCATCGACCAGGGCCTCTACTCCTTCGAGGCCAAGGACCTGTTCACCCTGTCTGGCGGTACGCACACCACGCCCGCGTTCGGTACCGCGCAGGAGATGGGCATCTCGGAGCGGCAGCGCCGCCCCAACCGGGTTCGGGACCTGTTCCCGGCCGAGCGGACCGAAGCCAACATCATCTCTGGTGTCCGGCAGACCGGGTTCGTCAACAACGCGGGCATGATCCCCGAGCGGCGTGCCGCCGATGGCATCAGCGCGCCCACCGGCGCAGCGACCGACACGTGGGGTAGGGCGCCGCGCTCGCAGATCGAGTTCACTCCGTACACCCGCCCGATCTCGGAGATCGGCCACTACGAGACGATCCACAAGAACACCCTCGCCGACGAGTCCAGGCTGCGCGGCATCCTGGAGCGCGACCTGATCGACGGCGTGAAGCTCAAGGAGGACGAGCAGATCCTCTTCGGCGACGGCGTCGGCGAGAACCTGCTCGGCATCACCCAGACGCCCGGCATCCAGCTCTACACCGGTCTGGCCTCTGACAAGAAGACCGCCCAGGTCCGCCGCGCCCTCACTCGCGCCATCCTCAGCTATTACGACCCGTCCGGTGTCGTGATGCACCCGCTCGACTTCGAGGACATCGAGCTGGAGGAGGACAAGCAGGGCGGCTACAGGGTCGCCGTGTCGGTCGCGATCGGCGCCGAGAAGAGGGTGTGGCGCCTGAACGTCATCGACACCCCGGCCATGGTGCAGGGCAAGTACCTGCTCGGGGCGTGGGGGTACGGCGCGAAGCTGTTCGACCGCGAGACCGTGGTCGTCCAGGCCTCGACGGAGCATGGTCACAACTTCATCGAGGGCACCGTAACGATCAAGGCTTCTGAGCGGATTGGCCTTGCCTGCGACCGTCCCGAGTCATTTGTGTACGGCTCCTTCACTCCTTACGTGGCTGCGTGAGCGAGCAGGTAGATCAGCCGTCCGCCCCCGCGACGGGGGCGGACGCTGCCACCCATAAGCACCCCACCAACTGCCGCTGCATCAAGCCCAAGGGCGCGCAGGCAGCGCCGGGGCCGGACCTGTACGTGTACGCCGCCACCGTCGCCAAGGTCGTCGACGGCGACACCCTCGACCTGGTGGTCGATCTCGGGTTCGGCACCAGCCACAAGATCCGCGCCCGCCTGGTCGGCGTGTACGCGCCCGAGCTCGGCGCAGCCGAAGGCAAGGGCGAGCAGGCCGCGGAGTTCACTCGAGCATGGGCGGCCGAGCACGGGCCAGTCCTGACAGTGCGGACGTTCCGGGACCGCAAGGAGCGGTACGGCCGCTACCTGGCGACCATCACGTCAGCGGACGGCGCGAGTCTCGGCGAGGCTCTCGTCGCGGCTGGCCACGCCACCACCGCCCCCTGAGGAGAACAGCGATCACAGCCCCTGGACCCGGTGGCCACCAACCAAGTGGGTGGAGTGCTGGTCTCGTGGGCTGACGATCAGGTGCAAGGAGTCACGTTGATGCTGTTCGTAGGCGAGATGAGCCCAAAACTGCCAGCCGCTATGAAGTCTTCAAACGTCCCTCGCGGGGCTTCGGAGTCGTGGCCGAATCGGGGCCAGAGCTTCCCCTTGTCGAGCGTATTGACGACGAAGTACTCGGAGTCCTCGCCTTCCGGCTTTGCTGGGTCGCGCAAGGCCACCTGCGAGCAGGGTGGCACTGGGATGAGGAATCGGCCCTCTTCAGAGGTTGTGTCCGACGTCATGCGAATGACCACAATGGCCTGTTGTGCGTTGCCGTTCCGGATGGTGACGTTCTGTAGGTCGTTAAGGCTGTGGACCGTGTCACCAGGGAGGTTGTTCCACATGACCACCCGCATAGCGAAGGCGGCCTTCCTATCCTCTTCTTCCGCCACTTTTGCTCTTGTTCGCTCCTTCTGATCCTCCGTGCGTTGCGTGAGGGCGTCTATCCGTTGCTGTTCGCTAATCCTCAGCGCGTTGGTGGAGATGACCAGCGCCGGTACGGACATGAGCCCGGCTAGAACGGTGCCGATGGCGGCCCACCACTGGACGTTCCAGCGGACGTTCCGGAGCCGCACCCTTGACGGCGCGCGTGGTCGGCTCACGGCTTGCCTGATGGCTCGGGCGGAGGGCCGCGGCGCCCAGTTTGAACGTAAGGCGGGTTGCGGGCGGCGTTGTCCGGTCATGTCTCAGTATGGTGCGCGGCGATGGTCGGCGGCAGCTGAAGTGCTGCGATGCCCTCCGACCTCGGTACCTGCTCCTAGTTCAAGTGGCGACCGGAGTGTGTTCGACCACTGCGGGGGATACGGCTGCGCGAGTACCGCAGGCGCAGGGACGCTAGGCGCTGATCTTGCTACCGTCCGCGGCCATGACGACGAACCCTCCTGGCGCCCGCGTCCGCGCGGGCTCCTCGCACCGAGGCCGACCGCACCGGCCCGGCAGCCTGTCGCGTCCTTCCCCCGCCGCGCACCCTCGGAGTCCTTTCAACCTGGCGAAGGCGTGTGCCCTGTATGCGCAGGGCAAGACGCTGCAGGACATCGCCGATCTGAGCGGCTACTCACGCAGCCGCGTGCATGTCCTTCTGCGCGAGGCGGGCGTGCAGATGCGCGACAGCAGGGCGCCGCGCGCCAGCAGGGTCAGCGCGGACAAGCGGCGCAGGATCTTGGCTGCCTGGCGGCGCGGCAAGTCCAACAGTCAGATCATCGCCGAGTGCCGTACGTCGTCGGCCACGATCCACAAGGTGGTGGCCAAGGCGGGCCTGGAGCCGCGCCGCTCGCACCGCAAGTACGACCACGACCGTATGCGGGAGCTGCGCGGGCAGGGGTGGACGCTCGCGGCCATCGCCGACGATCAAGGCACCTCGGCGCAGTACGTGTGGACGATCATCAACGGCGCCCACTTGAAGGGCTACAGCAGACGTCGAGGAGCCGCCTCGGAGGCCGGAGCGACGTAAGGGCAACGCTGTGCTTAGGTCAGCGGCGACATCGACGAAGGACCCCTTTGAGAGAGGACGGCAGCGGTGACGGCTACCCGTAGAAAGTCCAGCGCCGGCGAGCAGGCTCCGCCCGCCGAGCAGGCCCCGGTCGAGTCCGGCCAGCCCGAGCAGCCCGCCGCCGCGCCGACTCCGGCCGTCGACGAGGCGGGCCCTGTTGCCGCGCCGACGCAGGCCGCGCCGCTCGACCCGCCCGCCCGGCCCGAGCCGCCCGCTCCCGATCCTGGGCCGACGCCGCAGATCCGGATGCTGGCCACGCCGGGCAGTGAGTTCGTCGACCTGGTGTGGGGCGACAACCCTGCCGGACAGCCCAAGGAGAAGGCAGACCCGGATGAGCTGTTCCACGACCCGGGCGCCCAGTTCTCATACGTGATCGTCGCCCGGCCTATCGTGCGCCTGTTCCACATGCCGGGCGCCAACGGCATCCTCGGTGAGCAGCTGTTCAGGAACGCGGGCGTCCACATCGACCGCGGGCACGCGAACCACATCCGGCAGGACCTGGCGGCGGTACGCGCCGCCGAGCAGGCCGACTAGAAGCTCGCGCGGTCTCACCGGGAGCAGGGCGGGATTGGTGTCTCTGGGGGGTGACACCAACCTCGCGCAGGGCGCTCGGTGAGGTCGCGCGGAAAACGGGCTCTTGGGCTGGCGCTCCCTCCCCTCCACGAGGGGCGCGGGGCCCGGCAGGGCTGGCGGGACGGGCGACGTTCAACGGTGGGGACCTGAATGTTCGCCCGCCCCGCGCAGGCCGGGATGCTCTCGCCAATTTGAGGAGACCAGCCCAAGAGACCCGACATCGACCCAGCACGGGAGAGGAGGGTGCGTGGTGGATTTGGTGACGCCCGAGAAGGTCGCGGTACGGGCCGGGCTGCCGACGCTGCTGGACGCCGGCATGCGGGCGGCGATTGAGGAGGCCATCGCGGACGGCTTCGCTGAAGCTGCCGCCCACCTGAACCGCTCCCCCACCCCGGAGACGTTCACGCAGCGCGGTGTCGTCCCGGACGGGCGCGGCGGATGGCTCCTCAACCACGGGCCGCTGATTGAGGTGCTGTCGGCCACCGCGGAGACGCATCCAGTCAACGGCGCGTTGACCGGCGCGTACACGATCGTCTACCGGGCCGGGCTGGATCCTGACGCGGATCGCCGGTACGGCAGCGTGCTGGCCCGCTTCGTGCTGTGGTCGGCGGCCGCGAGCCCGATCGTGCGTCGTATCGCGCAGGAGAAAGGCGTTCGGCTCCAGTCGGCGGTCAACGTCGAGGGCCAGGGCGTCACCTACGAGTCCAGTCAGGTCACGGCAGGGTCGGGGGTTGCGGGGGCTCCCCCGACCCTTGCCGATCTCGACGAGTGGGTGAGCCACACCGTGTATCAGGCGCCCGGCCGGGGCCCGCATCCGATCGAGACGGGCGTGGCATGGCTGTGATCGGCGCCAACGTGTCGATGGGGTTGCGCCGCCGTACGGCGGGCGTCGATGGGCACGGCACCCCGGTCGCGGGTGTCCTCGGCGCGGTGGAGGGTGTGCGGCCGGGCCGGATCGTGTCCCGGCCTGACGTCGACGGCGACCCGGAGACGGGTCCTGGCATGTGGGTGCTGGCGTGTGATCCTTCGTGGTGGCCGGTGGCGGCCGCCGACCAGGTGGTCGAGCAGGGCGGCCGTGGGCGGGCGTGGACGGTGGTCCGCGCTGCGCTGCGGGCCAGCGACTTCGACCCAGCTATCGACTACATCAGGATCGAGGCGTCCCCGGTAGCGGGTTGAAGGGTTTCCACCCACACCCGGTCGGCGCGGTGCGTCTCGATCTTGCTGTGCAGGGTGCCGTCTGAGAAGCGGCCCGTCGAGGCCAGCAGATACCACTCCGCTTCCGGCATGAGCCGGATCACCAGGCGGCCGCGATCGTCGGCGTGCGGGTTGGAGGCGGCGCGCAGATCATGCCGCCATGATCCGGAGCGGGTGAGCAGGATCAGCCGCTCCCCCACCAGGTGCATGTACGGCTCCACAGGCGTAGGCACACGAGAGGGCGGAGGAGGTCGGAGAGGTGAGCCCGTGCGAGGGGCCGGGGCCTGCCGGTTAGCCGATTGCGTGCTCATACGACGGATTATGCGCGGCAGCACTGACATATCTGGTCTCGTATTCGACCTGGCACGTGAGCGACTGTAGACACCAGTCACCAACAGGCTGGTGACCCGAAGAGGGACTCTGCTGTGTACGGGCGCGGGTACGCGCGCGGGTACGCGCGTACCCGCGCGCGAGGGTAACGGATCTCGTACCGGAATCGTGGGAGAGACACGCCATTGGCATCGTGGTTGGTGGAGGACCGTGTCGCTGCCCTAAGCGGTCGCTTCAGAGGTGGGGGAGTGGGGTTGTCGCCGTGGTGGTGACATGGAAGGGCCCCCGACTGCTGGGGGAGCATCGGGGGCCCTTAGATGATCGGGTGGGTCACAGGTAACGCTGGGGGTCCTCCACCCCTGCGTCCATGAGAGCCACCAGCATCATGGTGTCGGGGACGCCTTCCTTACGCGCCTCCGCGACCAGCCGGTCCCACCGGTCCGCGGTCTCGTTCAAGGCCGCCTCGTCGGCGTGGAGCTTGCCCGACAGGGAGCGCAGCCGCCAACGCCAGTCGTCGCGCTGGCTCTTGGACAGCTGCACCGCGGCGGGTGCGGCCGCCGTACGCCGCGACCGTCCTCGACCCCCGGCGCGGGAGGTGTCCGCTTTGTCCCGTTTTGGCGGCTCGGGTGTGCGAGGCGGCTCCTCGTCGTACATCCAGTCGTCGCCTGCGCGGCTCTCAGGCTCACGCTCGCGGCCAGAAACCGCCTCCTGCGTCTCCTGGGCCCCGCCTGTCTCAGGGGGCGGCTCAGAAGCCGTTCTAGACGCGGTCGGTCCGACGCCGCGATCGAGGTTGATGTCGTCCTCAACGTCCGGCAGAGGCCTACGTGCCGCCGCGCTCATGCCGCCACCGCCTTCAGGTAGTTGCCGACGCGCGAATCGAAGATCTGCCGCACCTCAATCCCCGCGTTCTGCGGAGGCTCAGCGCGCTCGCTTGCGTCCTCGATCGACGCACGCAGTGGCAGATGCGGCGTCCACACCAGATCACCGAACTTGGCGATGAGTGACTCCGTCCGCTGCTCGTGGTTGATCACCTGCGAGCGCTTCATGTTGATCACGATGCCGATCATCTGGCAGCGCAACCCCAGCCCCTGCCGCTGGTCGGGATTCTCGATGAAGCTCTTGAGCCGGTAGATGCCGCGCACGGCGTCGTAGGTGGGGGTGGTGACACCCACCACGTGGTCGCTGGCGACCAGCGCGAGGTGTAGCAGATGGCCGATGGTGGGCGGCGTGTCGATCAACACGTCGTCAAACTCGGCCGCGAGCGGCGCCAGGCACTTGTGCAGTCGCTGCCACGACAGCGGCACACCGGCCTCGCTGATGCGCTCCTCCAACTCGATCCGGGAAGGCACGAGCGTGATGTTGTCTGCCCACGTCGGTTCCCACTGGCAAGGCAGGAAGGACGCGCGCAATGCCTTAGGCGAGTGGTCGCGGATGGCTTCGGCGATCGTGGGCCGCGACTCGAGCTCATGCTCTTGGTAGCCCATACGCCGCGACAGGTTGCCCTGAGGGTCGAGATCCACGACGAGTACGCGCCGGCCCTGCATGGCGAGCGCCGCTGCGTGTCCTTCCACCTCGTCGGTCTTGCCCACGCCGCCCTTGTGGTTGGCATAGGTAGTGACAGGCATAACGGGTAGCCTCTCGTTCGGACGGATGCATTTCGCCCGCCCCTTGGCCGTCGAACCGAAGGGGCGGGCGCCCGAAACGCTATCCGTCCGCGCGCGTCTCGGTAATGTCGACACCCCAAATCGGGCGGGAAATCAGCCTCGAACGCTTGGATCCTGTCGGCCTGGTAGGTCACCATCGAACGCATGAGCGCGCTCGCCACACCGACTCTCGCCGTTCCAGTCGTCGGCACGCGCTGGCTCAAGCGGGTGGACATGGCCGGGACGGTTCCCCAGCACGCGCCCGAACTCGGCCCGTGCTGGCCCACGAACGGGCCGACGAACAGCAAGGGCTACCCGATCATCTCGGTCGGCGGGAAGACGAAGCTCCTGCATCTCGTCGTCTACCCGACCGTGCACGGCCCGATCCCGCCCGGGTGGGAAGTCGACCACCTGTGCCACCACCCCGACTACTGCAAGAAGAAGGCCGGTTGCCCGCACCGTAGGTGCGGCAATCCCGGGCACTGGCGGGCTGTCCCCCAGGAGGAGAACAACCTCCGCTCCGGGTCGGTGACGGCGGTCAACGCCCGCAAGGACGAATGCATCCGCGGGCACCCCCTCGTCGGCGACAACCTGATCGTCCGCGCTGACCGGCCGGAGCATCGGGAGTGCCGGGAGTGCCGGCGACTGCGGCGGGCGATGGCGGCCGCGCTGGATGTGGCCACGGCGGGCGGGATGGGCGAGCAGCTCGGCCTGCTGTAGGGATGCTTGCTGCGGCTCGTCCGACAGCTACGATGTTGGAGGCTTCTTCTGAGCCTCCGCCGTGAGAAGCGCTGCTCGTGCGGAAAGCATCGAGCCTCGGGCGGCCAAGATCGCGCCGATGCCGCCCGCGACGCCTCCAACTGCTCCGAGCGCTGCTGCCAATGCCCCAATCCAGTCGGTTGGCTTGGTGGAGCTCGATTGTTCGGCTGCTGCGGGCTGGGAGGTTTTAGCAGCAGTGGTGGCGGTGACCGTTGCGGTGACCGTGACGACAGGCGGTGTGGGGTGTGGGGGCGCGCTGCTGCCGCTAAAACTCTGGATCATCCAGGCGAGAGCAGCGACACAGAGCAGCGCGAATAGCAACATGTGCCGCAGAGGGACGCCCACCTGCTTGATCGGCTCGTACGGGTCGCCGTCACTCCAACGGCCGCGCCACATGTCCCGGTGCCGATCCCTTGAAGATCGATAGCTCCGATCCCTGTGCATATAGCGCCGATCCCGGTCCCCTGGAGGAGGGGGCGGAGGCTCATCGTCCGTGGTTGGGTCGACCACGAAGAGCACAGCACCGAGAAGAAGGAAGCCAAGGACAAGAGACAGCCACGGGATTCGTTGCCCGAGCCAGAAGACTCCTGCGGTGCTCAGCAGTACGACGGCGACACCTATGAGCCGCCAGCCTGTACGGCTGAATTGCTCTGCCGCGCTTTTCGTTTCCTCTAAACCCCTCACGTACGAACGATAGGCCGCGGTGCCTAGCCGTTCCCAGCTCAACTGAGCAAGTTGAGTAGGTCGTGAGGGGCCTTATCCGGGGTGGCAGTCGATGGCGGCGGTGGCGATGTAGCGGCCGCGCCCGTCCGCCTCTGGCACCGGGCCGCCGCCGACGCGGGAAGCGACCTCCGTGATCACCACCTCGCCCTCCACCCGAGGGAGCGCCGGGAGGGCGGCGAGCTCCTGCAGGGCGGTGTACAGGATGCGGCGTAGCTGCCCGTCGCCCACCGGCGCCTCGACGCTGTCGAGCGCCTCCAACCTCAGGAGAGTCTTGGTGGCCCCGGTGAGCAGGTCGTCGACTCCTCCAGGGACGGGCCGTACCCGGAGGCGGGGATAGGGCGGCTTGTGGGCCGCGCCGACCCTGTCCATGCCGCCCAGCTCGGCCGCGAGCCGAGTGCTGCCCTGCAGGTGGGCGAGAGCGGCCGGGATCGGGTCGGCGTCAGCCAGCGAGCGCATCCCTCTTACTCGCCCTTCGAGGCCTGCGCGGCGGCCGGCCTGGACTTGACCGGGGTGAGCGCCTTCCTGATGGTGGCCGGGTTGCCCGGCTCGGCGCCGAGGACGTAGCCCACGCCGACGAGCCGCATCGCCTCCCGCTCCTTCAAGATGATCGTCTCGCCGGTCGCGTGGACGCGCCGCTCGAGACCGAGTTCCTCGGAGTCTTTGCTGCCGAGAGGGTTGGTGAGGGTGATCTTCACGAGCTGGGACATTCGATCTCCAAGGGTGTCGGGCTGGGCCTGGTCGGGCTGATGTTGGCGGGTGGAAGGGCTAACGTCGCCTCGCCCGGTGTGCGGCGGCGGCCTGTCGGGCGGCCGCGTTGAACCAGCCGCCGTCCTGGTCGGCGTACTCCGACTCGGCCACCCGGGGGAAGGCGACGGACACGCTGGCGGCGACCGTCCGGCCTGACGGCCTGGCCGGGCTGGTGGTGACGGTCGCGGCGACCGCGCCGGGCAGGTCGATCTTGCGGCAGCGGCAGTTCACGACCTGGTGGAAGGGCAGTTGTTCGTCGCGCGGCCGATCGCCGAGGTCCCAGCCGGGCAGCTTCGTCCATCCGCCTGCCGGGTTGGCGTTGCGGCCGCGGCCCTTGTTGACGTACTGCATGCGGGGCAGCCGGAACGGCACGTTGTCGGGGATGAGCTGGCCGTGCGCTTCGGCGTGGGAGGGGCGGACCTGCTCGTCCGCGTCGGTCTGCCACACCTTCCCGTCCGGCGCGCCGGCGCGCGCGTTGGAGGCGACTTCGTCGGCGACCTCGTCGACCCTGCTGGCCACGAGGGCGGCGATCTTCTGGGTCAACCCGCTGGTCAGGCGTACGCGTGCCATGGCCGGGACCGTACATGCGGCGGGCGGTTGCGTCGCCGCAGGACACTAGGGGCCGAATCCGACATGGTGCCCGGCATGACGAGCAACTCCCCCAAGCGTCGGCCTGCCGACGACGTCGACGCCGCCAAGCGCCTGTACCTCGAGGACGAGTTGTCGGTGAGGGAGGTGGCGTGGCGGCTCGGCTGGTCGCATACGGCCATCTATGACGTGCTGGTCGCTGCTGGCGTCCCGCTGCGGCCTACGGGTTCCAGCCCTCGGCGTATTCCTGCGGAGGTGAGGGAGGCGGTGGTGGCGGAGTATGCGGCGGGCGAGCGGATGAGCGTGCTGTGTTCCCGGTACGGGGTGGCGGCGCAGTCGGTTCGCAACATGGTGTCGGAAGCGGGTGGCTCCCTGCGGCTGGGCGGGGCGACGTTGGCGGGCCGGAGCCGCTTCGACCGGGAGCAGGCGGCGGCGCTGGCTGATCAGGGGTGGACGGTGCCGTCTATCGCGATCTTGACCGGTTTCTGTGAAGGGCACGTGCGGCGGCAGCTCCGCGAGATGGGGTATGGCCGCAAGCCTCTGCCGGACGCGGATGAGTTGGCCGAGATGTTCGACGAGGCGGGGTCGGTGCGGGTGCTGGCCGTCCGGTTGGGCTGCACGCAGTCGAGGGTGCGCAATGCGTTGAAGGCGGCGGGCATCAAGCGGCTGCCGAAGACGCAGGTGCTGGTGCGGATGCTGGCCAGGACCCGGTCGGGTAAGGCGGTGGCGGCTGAGCTTGGTTGCTCGTTTTCGCGGGTGCGGAAGGCGTTGGAGCGGGCCGGGGTGCCGGTCAAGGCGGTGGCCGCCCGCTGAACCGGCGCGATGGCGGACGCTTGAGGTGTTCGGCGGGCCGGACGCGCACGCTTTGGAACGAGCCGGGCTGCGGGTTTGGCCGGTTCAGGCATCTCCGCCTCGGACCGGATCGAATGGGTATAAACCTGTCCCATGACACCCCCCTCGCATCACTGGCCGCCCCTCGCGCAGTCGGCGCTCGGCGGGCAGGCGGTCTCGATCGCTGGCCCCTGACCACCAGCACAGGCAAAGAAGAGGGGCGGCAACCTGTATCGGTTGCCGCCCCTCTCGCGTGGCTGGGGTTCCGTCTGAGACTGGATCGGTCAGCGCGCTGAGGCGCTGGCGAACATGTCGTCCAGCGCGCTCGATTCAGCGCTGGATTCAGCGCCGAGTTCGGCGCTGAAGTCGTCGATGCCAGCGCTGGGGTCAGCGCTGAATGACAGGACGGTGTCAGCGCTGGCGCTGGCCTTAGCGGTGATCTCAGCGGCGGCAGGCTGGCGCTGAGTCAGCGCACCCGGCTTCTTCTCAGCGCTGGCGCTGGCGGTCGGAGTCGTCGACTCAGCGGCGCTGGCGGCGGTGTCAGCGCTGGCACGGTTGGCGCTGGGTCGGGCGGCGGCGACCGCTGACTCCTCCAGCTCGGCGATCCACTCAGCGCGCCAACCGCGGGCGGTGGACTCGCCGGCGCCGGTGTGCTCGACGAGTTCGGCGGTCTCCGGGGGTGGCCCTCCTGCGGCGATCCGCTCGTCCCACAGTGCGCGGCCGAGGGCCTTCTTGCCGCCCTTGCCTGCGCTGTCGCTGTTCGTCGGTTTGGGCTTGCGGTTGGGCTTCGGTGCTGGGTCGGGGTTGCTCGGCGGCGGGGTCGGCGCTGGCGGCTCCTTGGTGTCAGCGCCAGGATCGGGGCTGGAGCCCGGCGCCGGGTTCGGCGCGGCGGCGTTGTCAGCGCCAGCGGCGGGTGCCGGGTCAGCGCCAGCGCCAGCGTCGGACGTTGAGTCAGCGCGAGTGAGCGCGCCGATGATGTCGTCGGCCTCAGCGTCAGCGGCGGACTCAGCGCGCGCCCGCTGGTGCTCGGCGTAGATCTCCTCCACCCGAGTCAGCGCCAGGTCCAGCGTCGCCGGGGCGGCGTCGTCGAGCATCCACACCAAGTCAGCGTCAGCGTTCCAGCGCCAGTCAGCGCCGAGCGCGACCTCCAGCCGCTTGCGGGCGGCCATGATCTGCTGCTGCATGTCCAGCGCCTGACGGTAGGAGTTGATCTCCCACTTGACCATGAACCGGCGCAGCTCCTTCGACTCCTCGCGGTGATGCCAGCGGCGAGCGAACGGAATCGGCTCACGGGTGCGGTGCTTGCGCAGGAGCACGTGCCGGATCGACTCGACGATGCCCAAGATGACCAGCGGCGCGGGCAGGAAGATCAGCATGGCGCGCACGTCAGGCCAGCCAGCGGCGGCGTTGATCACCACGGACAGGACCGTCAGCGTGCGGGCGATCCACCGCAGCACGGGCGCCTCCCACCGGCACCACGTGAAGACGATGTCCCACACCACGATGACCAGCAGCGATATCTCGCCGGTCAGCGCGACACGCCACGGCTCGGGCACCCCGATGCGGGTGGCGAGCTGCATCAGCGCCTCGTAGGAGGCCAACACGCTGTTGTAGAGCAGGTAGCCGCCCGCGGCCACGGCCAACAGCACGGCCGCGATGTGGCCCTCGTGCAGCTTGCGCTTGGGGGTCTCTTCCAACACGGGAGTTATCACTTTCAGTCACTTTCAGGAGGTGGCGGGCCATCTCGGTGAAGGGCCGGGCCGTACTCCCCCGGGGGAGTACGGCCAGATGGGGGGCTGCGGGGTGATCCGGGCGGGATGGAGGGGCTGCGGACGGCTCCCCCAACTCCCCCACGACGGCGCGTATGTGCAGGTCATGGCTGGTTTTAGGGTCCCCCGGGGGAGGTGGGAGGGGTAGGGGACTCCCCCAGGGGAGGGGTGGGGGAGTCGCTCGGGGGAGTCGTGGGGGAGGCGGCGCCGACCAAGACGGCCTCCTGGCCGCCCCGGTTGCGGTGACGCTCCGCAGCCGCCGTCAGGTCGGCGCGGTCGTAGCCGCGCCGGTCCTTGCCGTTGCGGACGAACTTGTTCGGCAGGGTCGTCACCCCGAAGGGCCGCAGCGCGGCGGCGAGCTTGTCCATCGTGGTGCCCAAGGCGATGGCCAGGTCCGCCGAGTGGATACGGTCGTCGCCGAGGCCGTCCAGGACCGCCAGCGCCGCCGCGATGACCTCGGGCACCTCGCCGCCACCCGCCGACAGCGCGACCTGCTTGGGGGCGGTGGCCTGCGCGGCGATGGAGTTCGGGTTCTCCCACGCCAGCGGGAATCCACCGGCCTGGGCGAGCGGGCTCTGCGGCAGCTGCCCCGGCGCGGACGGGGCAGGCAGCGGCAGCAGGTCGAGGTCGTCGTCGTCCTCGGGGTCGGCGAAGTCGGCGCGCATCCGGTCGAATCGGGTGTCGAACGCGTCGCCGGTGAGCGCTCGGGCGACGGCGATGGCCCGCGGGTCGAAGTCGGTACGGCGGGCAGAGATGGTCGTGCTGATCTCGCCGATCTGGAGCGGCTGGAGGAAGGCGGCCTTGAACGGGCGGGGCCGGTCCTTGTCGAACTGGACGAATCCGCATCCGGCGCCGTCGAGGTCGTCGAGGCTGATGCCCTTATTCCAGCCGAACAGGTAGGACAGCTCCTCCTCGTCCTGGACGAACATGCCGACGCGGAACCCGGACTGCTTCTTGACGTTCGGGGAGACGACGTCGGCGGTGGCGCGCAGGCCGGAGAAGATCACGTTGACGGCCTCGTTGCGGCCGATGCGCTGGATCTCCTCCAGGTTCGCGCGCAGCTTGGCGACGCGGGGGTCGTTGCTGGTCGGGCTCATCGCCTCGGCGGACTCGTCCACCATGATCAGGTAGTAGGGCAGGGCGGCGGAGACCGGCAGCAGGGAGGCGTTGGCCTGCTTCTTGATGCGCCGGGTGGACCTCTTGCGGTCCTTGACGATCGCGAGCATCGTCTCCGACAGCAGCAGCGCCTCGTCCATGTTGGAGGCGGCCCAGCCGAGCGGCGGCCGGTCAACTTCGCCCTCTAACCAGGCGTCCAGCCACGGCTGGGACATGCCGCCGCCGTTGAGGTCGATGTGCAGGACCACGGTGTCGGTGCACAGGCCGACCCCAGCGGTGAGGGCGTGCAGCAGCGACGTCTTGCCAGAACCGCGCTGGCCGGTGATGAGGCCGGCCAACTCGCGCAGCGGCACGCTGGCCGGGGCGCCGTTGCGGTAGCCGCCCAGGTAGACGGGCTCCAGGATCGAGCGGGGCGCGTACTCGGCCGGGTAGTCGAGGATCTCGCCGAGCAGGTTGATCGTGGAGACGTGCATCCACGCCGACCCGCGGTTGGGGCCCTTGGTGACCTCGACGCCGCAGCCGTTGCGCAGCTTCGCGTCCGAGGCGAGGTTGCTCTCGGCGCTGGCGAGCCGGTCGCGGGTCGCGCCACCGGAGGGCAGGTCGACGAGGAGGCTGTAGCCTGCGCCGTTGCTCCAACGCTGCACCTCCTCGATGCGGACCCGCATGTGGACGACGCGCATGATGCGCGCCTCCCACTCCTGGGCGAGGCGGGCGTTGGAGCCGAGGACCAGGGCGCTGCTGGTGGTGGCGGCGCGGATGCGCTCCCCGTCGCGGGCGGGGATGCGGGACAGGACGGCCGCCGTGAGCGCGCCGACGCCGAGCGCAGCCCACGTGTTGAGCTTCCACGGAGTGTCGAGCAGGGCGTAGGTGAGCCAGGCTCCGCTCCCGCACCAGCAACTGAAGCGGTAGACCAGCGCGGCCGGGCTGGCGCCCTCGCGCACGTCAGCGAGGGCGGTCCCGATGCCGCCGACGAGGGCAGCGCCGGATGCCCAGTAGGCGGGCAGACCGAACATGTCGCCGGCCGCGGCGGTGGCGGCCACGGCCAGCGTCGTCCGGACGGTTGGGCCGAAGATGACGACGTCGCTCGGCGCGGCCTCGGTGCGGCGGGCGCGCTGGCGGGTGTCGGCCACGATGTTGCTCTCCTTCAGGTTGTGCTGTGTACGTGCTGGTAGGGCGAGGTCAGAGGTTCCATTTGCGCTCGCCGCGGCGGGGCTTCTCGCGGCGATCGATGTCGACCCGGTGGACGCGGCGGAACAGGGGGCCGATCTCGTTGGCGCGGGTGATCAGCTTCGACTGTTCGGTGTAGAGCTCGCGGAGCGCCTCGATCACGACGCCGTCGATGGGGTACTCCTCGACCAGGCGGCCGGTGAGGGTGCCGAGCGCGGTGGCGTTGTAGTACGGCCACTGTCCGAGGCTGTCCAGGCCGTGGGCGACGACCATCATGTCTTCGGTCGCCCAGCTTGCGGCGGCGGGGATGAGTTCGGCGGACACGACGACCAGCGGGTTGCCGCTCATGGTGGTGCTCCTTTCGGTGATGCGGATACCGGTCCTGGTGGCCGGGCGCGCGCTGGTGGGCGCGGCCTGGGGGGCGGGGCGGGGCTTGTCGGCGGGGGGCGTGTCGGGGGTGGGCTTGTCGGTGGTCTGGCTGTTGTCGGAGGCGGGGGCGTTGTCGGTGGGGCGGGCGGGCAGGCGCAGCCAGTGGCGGATCTTCGTGAGGAGGGCGCGCAGGCCGGAGGCCATCTCCTCGTCTCGGGCGCGGGCCCGCTCACGCAGCTGAGCGAGGCGGGGGCGGGCCGCCCATGCGCGGGAGAGGCGGTGGTTGGTGCGGTTGTCGGCCCACCGGGCAGCCCTGCGGGCCGCGCCCGCGAACTGGCCGCTGCGGTTGCGGGCGCCTCGAGCCTTCGGCCCGCCGCCCGTGCCCCCGTTGCCCGTGTTGCCTGTGCTGTTCTTGGTGCGGTCTCGACGGGACTTGGCTGGCCGGTCCGAACCGCCCCCGAAGGACAGGCCCTTGCCTCGCTTGCCGGATCGGCTGGCGCGGCCACCGGCGAGGGAGGGGAAGGCGCTGGCGGTGCTGGCGTTCTTCCCGCGACGGCTGGCGCGGCCGCCCGAGGTGGCGTGGCTGGCCGTGCCGGTACGGTTTTCGGCCCGCGATCGGCCGGACCGGGTTTTGCCGTAGCGGTGGGCGACGAAGGCGACGCCGCCCGCCGTGGCCGCGGCTCCTCCGGCGATCAGGCCGGGGATCCCGGCCGCATGGTGGAGCCCGCCAACGGCGATGGCCGCGATGGACAGGCCACCTATGACCTTCTCCCGGGTCATGGCGGAGGCGCGGCCAGGGCGGCGATCGGACTCTGTCCGAGTGCTCTCGCTTGCCGGTTCGTCGACCTCGACGGGGACGGCGGCCGACGTCTCGTGCTCGGCCAGGTCGTCGTCGGGCTGGACGGCCTGCTCGGGCCGCTCGATCTGGACGTAGGTCACGGCGTCACCTCGAAGAACGCCGACACGGTCGCGAAGAGGACGTCCATGTCGCCGTGCGCCCACGCGACGACCGCGGCGCCGGCCGCTGAGGCGGACAGGAGCGCGCCCGCCTGGAGAGCGGCGAGCTGGAGGGCGTGCCAGTCGCGGAGGTGACCCTTGCCGGAGCAGCCCCAGCAGCGGTGGATGGCGTATCCGCCGTAGGTGGTGGATCCCCTCCCGAGGCACTGGGGGCAGCGCTCCCGGGGAGGGATCAGTGCGTTGTGCATCATCACTGCCTTCCGGTTGCCTATTGGCTGTCTACACCCATCAAGGTAACTTGATGGGTGTAGACGTGCAAGGGGAGATGTTGACGTTGATGGCTCCAGCCGGTACTTCCGTTGCTCTATGTGCTGGCACTCTTGGTGTCGCAACACACCAGCGACGACTGCAGGGAGTGATGGGTGGCATGAGCGCCGAGGGGTACGCCTTCGAAGAGATCGCGGCCGAGCTACTCGGCGCGATCGAGGCGGGCGACTACCAGCCCGGCGATCAGCTGCCCAGCGAGCATGATCTGACTGCCCGCTACCGCGTTGGCCGCAACACCGCTCAGCGTGCGCTGAGGGTGTTGATCGACCGGGGAGTGGCGGAGCCCAAGCGGCGGCGGGGCGTGTTCGTCCGCGTCTACGACCGGCAGCCGGTCGACACGAGCATGAGCGCTGGCGGCCGGGAGGTCGGCGCGCGGATCACCGTCGGCATCGTGGAGCCGCCCCCGAGCGTCGCCCACCTGATGCCGGGGGAGCGGGTCGTGGTGCGGCGCCGCGCGCTCGGCGCCGCTCTGCATGACACCTACTACGCGGGCCGGGTGAGCGAGGCGATCCCAGAGTTGAAGGAGCCCCACCAGCTCGAGAGCCCGGATGCGATCCTGATCGAGCGGGCGGGCCTTGAGGTGCGGCAGCGGGCGAGGGTGATCGCGCGGATGCCGTCGAGCGAGGAGGAGCGGCTTCTCAGCCTCGCGCCGGGCACGCCAGTGCTGGAGCAGGTGACCGCGCTCGTCGACGGCGAGGGAGCCGTCGCGGCGGTCCGGGTCGAGGTCTACGCCGGCGACCGGCATACCCTGGACGTCGAGCTCGCCCACTGAGGGTACTGAGCCTCTCGGCGCGCGTCAGGGGCGCCGGTAGTGGTTGAACAGCAGGATCAGCGCCCACGGCACGGCGCACAACCAGCACAGGTAAGCGAATTCTGGCGGATACTTGTCGCTCTTGATCCACAAGATGCAGCCTGTGATCGCGGGCAGGATGAACAGCGCCCAGGGCATGACCCGATCGAACCAGGACTCTCGTGGGGCCATGCTGCTCCCTGCCGTCGACCTTGTGAGCCTGCCCCCCGACTGGGCCCTGTTCAGGCGTCCACGATGCCGGGCGGCAGGTCTGGCCGCAAGGTCTCAGGGAGTTGTGTGGATGGGGCCTGCGCCGAGGCCTTCCTGACGCGCGCGGCGCTGGATGTGTCGCGCGGCGCCACGCCAGTGATCTCTACTGCCGCCGCGCCAAGATCGAAGCCCTCTACTGGACACCGGATGAACCTGATCCCGGATCGAGGAGCACGATCTTCGCCACGTGCAGGTCCATGCTTGACCCCGACCTGGCCGTACCGCGCCAGAACACGAGGTCGTCATGGGCCTGCTTGGCGGTGGCGCGCATGCGCGGCGTCATCCACCCTGACTGGTCGCCCGCCTGGGCGGCGTCGACGACGACATAGCCCGCCACCCGCTCGTCCTCACTCGGCGTCTCGCGCGGCTGCTCGACGTCTGCGGTAACGATCACTGGCTGGCACCTTCCTGGAGAGGTTCGGAGGACTGGAGGCTGATGGGGACGTCGGCCCGGCCCGCCGCCTCGCATGTACGGCAGACGGAGACCTCGTTCAGCTCGAGGTCGGAGGCCGCCTCGTGATGCAAGTCGCAGACGAGCAGCGGATCCCGCTCGCACCCGCGAGCGCACGTGAACGTGATCCGATGCTTGGCGTTCCAGTGGCAGCGGCCCAGGTCGATCCCGAAGAACGACATCTCGACCTCGCAGCCCGAGGCGCTCGCGTGCTCGCCGTTCACAGCGCCCCCAGCGACGGATGACGGGGGACGAGCCGGGTGACGACCTTCGATGGGCGGGGCTCGTGCTCACTCGCGTATGCCACCTCCAGCAGCTCTTCGTCCGTCCCAGGCGGAACGAGCATCCAGAACGCGTCCTCCGCCTCGTCGACGGGCACAAGCTCGGCACCCCGAGCGTAGGCAGCGACAATGCGCGTCTTGGAAGCCGCCGCGCCGATAGCCCGGTCAAACTCGGTGGCCTCCTGAACGAGCCAGCCGGGCACATGGCGCAGATAGAAGCCGCGCGGCGCCGAGTCGTCGAGGTGGGCGGCCTGCCACCCATCCGAGTTCGCTTGGAACCCGGTGGTCTGCCAGATGGTCACGCGCTCCTCCAGTGGTGGCGGGGGATGTTCGGTACTGCCGGTGCGCTCCAGCACCGAGCAGGGGATGAGTACGGCGAGGAACGCGTCGCCCTGGTTGGGGCGAGCGGCCTGGTAGTGGAGGCCGTCTGCTCCGTAGCAGGCCAGGCAGTCGTCGCTGTGTTCGGCGGGACGCATCCAGCGGATGATCCGCGGAGCACCCGTGAAAGGCGGGTGTATGACGAGGTCGTCGCCGTTGGCGAACTCGTGGGCCCGCTCCAGGATCGCGGCGGGGGTGTCCTTGTCGCGGGTGACCACGAGCAGGACGAGGCCGTTCGCGCCGAGGGCGAGTTGGACGTCATCCATCGCACACCCCCACCGTCCGTGTCGTGGCGGTCATGGTCAGGCGACCATCCCTTCGTCCTCGGGGTGGGCGGAGGGCTGGCCGGTCCGGGAGCGGACGACGCGGTCGGAGTGGACCAGGCCGGGCGTCTCCACGCCGTCGCTGACGCACCAGAAGCCTTCCTCGGCGCCGCACTTCTCGCAGTGGACCTGCTTGGCGGCCTGGAGCGCCCTCTCCTGGCCTGAGAGCTTCCTGGCGATCATCGCTGCTCTGGCGGCCTCGATCGCCTTCTGGGCGCGATCTCCGCGCTGTACGGGAGCCGTCTGGGGCTGAGGGCGGAGGTCCTCATCGTCGGGGGTGGCGGCGACGAGCTTGTTCAGCTCGCTGAGCCGGTCGCTCCAGGTGGGCGGGATCGGCGTCGCGGTCACGGCGGCGGTCGGCGCCACGGCGCCCGCTGCAGCGGGAGTGGCGGCAGGGATGGCGGCGGGAGCGGCCGGGGACGGTGGGGGTGTGTTGCTGGTGCCGGGTTGGCCCTTGCAGGCGGTGCAGGCGTCGCCCTGGTCGAGGTCCTGGCCGTCTTCGCACCGCTGGTTGGGGCAGTGCCTGGCGCGGATCAGGGTGATGGCGGTGGCGACCGGGTCGTTGACTCGCTGGCCGGTGTGCAGCCACCAGGTCCAGCGGCGCTCTACACGCTCGGCGAGCTCGGGCACGCTGCGGTTGGCCAGTTCCCGCTGGATCGCCGACAGGACCTTGCCGGAGGCGCTGCGGCTGATGCGGCGGCGCAGGTCTTCGGGAAGCGTCTCGTACACCGCGGCGGCGGGGGCGACCCTCGGCGCGCTGCTCGCTGCGGGCTGCTCGGTCTTCGTCGCTGCCGGGGTTTCGATTCCGGCCGGAACGGCCGCGGCCTCCGCGCCCCTACCACCTGTAGGTAGACCGCCTGCGGCGGGAGGAAGGTCTTCTTTCTCTTGATCTTTGTTTCTCTTAAGTTCCTTTCCCTTGAGGTGCGCAGTTTCCTGCACGGGGGGCGCGCAATTCGTTGCACGGGGGCCCGTGCAGTTTTTTGCGCCCCCTCCCTCAGACTCCGCCGCCTGCTCGACCCCCCGTGCAATTTTCTGCACGGGGGTGCTGAGCTGGGCTTTTACGGTGCGGGTGTCGATGGCGGGCTGGATCACCGTGGCCTGACGCTGCTCGGGCGGCAGCGGGGTGAAGTAGAGCCGGTAGCGGTTGCGGTCCTGCCCACCGGTCTCGTCGAACTGCGGCGTGATGGTCAGGTAACCCTGCTCCTGCAGCCGGTCGAAGGAGCCGTCGATGGTGCGGACGCTGTTCTTGCTGAGCTCCTGGGCGAGCAGCTTGCGGCCGGGGAAGATGCCGTTGCCGGAGCGGCCGTGCCAGAGCAGGACGCTGTACAGGCGCACGTCCAGGTCCTTGATGACGGAGTTGAAGATGAGGGTGTCCGGGATCATCCGGAATCCGTCAGGGCCGTCGATCTCGATGCGGCCGCCATCGGAGTAGTCGCTCATCGGGCGCTCGCAGTGGAGTAAGGGTGACGCCGGGCGGACGCGAGGCCGGCCTCGGGCGTGAAGGTGTCAGGGGTGGAGAGCAGGGCGTGCCAGTCGGCGAGCTCCTGGTCGGAGTGGCGCCAGTTGGCCAGCTCGGCGGGCGTAGCCGCGTCGGCGCGGCGGCGCTTCCGGAAGTCGAACAGCATGCTGCGGGGGTCTTTCTGGTCGGTGGGGGACCGATGTGCGCGCTCGGCACCGGGGTGACGGGCGTGCGCGCGGACGAAAACACTTCGCGATGCTTGCGTCCAGTCGGGATGATCAGCGGCGCGTTTGCCCAGGTAGATGCAGGGGTATTCGTGCATCCCGGGCGTGTCGCGGGAGTGTGCGGGTGTAGGGCGAGGGCGGCAGCGTGCGGCTGTCGCCCTCGCCGAGTGGTCGGCTAGGCCGCGCTGGTCCGCTGGCGGCGGTGATGCTCGGCCCGCAGCTCGTCCTCGTTCATGCCGCCGCGCGTCATGAAGAAGTCCCGCATCCTCAGCGCTTCCTCGCGGCACTCGCTGATCACGGGGCAGCCCGCGCAGTAGGACTTGGCGTCCTCGTCGCTGTACGGCGGGCGCGGCTCGCCGTCGCGCTGCTCCGCCTCGTCGTTGCAGAACACCCAGTGGTCGACGCCCTTGCACGCGGCCTGCTCGTGCCATCCGGGGGTGACGCGGGCGCGTCGGATCTTGCGGGCCATCACTGGTCACCCTTCTCTGCGGCGGGGAGCGCGAGCATCGCGGCCAGGCGCGCACCGCTGAACAGGTTCGCCCGGTAGGCGTCTTCGATCACCTGGGCGGCGTCCGGGGTGAACCTGACGGTGGGGGAGGGGTTGGTCGGGACGATCTTCACGCCGGGCAGGTCCACGAACTCGCCTGTGCGCGGGTCGACGGTCACGCCGTTCTTGGCTGCGGCCTCGCCGAGCAGGTCTAGAAACGCGGGCCGTACCTCCACGGTGAGGTTGGCGCGGTCGGGGCCGAGCAGTTCGCCGAGCGCGGCCATCACACGTTCGGCCTCGTCCGCCTTCACTTCCACGGTGATGGTGCGTGCGACCTCTGTGGGGGCCTTCTGCTCCACCCACTCCTGGAGGGCGGCCGGGTCGGTGACCTTGAGCTGGTAGCCGATCTTCGGCTGCGTGACCATGGCGAATGTCCGCCCGGCGATGTGCGCGATCTCGGTTCCCCCGGGGGCGAGCAGAGGCATTCCATCGTCGGAGTTGGTCTTCAAGGTCTTGATGCGGTCGGTGATGACGGTGCCGATCCTGTGCTTCTCCAGGAAGCGGGCCAGGGCCAGTTCCGTGGCAATGGCCCGGCTGGTGGGGGCCGCGGGGGCGGCGGGCACGGTGCCCGCCGCCTGGACGTCGTTGGCGCTCATGAGGTCAGCGCCCCCATGACGGTCTCCGTCTCCACGGCCTCGCGGTGCGCCTGGTGGGCGGCGTTCCGCTCGGCGAGCAGCAGTTCGCGCTTCGGCATGAAGATCGCGCCGATGGCGTTGGCGACGTCGTCGCCCTGGGTGAGGCGACCGGCGCGGAACTCGTCGTCGATGCGGTTGCCGATCTGCAGCATCTCTTCGTACGTCTGCGCGGCGTGGATCTCCGCCGTGATGGCCACGATCCAAGCGGGGTCGGGACCCACCTGAGGGGCAAGGGCGGCCGCAGGGGCGGCGCGGCCGCCCTTGCGGGGCCCCTCCTCGGCCTCGGGGAAGTCCTTGCGCCACAGGTCGAGGGCCACACCGAAGCGCATGCCCGCGTTGCGGAACGCGTCGCCGATCGCTTCCTTGACCGCGTTGGGGCCGGTCTTGCCCTGGGAGTCGCCGTAGCCGAGCCGAGTGACTCCGGCGATCGTCAGGCGAATCCACAGGCCGCCGTGCTCGTCGAAGGCGGGCAGGCCGCGCTGGTCGAACGCGACCGGCTCCCAGTTCCACCCCGGGTCGACTTCGAGGAACCGGTCGGTGGTGTCGGCGTGGCCGACGTAGTCGAGGTGGATGTGCTTCGGCGAGATCATGCCGTTGCACTCGTCGCACCACTTCTTGTCGTGCTCGGAGCATGATCCGTAGTTCTTGGAGCAGTTCCGGCAGGTGACGCGAGGCAGCTTCCCGATCTTCTCGGGCGGGAAGGGCGCGCGAAGCGCGGCAGCGACCTCGGCCGTCATGACGACCGACGTCGGCGGGGTGGGGCTGGTCAACGTAAAGCTCCGTTCCTGGGGCTATACCCCACGCGCCGGGACCGCAGGTTCCCGCCGCGAGAGGCGTGGCTTCGAGCAGATCCCTAGGGCGTCGCGCAGCGTAGGCGACACCCCCGTTAACCGCTCAAAGTGTAGGGGTTATTTACTAGATCACCGTATCGCCCCACACGACCGCACGTCAATACACCCCGCCTACCCCACCTGCAACCTGAGCCGCTTCACCTTCATGCAGGTTCAACTAGCTGCGCAGCAGCCACTTAAAAACTGGCCCGAAGATCTCTAGGCTTCCCATAAACGCAGACACCACCCAGCCCACCGTGAATCCGCAGCTTCCCGGTAGCAGCCGCCGGCGGCCCCACCCCGCCGCCACCGCCACAGGAGACCACCTTCCCCATGTCTCACCATGAGCCGCCGAACGATTGGTTCGACCTAAGCTTCACCACGGCCGACATGACCGGAGACCAAGTAGCCCGACTCGGCCTCTCCAACGCTGCCGCCGCCACCGTCGACCGCCTGCTCAGCATCGTCTCCACCATCGACGACGACCGCCGCGACACCACTGGCCTCACCCGCGAAGCTCTCGACATCCTCAAGACCGTCAACAAGGTCGTCGCCCGCGCCATCATGACCGACAAGATGCGCGGCGCCACCGACGAGGACCTCGCCGACGCCTTCCGCATGGACGTCTTCAGCTGGGCCGCCAGGTACGGCAACCTCGACATCACCCACCTCGCCGACGACCCACAGGCGGTGTGGGCCGAACTACGCCCGAACTGCCCGGCCTTCATCCACGACACCTGCTCCGAAGACCCGGCCACGGCCGCCCACGCCCTCGACGAGTGGATGCTCCGCCACGTCGACCACCGCGAAGTCGTACCCCCGTCACCACACCCCGTCTCCGCAGGTCTCTAACCAACCGCGGCGCAACGCGAATAGGGCCCACCCCGAACCAGACGGCCGGGGAGGGCCCTTCGCGCTTTGAGGGTGCGCGACACCCGACAGAGGGAGCTACCCCGAAAGGCCGCCCTGCGGTCCCCTAGAAGGACGCCGCGCACAAGCACTGAGCCCCAGGAAGGACCCGGCCACCCACCCGAAGGCGGCGACCATGTGCGCGCTCATCATAAACAGGCATACGCCCGTTCACACACTCGACGACTGCGAAACCGCCCCCAGCGGGCGCTTCCAGTTGTAGAGCGCGGCGACCACCGCGGCGAACGCCGCCTGACCCGCCGCCAGCGCGAGGGTCTTCAGATCACCGCCGCCCACCTGGACCACCGCGGCGCCGCCCGCCACGATCGCACCCGACACCAGGTTCTGCACCAGCGTCAGACCGGATCGGACCTTCACCTCGCCGATGTTCGGGAACCACGCCGGCTTCGCCCAGTTGAAGACGTACGACAGCACCGCGGCGAGCGCCGCCTGGCCGCCGACCACACCCAGCGTGCCCGCGTCGGTCGCATCGCCCGCAGTCACCACGGCGGCGCCGCCGGCCACGACCGCGACCGACACGATGTTCTGCAGGAGAGAGCGGGCCGCGCGTAGGAAGGCGTCGGAGATGCCCGGGATTCGATGAACCATGTCGGCTCCTTCGGCAGGGGATTGGACTGTCCGAGCGCGGATGGTGCACGAGCGGGGGGTTAACGTCGCCCGTGCCAGGTCAGCAGGGTCAGGCCCACGTCTTCAGGAGGATGCCGAGCACACCGAACAGTGCGGAGACGCCGATCGCCATCCAGGTGGAGAACCGCTTGGAGCTGTCGGCCACCGTCTGGAGGCGGGAACGCTCGGCCGCCCTGTCCTGGGCCGCGTCCTGGATGCTCTTGGCGTGCTCGTTCAGCTGCTCCGAGACCATCCGATGGTTCTCGGCCACGGTGGACGCGAGCTCGTCGTGCCGCCGCTCGCCCTGCTCCATCCGCTGCAGGATCAGCGCGAGTTGCCCCTTGGTCTCGGTGAACCCGAGCTCGGCGATCCGCCGCGTGTCGGCCACCTGCCCCACGAGCCATGTCTGTTGCTGCTCGCTCTGGTCCGGCTCGGCCATCCCGCACCCCCATACGTAGGCCAGTCCTCCATGTCGAGGCGGCACGATAGGGACGAATCGGGCTTACGTCGTCGCCGAGGGGCGGCAATCCGGCGATTCCGCTTGCAGCAGGCCTGCACTTCCATTGAGCTTCCCATATGGAAAGCTTCAGCCAGGACGAGCCGGAGGCGGGTGCGCCGCTGGCGCACTACTCGACCGGCCGCCTCACCGCCGCCCAAGCCGCGACCATCGCTCGATGGCGGGCCCGCCTGCAGCAAGACAAGCCGCTGCCCGGCCTGCGCCCCAAGGGGCCGGTGCTCCGCATGCTCGGCATCGACGACAGGCCGCCCGCCTCCTGCTCCGACGTGATCGCCTCCGTGGTGAAGGATCTGCTCGACCAGGCGCCGCCCGCCGAGCTGGACATCGCCCGCTACCACTACCGCGCCGTCCAGGCCCAGAAGCGGGCGGGGCAGGGCGACGTCACCGAGCACGCCGCCATCCACCAGCCGGTCAGCTTCTACCTGCCGCAGGACCTCGCCGACCACTACGAGCGGCTACGGCGCGACACCTACCGGGCCATGATCAAGTTCATTCAGGAGCTCAAGGAGCGCGCCCTCGAGGAGTACCCCGACGAGGAGCCCGGCAAGAAGAAGGCGCGCGCGCTGTTCGTCTGGATGCAGCTCGCCAAGGAGGGCCTTCCCCCGGGGCCGGCCAGGATCACGGGCGGCGTCATCGCCCGCATGGCCATCGACCGTGTAGCCAGGCGCAGCGTGGACCGCGTCCTGAAGGCGGCCGTCGACTACGCCGACGACGTGCACGAGCAGCCCCACCGCGCCCGCCGCGACATGCACCGACTCGCCCCTTGATCAGAGCTTCCCATATGGGAAGCTCCGACCGGCGACGCTACGGCTGGGCGATTGGGGTGGAGAGGCCAGCCATCAGCGGAATCTCCGAGCGAGGCGTGAACTGGACCGCGTCACCGTCGAAGATCGGCGGAAGCTGGGAAAGGCCTTGAACCATGACACTGCGGGCGCGCAGTCCGTTGACGAACCCTGGCACGATGTGCGGGGCCGAAGACAGGAACGTAGGCATGCGGGTGGCGAAGGACGGCACCTGGGCCACCAGCCACACCTCCCGGTCCGCGTCCGCGGCAGGTACCGGCGCCTCCAGATTGGCCCACCTCCAGCCTGTCGTCCCCGCCGCGAACAGGTTGGGTAGGTGCTCAGTTTGGCCCGCCTTCTCCGCGACGCCGCCGATGTAGACGGCCAGCCGCGACAGGCCGGTCATCTCGCCCTCGCCGGATTCGAGGACGCCGATGCCGATCGAGGCGAGAGACACGCCCGCAGGGAGAATCGCGGTAGCACCCAGCAGGAATGGGCCGGTCGGGTAGTGCAGCTTGTAGGTGGCGTGCGGCGGCAGTCCCGTGGAAGCTGCGTAGCCGTACAGCGATGCCTCCGCCAGGCGGGAAGAGGCTGGCCCCGGCGAAGGCGGCTTGCACGTGCAGTTCACGTTGATCGTCACTTGGTCGGCGCACCCATCGCCGCAGGCCTGGTTGATCGAGATCTGACTCATGATGTCCCCCGGAATGGTCGAGGCGAACAGCCCTGGACGGGCTGCTCTACCGGCCCTTCGCCGCGATGTATACAGGTGTTTGATAGTTGCGGCCAGCGATCACCGATGCCAGCCACCCACCACTGCCACCGCCGCCGACCCGCTGTTGACCTTCACCTGCACGTCCACCACCTTGCGCGCGCCGAACGCCCACGCCGGAGGCAGGAACCCCGACACCGTCACCACCCCCGACCCGGTCACCGTCCGAGAGCCGATCTGCGTCCCATCCGCGCGCACCGCCACCTCGCACGACGTCGCACCCGACAGCGTGACCGAAACGTCGACCGTCACCGACGACCCCGAACGCGGGAACGTCGTCCACGCCATTCGCGTCAGCGTCGTCGACGACGTGCTGGTGGAGTCGGCGACGAACGTCACCGACCGCACCCCCGCCTGCAACTCCAGCGCCTTCACTCGCGCCATCAGGTCAGAGATGATGCGCACCAGGTCCGTCTGCTGCAGGTCCCCAGGACTGATCTTCGCCACGCCGGATCCTCCTTCCGCTGCTAGTCGACGGCGACGGTGTGCTCGCCCGTCGTCACCGTCACCAGCTCGCCGTCATTGCTGTCGGGCTGCACCTTCAGCGACACGATCTTCATCGGCCGGTCCAGGCCGGGAGCGCCGTCCGGCTGCGCCGGATACAGATGGTCGGTGATGACGACGCGAGCCATGCCGCCCAGCTCCCACTGCCACCACCGCACGTCCGGGCTGATCGCCAGCACGAACTCGAACACCTGCTTCGCCCCGGCCGACGCGTCCGACGCGCGCTGTGTTTCGGCGTCGAGCGCCGCCTGCGAGGTGAGCCCGTCGAACTGCCACGTCTCCTCGATCAGCGGCCACCCGTCCGACAGCAGGTCATTGCGGGTGACGCTGGACAGCATCACGCCGCCGTCCGGGCGGCGCAGCTGCCCCCACGTCCTGGTCGCCAGGCCGCGCCGCGTCGACCGGGAGAAGCCGCGCACGTTGCCCGGATACTCCAGCGTCAGCCCCGTGTCGGGCGGCTCGATGCGAGAGACCCGGCGCAGCACGAACCGCGGCCGGTCGTTGACGGCGTCCCACCCGGGCTTGACGTACCAGTCGAACCCTCCCGGCGCGGCCGCCACATCCGAGACCGTGTCCAGGATGCGCACGAAGTCGTCGGCGCGGTACTCGCGGTCGACGGTGCCGGTGCCTGCCACGCCGTCGTAGGTGAGCCACCGCAGGTCCGCGGGGGAGGCGGCGTGCTCCAGCAGCCACGTCACCTCCGTGTGAGGGACAGTGCCGGCGCGGGGGCCGGTGAAGGCCACGTACCGTTTGCCATAGATCGCCACGGACTCCTCGGCGGTGATCTTCAGGACGCCGGAGCCGGAGTCGTAGTCCTGGGGGTCGACGATGCGGCCGCCCCACACCAGTTGCTCGCCTCGATAGACGAGCAGCATGGTCCGTTCGGGGCGGGTGGCTGCGGTGATACGGCCGACCGTGTACGCGGAGTCGTAGAGCGGGATGTCGGCGGTGAGCTGGCCACTGCCGTTCAACGTGATCTCGAAAGACACATTTTGGAGTGGCAGGCTGTCGAGCGGCAGGTGGGTGTCCCAGTCGTAGAGGACGTATTCGTACGGCGGGGCGTCGCCTGAGGTGTCTTCCAGCGTGGTGGCCGACTGCATGACCCGGTTGGAGCGGTTGCCGAGCTCGTCAACGGCGTCGACGCCCACTGTGTAGGAGACGCCGGGCGTGAGCCCGGTGAAGGTGTACACCCGGGACGGGATCTCGGCGACGCGCAGGCTGCCCAGGTACAGACCGTATCCGGCGACGCCAACGTTGTCGTCGCTGCTGGGGTTCCACGCCAGAGTGATGGCGGTCTTGGAGGTGGCGACCACGGACACGCTGCCGGGCAGCGTCGGCGGGTTCCGGTCGGCCTGCGCCCGCACCGTCCGCGTCCCCTTGGCCGACCGGTTGCCGAGCAGATCGATGGCGTCGACGCTGATCGTGTACAGCGCCCCCGCGGACAGGCCGGCGAAGGCCTTGCTGCGGGCGGTCTGGTCGGCGCCCTGCTTCGTGCCGTTCAGATAAACGCCGTACCCGACGACCACCGATTCGTCATAGGGGGTGTCCCAGCCCACGGTGATCTTGCCCGCGTCCAGGGCGGTCACCCGGACGGTCGGGACGATGGGCGGCGTGGTGTCGTTGATCGGCGTCACCACGAGTTCGGCCTTGGCCGACCGGTTGCCCTTGCCGTCGTAGGCGTCGACCTGAATGGTGACCGACACCCCGGAGGTCAGCCCCGAGAACGTCGCCGTTCGGCTGCTCGTCGACCCCTTCGCCACACCGTTCAGATACGTGGTGTACCCCGACACCCCAGATCCGCTATCGGAGGAGGCGTCCCACGCCACCGTCACCGACGTCGGAGTCATCCCGGTCAGCCGCAGGTTGGTCGGGTCGGTCGGCGGCGTGTTGTCCGGGTTCGGGCCCCACACGCCGCCCGCCCACGCATACGACGTCCCGATCGGCTGATTGTTGATCAGCTGCTTGGACACCGAGATGGAGCCGGACACGTACTCGTTGACCGCGGTGGCGCCCCACACCCGCTTAGAGCCGCCGCCATCGGACCAGTCCCGGTAGGTGTAGCCCTTGTTACTGAACCCGGACGGCCACGAGGCGCTGGTGTTGTCGGTCCCCGCGATGTACATCGACACGCCCATCAGGGCGACGCACCCGTCCGGCAGCCCGGACTCTGACCAGTACGCGGAGGAGACGCCTTCCTTGGCGCTGGCCGAGCCGTAGTACACCTCGGCGTCGTCCAGCTCGTAGCCCCAGATGAAGATCCGGTCGGTCGAGTCCGTGGTGTACACGGTGACGGACGAGTCCCCGCCGTAGGACACCTTGGACAGCATCCGGATGCCGAGCGTGTTGGACGCCCACTCATGCTCCGTGAACCCGCCCGAGATGCTGGACACGCCCGCATACGACTGGACGAACAGGACGATCCTGTTGCCAGGGCTGATGCTGCCGTAGAAGTAGGTGTGCGATGTTGCCGGTGACGTCGTGGTGTACGGCGTGATGAACCTGACCAGCCCCACAGGATCCCCCCGGATATCCCTTGAGCGATGTGCCGCAGGGGAGGATGCCGAGATGCGGGGCTTAGGTCGCTTCGCCCAGGTCCGGGCTACACCCAGGCGTCGTACGCCGCCACGACCAGGCGGGGGCCGCCCGAGGCGCCGGCGAGCGGCTGACCGGCCAGGGTGAGCGTGTTGATGCCGGGCAGCAGCATGAACCACGCGGGCAGATGCGCCACCGCGCTCCTGCCTGGCCGCGGCACCGGCCACACCTCGGGCGGCACATGCGCCAGGACCTGCCGGGTGGCCAGGTCGAACTCGAGGCTGTAGCGCGGGTCGGCGGGCAGGCTGGAGCCGGTCATGGCCCGCATCACCGTCCCGGACTCCTCGTGGGTGATCGTCCAGTCCTTCACGGGCCCGTACAGGCGCATCCGGGCAGGGATCTGCGGATAGGTGCCCGCCATCGTCAACGTAAGCGAGGACTCCCCGGGCAGAGAGGCGACCAGCGCGGACGCCGACACCGGGTGGGTGGCGTAGCGGCGCGGGTCGGACGCCTTAACCGTGAACGACCAGCGGAACGCGAGCGGGCCGTCGTCGACGGCCTCGATCTGGCCGGCCAGCCGTACCCGCGCCTGCCTGACCCGCAACGCGTCCTCGACCCGCAGTAGCCCCGCCTCGCGCGGATGAAGCATGCCGACCATCCGCTGTTTGGCCGCCTCCATCGCAGCCGGCGAGTCGGCGACCGCCACCCCTTCGAGCGTGATCACGCGGCTGCCGTACTGCCCGGCGCCCGACCAGGCGCCATCCACGCCGCCGAGCGTGGCCGAGACCGGCCGCACCGGAGGCGCGGACGCCCACCCAGTTGCCTTCTCCACCACCCAGTCCACGCCGTGCGCGTCGCGGACGTTGCCCGCCCAGCCGCCGAGCCGGTACACCGGCGTGTCGAGCGGCAGGTACGGCACAGCCACCGTTCGCACGGTCACCGAGTTGTCCAGCGACCGCTGCCCGATGGTGTCGACCGACGCGACCCGCAGCGCGTAGTCGAGGCCGGGCGACAGGCCAGTGACGCGGCGGCGGCGAGTGACAGGCCCATCCACCGTGTAGTCCGTGCCGGGAGTGGAATGCACCACCTCCCCGTCGACCATCACCTCGAAGCCGACCACGCCGAAGTCGTCGCTGGAGGGCCCCCACGCCACATCCACCCAGTCCTCGCCCACCGAGAACGTGAACGGCGGGGCAGTCGGGTCCTCGTCGTTGAGGGTCCGCACCGTCAGCACGGCCGGGTTCGAGCGCTGCCCGATCCGGTCCACCGCCCACACCTGCACCGCGTAGGCGGTGTCATCCGGCAGCGGCCCCGCCTTCGCGTACTCGAGCACGTTCTCGTTGGAGAACACGATCTGGCCGTCCACCGCCAGGTCGTAGCCGACGACCCCGACGTCGTCGGTGGCGGCGTCCCACGCCACCGACCACGCGGTGTAGGACACGGCGGTCACGCGCAGGTTCGGCGGCGGCTCGGGCGGCGCGTCGGCAGGCGACACGTGGGTGAGCTGCGCCCGCAGCGACCGGTTGCCAGTGGCGTCGACCGCGTCGACCGCCACCTGGTAGGTGGTCTGCGGGGTCAGGTCGGAGAAGGAGAAGGACAGCCCGACGACTTGCTGGGCGAGCACGCCGTCGAGATACACGCCGTACCCGGCGACGCCGACGTTGTCGGAGGCGGCTTCCCAGGCGACGGTGAGCGTGTACGGGCCTGCGCTGGCCACCCGCAGCGCGGGCGGCGCCTGCGGCGGCTCTTCGTCGATCTCCGCCTGCACCGTCAGCGACGCCTTCGCCGAGCGGTGCCCGGCGCCGTCGACCGCGTCGACCTCCACCAGATAGGTGGCGCCGGGGGTGAGCCCGTCGAAGGTCCAGCCGAGCCCCGCGTGGGTTGTGGCGGCCTGCACGCCGTCGAGCCACACGCCGTACCCGGCCACGCCGGTCACCGCGTCGGTCGAGGCGTCCCACGCCACCGACACCTGGGTGCCCGACACGGCCGTGACCCGCAGGTTCGGCGGGACGGTGGGCGGCTCGGAGTCGGTGGAGGCGTTCAAGACGGCCTTCGCCGACCGGTTGCCGACCGTGTCGACGGCGTCGACCTCCACCTTGTAGGTGCGTCCCGGCACCAGGCCGAGGAACGTCCGCGACAAGCTGCCGCCCGCAGGCGCGCCCGGCGTGGCCTGCACGAGCTCGGCCTTCGGCGATCGGTTGCCTGCCGCGTCGACCGCATCGACTGCCAGCGTGTAGCTGGTACCCGCCGCGAGCCCGGTCACGGCGCGCGTCAGCCCGGCCAGGTCCCCGCCCTGCTTGACCCCGCCGAGATACACGCCGTACCCGGCGACGCCGACGTTGTCGGTGGAGGCCTCCCACGCCAGCACGACGTCGGTCGCCGACATCGAGGTGACTCGCAGCCCGGTCGGCGCGGTGGGTGGCGCCGGGTCAGGCGGGGTGTACTCGATCGTGACGTTGTCGATCCACGCAGCATCAGCGCCGACCGAGCTACTGCCGTCTTTGCTGAAGCGGAAGGTGACGGTGCTGGCGTTCGACACGTTGTAGACGCCGCTCTGCGTCCATGCGACCTCGCCCGCGGCGGAGAACTTCTCGTTCGGGTCCCCGCTCACGAAGAAGCGGAAGAAGTCGTAGTTGCCCTCGCTGGACACCTTGTAGTGGAAGCGGATGGTGCTCGCGCCCGCCGGGAGGGTCATCACGCAGTCGGAGGTCCCACTGTCTCCGATGTCTTCGGACTTCAGCGCGTATGAGCCCGCGAACTTCTGGCTGGTGTCCCGCACCCAGGTTCCCGACCTGGCCACCGCTGGCGTGGGCGACTCAAAGCCCTCAACGATTGTTGCCATCCCTGCGCCCCCTTCTCACTGACTGCTTTCTCGTCTTCGTGCACCGGTCAGGGCCCGGCGACCTTGGCCCCGTCCAGCCACACGCCGTAGCCGGAGACGCCGAGATTGTCGGTGGAGGGATCCCAGCCCACGGTGAGCGAAGTACCGGTGACCTCGACAACCCGCAGGTTCGGCGGCGTGCTCGGCGGCTCGGCGTCTGCGGGGCCGAGGATCTCCAGCGCCGCCCACTCCCAGTTCGCGGCCGCGGTGCCGGGCGCGTCCAGGTTGAACGTCACGGCCTGCTCGGCGGCGGCCGCGGCTGCGGCTTTACGCACGAACAGGCCATTGCCCGCGCCCGAGAAGATTTCCGCCATGGTGTAGCCCTCGGCGACGTCCGTCGACGACGGCCGGGCGGTCGCGCTCCCCGTGGTGTTGTGCTCGTTGGCGACGCAAAAGCCGAGACTGCCCAAACGGGTGGCGGCATACCCGGTGACGGTCGCGTTGTTGGTGGTGGACGTGTTGGCGCCGGAGCGGCCCACGTACGTTCCTGGCTCGTGGCCGGTCACCAGCCACACCTTGAATCCGCCGATCGGGTTGCTGCCCGTGAGCGTCACCTGCAGGCCCGGCTTGGCTGTCGGGACGGGCGCCGTCCACAGCTTCGCCCGCTTGTTCACTGACTCCTTGCGGAGCGTCCACGTGATGCCAGAGGCCACGGGGATGTCGCCGCCGGAGCCCGCGTAGCCTGCCACCAGCAGAGCGCCCGCGGGCGCGTCGAACGGCTGCGTGGCCGCCATCCCGTAGGAGCCGGTCACCATGGGCGGGCTCGCTCCCGAAACACTAACTGCCACTGTCAGTACCCTCCCGGCATGGATGATGATCAGCAGCCGGGCATGCTACGGACGGATGCGGTTACCGTCGCTTCCGGCCTGCCGCGCCTGCTGGCCGCGCCGACCATGCTGCTGTCGGCCCCCAGGTCGGGCTCCACCCTGCTGCGCGCCGTCTTGGGAAGTCACAGCCGACTCCACGCCCCGCACGAAATCACCCTCAACAAGATCACCGTGGACGTGCCATTCGGCGTAGTCGAAGGGCAGCTCCGCCAGGTCCGCACCCGGCAGGACCTGGAGCATCTGCTGTGGGATCGGGTCCTGCACGCCGAACTCCAGCGCTCCGGCAAGCCGCGCATCGTGCACAAGAGCCCCGGCGACGTGCTGGCGTGGGAGCGGCTCGCCGCCTGCTGGCCGGACGCCCGATGGGTGTTCCTGCTGCGCCACCCGGCCAACATCCTGCAATCGTGGGTCGACGCCACCGACCACGGCCCGGACGCCTCCGCCGCTCACCTGCTCACATTCATGACCGCCCTCGACGCCGCACGGGCCGCCCTGCCCGGCATCACCGTCCGCTACGAACAGCTCGTCGCCGACCCCGCCGCGCATGTCGCCCGCGTCTGCGACCACCTCGGCGAACCCTTCGAGCCGGCCATGCTCAACTACGGCCAGCACGGGCACGGCCCGTTCCGTCGCGGGTTCGGCGACTGGAGCGACAACATCAACAGCGGCCGCATCCAGACCGGCCGCCCGCTCCCGCCGCCGAGCCGCATCCCCCACGTGCTGCGCCCCGTCTGCGAAGCGTGGGGCTACGCCTGAACGGCCTGGGCGAGCTCCTCCTCCGGCACGGTCCAGCCCGGCCGCACCCCCGGCCACGACAGAGCGGCACCGCTGATCCAGCCTGCTGTGGGCGTCTGGCAGGTGTGCCACTCGGGCCGCATCCTCCTGCGCAGGTAGTTGCGCCCGTCCGCCCGGTAGATGCCCGCCCCCATCTCGCGCAGGCGGGCCAGCACCAGCCCGTCGACGCCGGACCCCACCATGGGGAAGCCACCCACCTCGGCCAGCAGTGCGCGAGGCAGCGTGATCGACCCGCCCGCCACGTGCCAAAACCAGCCGACCAGACCCGGCCTCCAGTAGGTGCGGTCATGCTCGGCGGCGTACACCCACTCGCGCAGCGTCACGCCCACCACATCCGCGCCGACCCGCTGCCGCTCGGCGAGCAGGCCAGCCAGGTAGGTGGGCGCATACCAGTCGTCGTCATCCCACACGCTGACCAAAGACCCGGACGCGCGCCCCGCCGCGGCCTGCACCACACCGCCGTACGGCACCGCCTCGTCGACGTCGACGACCGTCACCGGCACGCCCGCGCCCGACACCATGCCCGCTGCCCGGTCCGCCCAGCCGTGCGCGGCGAGCACCACCTCCACCTGCACGCCGACCTGCCCGGCGATCTGGGCGAGCGCGCCGACCGCCAGGTGCGGCCGCCGCGACGCCAGCAGCACACTCACCCCGCCATCCCCGCCGCTGGTCACCGCCATGCGTCCCACGCCTGGACCACCATGCGCGGCGTCCCCGTCTGGCCCGCCACCGGCTGACCAGCCAACACGATCGTGTTCGGCCCGTTCTGCAGCGCGAACCGCGCCGGGAACGAGCCGAGCATGCCCCGCCCCGGCCGAGGCTCCGGCCACACATCCGGAGGCACGAACGCCCACACCTGCCGCGTGGCCAGGTCGATGTCGAGGCTGTACCTCGAGTCTGCGGGCAAGCTCACGCCAGGCTTCGACCGGATCACCAGGCCGGTCTGCTCGTGCGTGATCGTGAAGTCCTTGATCGGCCCCCACACCTGGATCCGCGCCGGAATCCACGGGTAGTCGCCCGCCAGGAACACCTCACCGGACGCTGAGCCCGGCAGCACCGGCACCGCCACCTCGCGGTAGATCGGCCGCACCGCCGTACGGCGCGGGTCCGGCGCTTTCACCGTCAACACCCACCCGAACGCGACCGAGCCGCGGTCGACGATCTCCACGGCGCTGTCGAGCCGTACCCGAGCCTGCCGGGTCCGCTCGCGCTCCTGGACCCGCAGCGTGCCCAGCTGGCGGGGATACAGCACCGACGTCATCCGCTCCTGCGCCGCGAGCATCTCCCGCCGCGAGGCGGCGACCGCCGTCCCCTCCAACGTGATCAGCCTCCCGCCGTAGGTGCCGGGCCCGGAGAAGCCGCCGTCGCTCGAGTCCGACTCGGCATCCAGTGCCAGGACGTCGGCGGAGGAAGACCAACCCTCTTCCCGCTCGACCACCCAGTCGACGCCGTGAGCGTCGCGGGCGTTCCCGGTCCACCCCTCCAGCCGGTAGACGGGCGTCGCGAGCGGCACCCAGTCGGCCGACAGCGTGAACGCTTCAGTTTCGGCGAGCGGGCCGCGGCCGCCGCCGTCGTCGACCGCCCGCACCCCGACCTGGTAGAAGCTGGCCGGGTCCAGGCCCTCGATGACGTGGCCGAGCGTGCTGGTGGCGGCGGTCACCTCACCGTCGAGGAGGATCTCGTAGCGGGCGATCCCCAGATCGTCGGTGGCGGCCTGCCACGCCAGGGTGATCTGGTCGACGCCGGGTGTGGCGGTCAGGCCGGGCGGCGCCGAGGGCAGCGTGTCGGCCAGCGTGACGAAGTCGACGGCCGCGATAGGCGACCGGTTGCCGCTGGCGTCGACCGCGTCCACCCCCGCCGTGTGGCTGCTGCCGCGCGCCAGGCCGGTGAAGGTGTGCTCCAGGTCGGGCTGGTCGCCGCCCTTCTTCGCTCCGTTCAGGTAGATGCCGTACCCCGACAGGCCCACGTCATCGAGGGAGGGCTCCCACACGATGGTGGCGCTGGTGTGGGCCAGCGCGGCCACCCGCAGGTTCGCGGGCGTGGTCGGCGGGGTGGTGTCGGTGACCGCGAGCACGCTGATCGTGCTCTTGGCCGACCTGTTTCCGGCAGCGTCGCGGGCGTCCACGCTGAGCGCGTACGTCTGCCCCTTGGTCAGGCCGGTGAAGGTGTAGGTGAGCGCGCTCTGGTCGCCGCCCTTCTTCGCTCCGTCCAGGTAGAGGCCGTACCCGGTGACGGCCTTGTCGTCGCTGGCTGCATCCCACGCGATCGTCACCGCGGTGTCGGTCACGTTGGTGGCGCGCAGGTTCGGCGGCGAAGTGGGGGCGACCACGTCGGTGACGCCGAACCCGACGAACGCCGCCTGTGCCCGCCCTGCGCCGTTCATCTCGTTGGTGATCGTCGTCATGCCCGGTGGGGGCATCGGGCTGATGTAGAACTGCGCGGTGTTCTGCGTGGAGGAGAACCCGCCTGGACTGGCGGTGTTCTCGGTCATGGCCGGCGTCCACCTATTCGGGGTGACAGCGCCGGTGCCCGTCCGTTCGAAGACGCCGAACACGGCGCCGACGCCTGCGGGCACGTTGACCGGGTCGCAGCTGATGGTGGTGGCTGCTGAGTCCGCGTTGCCGCTGGTGGCGAAAAGCACGTCGCGGCAGTCGTCGCGGACCTGCAGGAAAAGGATCACGCCGTCGCCGCCCGCGCTCACCGACACGTCGACGCGGGTTTCGCCACCGGTCGCGACCCGTGAGTAGATGTGGGCGTGGTCGTAGCCGTCCGCGGCCGCGTGCCTGACGTACCCGGAAGTGAGCATCGAGGGCGTGTTGAAGGCGGCGACCATGACCACGATGCGGTGCCCTGCCTGGACCGCGGGGAAGGTGAGACTCGTCGTCGTCGAGGACGAGTGCCCGAATGTGTAGGCCTGGTGGATGACACCCAACGTGGACTCCTTACTTGACCAGGGCGCCGAGGCGGCGCGCGGCCTGATTGCCGATCGAGATCTCGTCCTGGCCGGGCTGCGGATGGATGATCACCGTCGCGTTGCCGCCACCGGCGCCGCCCTGCTGCTGGTCGACCGGCCGCGCCCGGCTCGTCGACCGGGAAGCCCGATACAGGTCCGCGGAGCTGGTGCCGACGACGCCGCCGTTGGCGTAGTGGTCGAGTCGGCCCCTGCGGGCGGCATCGTTGACCGCACCGATCCAGCCCGACCCGAGCCAGCGGGCCGCCTCCGGCCGTAGCCACGCCTCGCCGGGAGAGACAGCGGCGAGCATGGTGTCGCGGCCGGGCGCGTAGCCCGGCAGCACGCCGTAGGACCCCCCGGGGACGATGCCGCCGCGCGCGTACGCCTTCTGCTGCTTGCCGCCGCTGGCGGGGGCGTTGGAGCGCAGCCAGCCGATGAACCCGTCGATCAGCGACACCGGGATACGGCCGACCATCTGCTGCCAGCCGGTCTTCGAGCCCGCCCCCGACAAGGCCAACGCCTTCAGCGGCGACAGCGCCTTCTCAGCGAAGTAGACCGCGCCCTTCTTGAACCAGTCAGTCCAGGAGTTGCCGCCGCCTTCCTTCTTGACGGTGCCGCCCTTCGCGAAGCGCTGCAGCCTGCCCCTGCGGGCAGCATCGTTGACCGCGCCGATCCAGCCGGAGCCGAGCCAGCGGGCCGCCTCCGGCCGTAGCCACGCCTCGCCGGGAGAGACGGCGGCGAGCATGGTGTCGCGGCCCGGCGCGTAGCCCGGCAGCACGCCGTAGGAGCCCCCCGGGACGATGCCGCCACGCGCGAACCCGAGGTTGACGGTTGGCAGCTTGCCGAGCCCGACCTTCTCGGCGATCCAGTTCCAGGCCTTGACGATGCCCTGGTTGTAGACGGTCTCGACGATGAACTTGATCGGCGCCTTCGCGATCTCCTTCAAGCCCTGCCACACCTTGTCGATGAAGGCGACGGCCTTCTTGAAGGCGCCCGGCAGGGTCTCGCTGATAAACAGCCAAAAAGCCGACAGACCAGGCTTGATGACCTTCGTCCACACGAAGTCGATGGCCTTACCGATGCCGTCCCAGGCGGGCTTGATGGCGTTGTTCCACAGCCACGCCATGGCCGGGCCGAGGGTGTTCTTGATGAACCCCCACAGGGCCGACAGGGCGGGCTTGATGACGCCGTCCCACGCCGACTTGATCGCTTTGGAGATGTTCTCCCACGTCGGCTTGATCAGCGCCGTCCACAACTGCTGAATGACCGGCCACAGCGTGTTCTTGATGTAGCCCCACAAGGCGGCCAAGGCGGGCTTGATGACGTTATTCCACGCCCACTGCACGGCCGTCGAGATGGCCTTCCACGCGGCGTCGACCGCGTTGCGGAACCACTCGATGTTGTTGTAGGCCCAGATGGCGCCCGCCACCAGCGCGGCGATCGCCAGCACGATGATGCCGATCGGGTTGGCGTTCAACGCCGCGTTCAGCAACCACTGCACGCCCGTCCACGCCACCGTGGCGGCCTTGACCACACCCGACGCCGCAGCGACGAGCAGCTGCTTGCCCTGCGCCAGCCCGGCCTGCAGGGCGACAGCGCCGTAGGAGAGGGCCAGCTTGCCGACGTCCGCCGCGGCGGTCGCGGCCGCCTTGCCGTACTGGGCGAGCTTCGCGCCGCCGTCCTTGGCGAAGTCGGCGGCCTTGCCCGCGCCGGAGGCGATCGCGCCGCCCACGCTGGCCGCGACCCCGCCGCCCGCCTTCGCGCCCGACGCGGCCGCGCCACCCGCCGCCGACAGCAGACTCTTCGGGTCGATCTTGGAGAACCACCCGGAAGGGTTGATCTTGCTGGTGACGGTGCCGACCAGGTCCTTCGGGTTGATCTTCTGGAACATGCTGGTCGGATTCAGCTTGGACAGCGCGCCCTTGACCTTGGTCGCCAGGCTCCCGGCCACCACGTCCAGCGCGCTGGACTGGGCCAGCGAAGCGAACGCGCCCGCGATGGCAGCCCCGCCCTTGGCGACCGCGCCCCCGGCCGCCTTCGCACCGGATGCCACCGCGCGACCGGCCTTCGACGCCCCGGTCGGCTGCCCGTCCTTGCCGTCACGGCCGCCGCCGCCCAACCCGCCGACGAAGTCCGCCGCGCCCATCCCGGCCTTCACCGCGCCGATCGGCGCCCTGGCCAGCAGCCCGATGCCCTTCGCGGCCAAGCCGAGCATCTTGACCGCGTTACCGAGGCCGGCGAACTTGGCGATGATCAGGAACAGCGCCGCCAGCGGGCCGATGATGGTGACCAGGGCGGCGCCGATCTCGGTCCCGGCCAGCGACTCGAAACCCTGGACGATCAGCCGCAGGACGCCGAGCACCGACTCCAACGCGGCCGGGTCGAGGCCGAGCGTGAACGTCTTGGCCAGCCCGCCCAGATCGCTGAGCAGCCCACCGAGCTCCCGCATCACCGGGATGAGCCCGTCAAAGAAGGCGCGCGCCTTCTCCTGCGTCGCCGGATCAGCCGCCCACTGCGCGAACCGTTCCGCGCCCTGCGCCAGGTCCTCCAGCAGCGTGCCCCCGGACGGCGCGGCCGCCTCCGCGAGAGACACGATGCCCTCGAAGAGGTTGGAGACGATCCGCCACAGCTTCGAGGCGGCCTCCCACGCCCGCTCGAAGAAGTCCTCCATGCTGCCGTCCGCGCGGTTGGCAGCCATCAGATCGGCGAACCGGTCGGCCCCTTCGGCGACCAGGTCGGCGAACTTCACGACGAACGGCGACAGCACCACGAACACGTCGGTGAGGCCGCGGAAGGCCGAAACGCCGGCCTTACCGAACAGGCTGAGTGCCTGGTTGTTGCGGCCCATGATCTGCGACAGGTCCGCGTTGAACGTCTTGCTGCCGAAGAAGTTGCCGAAGTCGCGGGCGATGTCGCCGAGCGTCGACCCGGTGATCGCCAGGTTGCCGCGCAGCGTGGCCAGCAAGGGCAGCGCGGCCCGCACGCCAGCCTGCAGGCCGGGCGCGAGCGCCTCCTGCGTCGCCTCCCGCACCCGCGACAACTCCGGCCGAACCACGTTGTGCAGGTAGAGGACGAACGACCGCATCGCGGGCGACAGCTTGGCCATCGCGATCGCGACCGGATCCGCCCCGCCGCCGCCGCTGGAGGCAGGTTGGGCGGCCGCCTTCTCCGCCGCATGCTTGGCCTTCTTCGCCTTCTCCAACTCGGCCCGCGCGTCGGCGGCGGCTTCGCCCGCGTTGCGGCGCGAGCGGCGGGCCCGCTCCAGCGCCTCCTCCGCATCGCGGACACGCCGCTTGGCGTCGATGATCGCCTCGTCAGCGGCGGCGATCCGCCGCGCCCCGTCCTCCGCCTGCCGCGCCGCGTCCTTGCGCGCCTCGGTGATGCCGCGCTCAGCCTCCAAGATCCGCTCTTGGGCAGCGGCGAGCTGCTCCTGCGCGGCCTGTACTTCCTTCGACCCCTCGACGCCGCGGGCGTCGGCGTCGGCCTTCTCCTCGGCCAGGTCGCCGTTGCGCTCCTTGACCTCCTCCAGCCGCTGCAACGCCTGCCGGAAAGCAAGATCCGCTTCGCGCTTGTCCAGATCGGACGCGAAAGGGTCTTTCATCACCTTCTCGAGGCGCTCCTTGGCGCGCTCGATCCCGATCTGCGCCGACTCCTCATCCAGCGCCCCGCCCTTGACCGCCAGCGCGAGATCTTCGAGCCGCTCCTTCGCCGCCCGGCGTGCCTCGTTCAGCCCCTCCTGCGCCTTCTGCGACGCCTTTACCGCCGTGGCGTAGCCGCGCTCGGCATCAGCGATCCGGCGCGAGGACCGCTCGGCCGCATCGGCGACCGCCTGAGCGACCCGGCCCGAGTTCTCGCGCGCCTCCTGCACCGACTCGATGGCCTCGCGGACGCGCTCCTCCGCGTCACGCACCGCCCGGTTGGAGTCGATCAGGCCCTCGCGCGTGTCACGCACCCGGCGTTCGGCCTGCTTGATCCGCTCGGCCGCCTGCTCAACCCGCGCCGCGGCCGCCTCCCGGGCGGCGGCCGCCGCCCCAGCCGACGCGCCCGCCGTCTGGTCGGCCTGCGACAGCGCACCCAGCGCCCCGCCCACCCCGGCCAGGCCGACGAGCAGACCGGCCAGGCCCTGCGCGGCCGCACCGGCAGCAGCCGGCAGGATCGCCAGCGAGCCGCCCGCCTGCCCGGCAGCCGACACCAGCGCGAACAAGCCGCCCGTCAGTTGGCCGACCGTGCCGACCAGGAACCCGACCCCGGCAGCGACGGCCGGGGCGATGGCGAGCTTCGCCGCCCAGTCGCCGATCCGCGACATGTCGGGCATGTCGATGCGGAACGGCAGCGTGATCGGTGACTGGGCGGTGGTGCGGAATCCGTCAAGTTCGTCGCGGGCGGGCGAGGTGTCGGCGTCGATCGTCACGGAGGTGGCCGCGTCACGCGAGGCAGCCTCGACGTCGTCACGCAGTTGTCCGCCGTCCACGTCGGCGGTGACCCGGACCCGGACCTCGCCGCGACCGACCTCGTCGAGGTCACGCTGCAGCCCGGCCCGGTCGACGGACGTCCGCAACCGGACAGACGTCTGCCGCTCGGCGGCCCGCGCGGCCGCCTCCGCCTCCGCCTGGACCCGGCGCGCGTCAATCTCGGCCTGCAGCTTCGCCTTGACCCGGCGCACCCGCCGATCAACGTCGCGCTGAAGACGCCCCTCGTTGACCTCTGACAGATCGGCGACGACCTTGATGTCGATCCGGCCGCCGTCGATCCCCTCGCCCAGCTCGTCCACCCGAGCCTCCCCCCGAAAGCCGGGTGGGAGAATGCCGGGTTCGGCCCCTTACGTCGCACGAGCGGGACGCAAGCGCAGACGGTTGGCAGCATCCGCGACAGCGCAGCGCTCCTGGCCTCATAGACGACAGGGCGGTGCGGGGAGAAACCCCGCACCGCCCTGTGCTCACGTAATGACGTGCGTTGTCGCAGCCATCACCGCGAAAGCCCGATCCATACCTCGTTTACCGCCGCCCGTAACCCAGTCTGGGCGGGCCACCTCGCGAGGCTTCGGCCTGCGATGCTCGGCCGCCAGCACCGCGAGCTCCTCCAAGATTTGGGTGAGGATCTCGTGCTCGCGCGGCCACGGATCAGCCCGCTGCTCTGCCGTCAGGCGGAAGAGGGCATCGGGGGGAAGCCGGTCAGCTCGGGCGAGGAGGCGACGGACTCCGAAGAAGCCGGGCTCGCCGGGGCGCCGCCAAGCTCCGCGGGAGTCGAAGCCGGGATAGTGGTGGGCGAGGTCGGCGTCGAGATCGTCCCACCGTTCGAGGAGCCGGAGGACGGCGAGGATTCCCCCAGGCGCAGCCTGTAGATCCTCATCAGCCCCTGGACGAGGGCGACCACGTCGGGGACGGAAGGGCGGGCGGCCAGGAACCGGGTGTAGCCGTCCTCGCCGAGCAGCCGCCTGGCCATGTTCTTGGCGGCGACCATCAGCTGGTCGGGCAGCCGCTTATTCATGATGAGCTGGTCCACAATCATGTCGAGCACGGACATGGTCGCCTGCTCGGGCGACTGGCCCTTGGCGGCGTCGATCGCCGTACGGACGACTAGAGGGATGTCGACGGCGATCTCGGTAAGCGGTTCGAGCACATCGAGCGGCAGCTCGGTCGGCAGCATGCAGATCTGCTCTCCGCGGAAGCGGAGTGGGAAGAAGGCAGCCGCGGCCGCGCCGCGTTCGGCGCGGGCGGAGTCAAGGTCGAGCTCGAGCATCCCCGTAGTCCTCCATCATCGGGCGGGCTGGTCGGGGCGGACGGTAGAGCAAGCCGCGCCTAGCGTCCTGCCAGGAGAACTCGAAGGGCCTCCCATATGGGAAGCTCCGATCAGTCTTCGAACCCCGCCAGGACCCACTTCTCGCGCGCCACGTCGAGGGTGAGCAGGAGCACGCCGGCGCCCTGAGCGGACTGAGCTTCGAGCTGGTAGTGCCAGACGTCGAGCGGCGCTTCGTACAGCAGGGTGTCGGTCCACCACTGGCGGGCGGTGGCCCAGCTGCGGAGGATCTCCCGCACCTTGTAGACGCGTCGCCCGTCCGGGCGGTCCCACGCGAAAGAGACGGGCCTGCCGAGCGGGTACGGGGTGTCGTCGTCGGGCTCGGTCACGACGTCGACGGGCTGGTCCATCGCCTTCACCTCAGCCAATGTAGCCCTCCCCGCCAGGCCCGGCCCGGAGACGGCAGAAGGGCCCGCCGCAGACGCGATGGGCCCCTTCAGACGGTGCTTTACGGAGTCTCGGGCGGCGGAGGGGTGGTGGGAGGCGTGAACGCCGCCCACTCGCCGTTCATCATGTCGTAGTAGGGCGCGCCGATGTCGCCGCCCAGAACGGACATGCGCAGCGGCAGCGTGCTGGCGCTGGTCTTCTCAAACGACTGCTCGACGCCCTCCACCTGCTGCGCGCGCGGCACCATGCGGCGAATCTTGCGCGTGCCGTCCATCAGCTCGATGCACGCGGCGACCTCGACCCTGGTGCCGATCGCCGGAGGGGTGAACTTGTAGTAGGCCGCCCCGCCGCCGCTGGGGGTGACCTTCTCGATCGTGCCACCGCCGTAGACGGCCTGAAACGACTTCAGGGTCCACTCCAAAAGGTTGACCTCGATCGTCGCCGCGTCCTCGGTCTGCCAACGCCGCACCGCGTAGTTGCTCTGGTGCGCGCGGGTCTCCTCGAACTTGGGGTCGGTCTTCCAGTTGTAGGAGTCGGGCGTGAACAGGCCGATGTCGTACCAGTTGTCCGGCATCGTCGCCGCGGGCCCGTCCGGGGCGCCCGTGCCGACCGGGGCGAGCCACAGCCGGGCCTGCTGCGGGATAAAGACGTTCTCGGCACCCATGCGGGTCCCCCCTAAGCCACTCGGCACCCGCAGCAGCCGTCAGCGGCTGCGGGCGTGTCAGGTTGGGGACCCGGGCGGACAGTAGGGGCCAATCGGGCTTACGTCGCGTTGACCAGCACGGCAGGACGTAAGCGTGTGATTGAGATACACGTCCCGCCATGACCCAGACCACACCCCGCACCGCCCCCGCGGCCGCGCCCGCTCCTCGGTGGCGGTGCGCACTGCGGCCCTGCCCGACGCGCGGCCAGTGGCAGCCGGCCGCCACCGGCCAGGCCGCGCGTGCTGGCCAGCACCGGCACTACCTCGATCTGCACTGGGAGCGGCCGTGAGCGGGAGCGACCTGGTGGAGGAGGGGCTGCGCTGGTTCGTGGCGGTGGCACCGGTGGTGGCGGCGGCCGCGTACCTCGCATGTCTGGCGGGGATGCGGTGCGGGCGCAGGGCGGGGGAGCGGGAGCGGGCCCGGCTCGCGGCGCGGTTGGAGACGTTCACCACGATCTTGAGGCCGGTCGCGGCAGCCGCGCGGGCGGGGAAGCCGGGGGCGCGCCTGACGCCTCATGACGTGGCGGTGCTGGCGCTCCTGGTGGATGAGCCGGGAGAGGACTGCGAGCGGCTGGTCGAGCTTGAGGCGCTTTTCCATCGTCTCGGCCCGCCCCACTAGACAGGTAAGTAAATAACCCCTACGCTTTTAAGCGTGAGTGAGGGGATGCGGCCCCGACCTCACACCACAAGCCCCAGGAACGAAAGGCACCCCATGAGCGCCAACCCGATGCGCCCCTACGCCGGTCACCTCGCCGCCGAGCTGACCGCCCTCAACTTCATCGACCACGGCATCGACCCCGAGGAGATGGGCACCTACGACGCGGTCTACACCCGCGTCTACCGCGCCCACGGCATCCAGGTCGAGATCCACGAAGGCAGCGGCGACGTCACCCTGCGCAACTTCGGCCCCGGCGAGATCCGCGACGGCCAGGAGACCTACCACCACGGCAGCATCGCCGAGACCACGTTCACGGTCGAGTGGCCCACCGAGATCGTCATGGCCGCCATCACCGCCGCGCACAAGGTCGGCCTCGACACCGACCGCCTGTACGCCGCCATCGCCTAACCCCCGAACCTCACCCCGGCCCCGCCCGACTACTCCCGGGCGGGGCACCCTCCCCACGCCTGGAGTGCAACCCCTGTGATCGTTACCGTCGCGCTGCTGCGCGCCGCCCTGGCCGCGCTCAACGCCTACGACTGGCACACACCCCTGCCCGTCATGGTGTCGTCCCCCACCGATGCATGGGCCCGCCCGCTCGCCTCGACCATCCGCTTCGGCCACTTCAAGACCATCGAGTCCGACGACCACCTCGTGCCGGTGGGCAGCCTCACCCGCGACCCGAGCGACGGCCCGGCCGTCGCCGCCCTCACGATGGCCAACCCTGACACCGACCCCACCGCCAGCGACATCCGTAAGGCCCCCACGACCGCCCAACTCGCCAAGAGCCTGGCCTACGCCGGACTGGTCGACGCCACCCTGCCGGTCGTCATCCCCACCGACCGCATCGACGACGACGGCCTGTACTCGCCGATCGACCCCGTCATGGACCACCGCTACTACGACCCGGACGGCGACGACCACTTCGGCGTGTGGGCTGACGACGCCTGGCACAGAGACACCGTCCACGTCCTGTGGCCGCTCCACCCCCGACGTGCCGCCCAACCGGCCGTGCCGATCCGGCCCGTGGACTGGCTGACCCACCTCCACCAGACAGAGACGTGGATCGACCCGTACGGCCGCGCCCAGCCCCTCCGCAACATGGAGATCTACGACACGTGCATGGCGCGGGCGTGGCTGGAGATCAACGCCGACGTCATCACCAACGACGTGATCCAGCACATCTTCGGCACCCCGGACACCGCCCTCGCCGCCGAGCCTGCCCGGCCGACGCCGCTCCAGGAAGCCGCCCGCGCCCTGCCCGACCCACGCGCCTGGATCACCTCCACCCCGCTCGCCAAAGCCCTCTTCCGCGCTTACGCCTGACCCCAGAAGGACACCCCATGGACACCTGGTACAGCCGCCTTCAGCAGGACCGGGTCTGGATCGACCACCACAACCACAGGATCGAGATCGCGGGCATGGAGCCCCGATACGCCCGCAACGCCCTCGTCTTCCTGGAGCGGCACGCAGAAGGCATCGCCCTGGCCGCCGCCAAGACCCTCACCAAGGTCCCTCTGCCCTCCCGCCACACCTCGGCCTACGACGATGTCCTCGCCTCCGCCTCGCACGAGGCCGACGCGATCGTGGCCGACCCGCTCACCTGGCTCGCCTCCACCCCGCTCGTGCAGGCCCTCGCCGACCGCGCCGCCCTCCAGGTCGCCCACAAGGCACTCCGCGCCCACGCATCCGCCTGAACCCGGCCGCCCCGCCCCTCGGGCGGGGCCCACCCGAGGAGACACCGTGACCACACCGACCATCCCCCTCAGCCCGGCCGACGAGGTGCGCGCCGCCATCACCACCTGGCGCGAGCGCGCCGCCGCCGCCCGCGCCGCCACCATGACCGGCCGCGGAGACGAGTGGGACCCCTGGTACCTCGTCCCCAACAAGAAGCCCGACCCCACCCGGCCGCCTGTCGCCACCGACAGCCCATGGGGGTCGATGACCGGCCCCGCCTACATCGGGACCGGAGAGGCAGCCGTCGCCCACGACCAGCTCACCCACACCCACGAAGACGCCATGTACGAGGCGAACTTCTTCACCGGGATGCTCGACTCCCGCGCGGCCGCGTGGATCGTCCTCACCAGCCCCGACATGGCCGAACCCATAGCCGAATGGCTCGACCAAGCCGCCGACGACATGGAAGACCACGGCGCGTTCGAGCGGTACGCCGGAACTGGCCTCACCGGACCCGACCGCCGCCGCGTCGTGGCCGACGACCACGACCGGATCCGCCACGACTGGTCCGCCGCCCTGACCATGGCCCGACGCATCAACGAGCCCCTCCCCGCTGCGAGGACGGCCGCCCGTGACTGAGCCCGAGACCGAGGGCGAGTTCCTCCTCCTGGACCAGGAGCCCGTCGAGGAGGAGCCGGCCAGGCGCCGCCCGTGGGCGCGTTGCACCATGTGCGGGCGCCGCATCTGGGACCCGGCCTCGCTTCGTCTACGTGCGGGGGGCAAGTGCGGCAAAGGGTGGCCGAGCCGTACCGGCCACCCGGTACGGCTCGGCCGCCCCCGCCGCCAGGACGTGCCCGGCCAGATCGACATGCTCGGCGAGGCGGTCTACGCGACCGCCTCGCCGGTGACGCTAGATGCTCAAGGTGAAGGTGGCGCCGTGCTGCACGAGCACGACGACCACGATCAGGATGAGCACCACGACCCCCACCGCGCGTGGCGCGCGGAAGGACACTGATACGCAAGGCTCCACGAGGAAGTTCCTCTCTGTAGATCACGCCCGAATCGGATGAATAGGCCCGTGACCTGGGAGACTTCACCAGCGAAGCGATACACTCGCCCTAGGAATGTCGAGCAAGATGCCTTGCTCGCTGGCTGTCCGCCCTGGTCATTCGCCGGGCTGATATCCAGTTGGGGCCCGATCTGCCGGCCAGCAGATCGGGCCCTTTCGCTGGTGAGATAGAAGCGTAGCGCCCCCCGCCGCCCGCGCAACCAGAACGGCAGAAATCCCCCCTGTGACCTGCGGGAACCGTAAGACGCATTGCGCAACGTATTACGCGACAGGGGGTTCGCTAAGCCGCCTTAGCGAAACACTTCTAAATCCACCCTCTTATTGAAAGCGCAAATGCTGGAGGGAAGATAGGGCCACTGCCTGCGGAAAAGATATAGATAAAGATATCGATGCTTATATTGCTAGCCGTAGTGAGTGCTCGCAAGACCGCCTAAGAGAAATCGAAACTAAGTTCTAATGACGGTCTAATGTGCGTCTCCATGCGATCCTGGTCCCATGGTCTCCGCGAACGCCTCCATCGTCCCGCCCCCCGGGTACACCAGCGAAGCCCTCGCCGCCTGGTCATACGCCTGCGCCACCGGCCAGCACGACGCATGCCGCGGCCGCAGACTCAACCCCGACCCCGACTGCGACCCGGACGACATCTGGCTCCCCTGCGACTGCCCCATCGACGGCCACCACGACGGCCAGGCCAAGCGCGGCCGCCCCCGCAAAACCCCCGTCGACTAGGCACGCCGCACCCCTGACCAGGGCAACGCGACGTTAACAAACGGGCGTGGTACTCAGCCCGGCATGAACGCCACCCCGATCTACGACCAACTGGTCGTCGACCGCTCCACCGCGCACGCCGAGCCCGCCGCCGCGGCCGGACGCTGGTTCACCCCCACCACCGTCGAGCCGACCCTCGAGCAGCCGGCCGACGCCGCCGAGCCGCGCGCATGAACAACACCGACCCCGGCATGCGAGGCTGCGCCGTCCTCGTCCAGCAGACCGGCCGCGTCCTCACCATCGCCGTCCTCGCCTGGGCCGCGCTCACCACCAGCAGCCTCGCCCTCGCCATCTCCGCGTGGACGCTCGCCGCCCTGTTCATCCTGCGCATCCTCTTCCACAGCGCAGACGGCGTCCTCCTCGCAGACCGGCCGCCAGCCCCGCACACCAGCAGGCAGCACCCCCACACCCGCGTCGCAAGACGTTAACGGACGAACCTGCCACACTCTGCCGCCCGACACCCCAACGCACTCCAGAGGACGACGACAAGGCCGTGTTCACCCAGACCATCAACCACACCTGGCACGCCGCCCACTCCCTCCCCCACCTCGGAGGGAAGTGCTCCAGCCTGCACGGCCACACCTGGCGCGTCTCCATCACCATCGCCGCGCCCTCCCTCAGCGCGGACGGCATCCTCGTCGACTTCGCCGCCCTCAAGAAGCCCATGACCACCTGGATCGACAACAACCTCGACCACGCCCTCATGCTCGGCGCCGGCGACAACCTCATCCCTCTCCTCGACCTCGACGGCGCCCCGTCAACGGCGCCCCTGCTCGGCGGCAAGGAGGTGGACGGAGCCCCCGGCGCCTACGCCTTCACTCCTCTGGCCGCCGCTTTCGCCGAGCGAGGCCAGCGCCTGTTCGTGTTCGGCCGCGACTTCCCCGACGTCGCATGGCCAACCGTCGAAGGCGTCGCCCAGCTCCTGGCCCACAAGGCGCACGGCTGGCTCACCGAAGCGAGCTCACGCGCCGACGTCTACGTCGCCTCTGTGACCGTCCACGAAACCGACCGCTCCTCAGCCACCTGGCACAACACCGACCCGCACCCCGCGCCCGGATACGCCGACATGGCGCTCCTGCTCGCCAACCAGACCGAGCGAGTCATCACCGCGGTCGACGCCCACCTCGACCAGGAGTACGCCGCCCTCATCGGCAGCACCCCCAAGTAGCCCCCCGAACAGAGGAAGAGACACCCATGACCGGCATGACCTCCATGTCCTCCGTCAACGAGCTCATCACCGCCAAAGACGCCCTCACCAGCATCGCCACCCTCGCCGACCAACTCGGCCAAGCCGCCCGCAACGCCGCCCACGGCCTCGCCGCTATCCCTCCGGCCGACACCGCCACCCGGACAGGCATCCAGACAGAACTGAACCCCCTCACCGCCGAGCAGCGCATCCACCGCGCCCCCACACAGATCGCTAACGACAGCGAGCACATCTACAACCAGATCAACAGCGCCGGAGCGGCCGGCACCACCGTGAGCGACCTCGCCGCCATCACCGGCCACAACGCCTACCGCACCCGACGCGCACTCCAAGACCTCGAAGCCGCCCACCGAATCTTCCGCACAACCACCAGCGGCAGCCCCACCCACCGCTGGTACAGCGACAGCAACCGGACCGCACTCATCAACACCATGCGCCGCCGAGTCCCCACCCACGACCTCACCGTCAGCGAAGCCGCCGCCATCCTCAACGTCCCCGAGCAGCGCATCCGCGACATGATCAAGGCCAAGCAGCTCGCAGGCCGCACCGTAGGACGTGCCTTCATCATCCACCGCAAGGCACTCCTCGACCACATCCAGGCCATCGGCACCCCAGCCCAGTAGCCGCCCAAGCACCCGCACACAGAGAGGGGAGAGAACCCCATGGGACGCCGAACCAAACTCACCCCCGAACTCGCAGACAAGATCGTCCAAGCCTTCGAAGCAGGCAACTCCGTACGCCGAACAGCCGCCCTCTGCGGAGTCAGCCGCACAGCCCTCCACGACTGGATCGCCCAAGGAGAAGCCGACGACGCCCCCGACCTCTTCGCGGACTTTTCGGACAGGTGTACGCGCGCGCGTACGAAGGTGATCGGGGACCTGTTCAACGCCGCGTTTCAGGATGCGGTGGGCGGGGTGGAGGTCAAGCGGACGGTCCGGCCTGACGGGTCGGAGGAGACGCAGGTGACGCCGCCGAACGGGAAGGTGGCGTTGGAGCTGATGGCGCGGATGGAGCCGGAGGAGTGGCGGCCGGTGAAGGCGATCGAGCTGTCGGGTCCGGAGGGGCGGCCGGTGGAGTTGTCCCATCAGAACGATGTGGTGGAGAGCGTGATGGAGCGGGTGCGGAAGGCTCGGGAGCGTCGGGCCGCTGAGGCTGCTGCCCATGCCGGGGCTCAGCCGGATTCGGGGGAGGAGCACGGTGGGTAGTCATGGGCCGGGCGGTTCGGGAGAGGTGGGCACGGAACGTGACGGGCGGGTGGTCGAGTCGGGCCCGTACGGCGCGCGCTGGCCGTACGGCGGGGCGCCTGCTGCGGATCAGGCGGCGAACCCGCCGTTTGAGCCGACAGCGGATTTCGTGCACCCGGAGTCGGAACGCCGGGCAGCCATGCGCCGGCACCCCTCGGGCCGTCGCCTCGCGGGCCGGTTCACGCAGTCGCATCCGTGGCTCGACGCCCCCGCCCCGGAGGAGGCGACGCCGAGCAGCGCGCGGGCGCGCGTCGAGAAGTTCGCCGTTCGGGCGCTGGAGCGCGCGGAGCTGGTCGAGGCGCAGCTGGCCGCGATGGAGCAGCGCCTGGCCGTGGTGGAGCGGCGCCTGTCGGGCGAGGTGGAGGTGCGCACCTTCGACGGGCACGTGCGCACCTTCGACATGCCGGACGCCAGTCCCACGGCTGATCGGTGTTCATGGGTGCCGGCCGAACCAGCCGAGTAGCCCCCACAGGGTGCAGCCGCCAGCGGCGAGTCCGCCGAGGAGCGCGCCGGGCCACGTCGAGCCGTCCGCGAGTAGAAGCGCGGTCGCGATGCTGGTGGCCGTGACGACGGAGAGGGCGATCAGGGCGCCGCGTTCAGGAGACATGCATCCACCACTCTTGGCGAAACACTGACGGTGTGCCTTTCTCTTCGCGGATATGAGTGCTTGCCGTTCTTGGTGGAAGGCGCCCATGTTAGACCCGGCAGTGGCGGATCCGCCTGAGAACGCGAGAAAGGCCCGAACCTTGGTGGGTTCGGGCCATTGGCCGGTACAGCCGTGCGGCTCAGTCCCGCACCCTGTCGGTCAGTGGGTCAAGGCCGAGCGGGGAGGGCGGCCGCGCCGGGCGCGGTCGAGCCGCTGGATGGCCGCACGTGTGCCCACCGGGCGGGGCCATCTGGGGCGGCGGGGCGCGGGGCCGTGCTCGGCGACGCGGCGGGCTGGCCTCAGGGGGAGACGGCGCGGGGCGACGTGCGGGGTGGCCGGGACAAGCTCGGCGGGCGCGGCTTTGCTCACGGTCTTGGCGTCGTACCGGGTGACGTCCATGCCGTCGAGGGTGACGGTGCCGTCGCTCTCGTAGGTGTAGGCGGGGGCAGGCCTGTTGATCGCGTCCCAGACGCTCGTGGACCTGCTCGCGTACTGCTGCTGCCGCCGTTCCCGCTCGGCCTTCTCAGTGGCTTCCAGCCGCGCCAGCGTCGTCTCCGTGCGCGCTCGGAGGTCGGCCTGGTTGCGCTCCATGGCCGTCTCCCATGTCTGGCGGCGGCGGCGTGCTTCGTGCCCGCCGTACAGCGGGGCCACCTGCTCGGCCTCCTCGACGGCCGGGGCGGGCTGGAACTCCTCCCACACGGCCAGCGCGGTCTTCCCGTCCTCGGTCAAGGTCACACCCGACTCTGACTCGGTCAGGAACCCGGCGGCGGCCAGGGCGCGGACGCGGTCGCGGGCGACTGCTCGGCCGCGTGGGGCGCGAACGCCGGTCTGGTAGAAGCCGCGCGCGTCGCGGTGGAGGTCGCCGGTGGCCGCGAGCCGGATGGCATGGGCCTGCTGGGTGGTCCAGCCGAGACGGTCGGCCTGCTCGGCGCGGCGATAGGCCGCCCGGAACTGCTCGGGGCTCAGAGCGGGGTCAATGCGGTAGTCCATCAGAAGGTCCGTTTCAGGGGGAGGGTGGCCCGCCCCGGTCGGGGCGGGCCGTGGGGTGGCTACTGGGCGAAGTGGGCGAGGGTGTAGCCCCACTTGGCGATCAGGTCGGGCAGGACCTTGGCGCCCTTCTTGGTCCCGTGCTGGTAGTCCCAGATCTGGCGGGCGGTGCCCCAGGAGGGGCGGATGGTGCCGTCCTCCAGGCGGGTCCACGAGTTGGCCTGCCCCATGGGGTCGGCGGCCCGGTAGATGCGGATCTGCTCGACGTCGTCGAAGGCGGTGAGGATGTCGAGGGCGCGGAGCGCGTTCTCGGCGGAGTACTCGCCGAGGGCGACGGCGATGTGCAGGTCTTCGGCGAGCTCTTGGGCCTGCATCCGGCTGGTGATCATGTGTGCCTCCTGGGGCTTCCGGGGCTGGGGGACCGCAACCCCCTGCCTCACACTTAAAAGTGTAGGGCTTGTTTACTTTCCCGGCAAGTGGGCCCTCCACTTCGGGTCGGCGTCGCCAGGAGCAAAGCGGCTCTGCGTGAGCGCCGCCTCGCAGAACCTTCTGGTTGTGAGAGAAAGTTTTCCGTTCCTGGGAGACACTGCGTGCCGAGCACTCCGAGGACGGGTAGCGCACTACTGCTGGAGGACCTCGCCGATGGAGGCGTCGCCCTTGTGGAGACGGCCGCGCTGCTATGTAGCGACTTGTTCCAGCACTTCGGCGCGGTGGAGTGATCCGCAGGAGCGGCAGATCCGCCTCCTGCTCACCGCCGTATTCACCCCCCGCTCGTGACCGCGGTCAGGCTGCTGCGCTGGTTCAACTGGCGCCGACAGCGGTAGGCGACAGCCCGCCGCAGTACCACCGACAACGGTCCGCCGACGAACCCACTGGATAGATCACAAAGCCGCACTGGAGTGCTGGCTCGCCGGCAGGTGTTGATCAGGGGATAGATCAGGGTCCGAGCAGCGCGACGAGGCCCGGCAGTCGCCACCGGCTGCCGGGCCTCCGTTCGTCAGTCAACTAGGTAGTGGGCTTCGATGTAGGCGACGGTGGAGTCATACGGCTCTCCCACCGGCTTCAACACGTACCGGCGGAAGACCGCGGCGGTGGCGCGACGGACGCCTCGGTTGCGAGCGTCGGCGTTGTCCCATGACCGGGCGAGGGTGCGGGTGACCACCTGGTCGATCTCCTCAGCGAGATTCCTCTCCGTGACTGTCAGTCCGGGCGGTGCGTGGTCATGGATGATCCGCGACAGGACACCCACGTGGTCGTCGTCCAGCACGACGACGGCTTCATAGGGGTGCTTCTCGGCGTCCACGATGGCGCGAGCGATCCGGAGTGCTTCGGACAAGAACTCCAAGGCGTCCTGGGCGTTTTGGATAATCCGGTCCCGCAGCAGCTTGATCCGCTCCGCGAGAGCGGTGTACTTCGCGGAGCCCGGTTCGACGCCCTTTTCGAGGCTGGCCTTGATGTGGTCCAGGATCTCCGCCGCGGACGGCGGCGTCTTGTCCTCGCCGTCGCTCTTGTCGGGATTGGGGCGGACAAGTGCCAGCAGTTCCTTGAGGATGGCGATGCCCTGGGCGTCCAGGACAAGGGCCTCCTCCTGGGAGGCGACCGCGGAGAAGGAGTGGACGTGGGCATTGATGATCTCCAGGACCATCGGCCCGAGCTCGCTCAGCCGCTCCTTCCTCTCCTCATCGGAGGACTTCTTGAACAGGGTCGTGTACACGGACCCGAACAGCCCGAAGCCGTCTCGGTACTTGGCGACCCGCTTGTCGGTGTTGATGAGCGGGTACAGGCGGGCCAGGAGCCGGTAGTCCTTGGTGAACACCTCGGCGGCGCCGGGGTTGGCGTCCAGGAAGACGTTGATGGCTCGCACGGACTCGTATCCGTGAACCGTGAGGTCCAGGTCGTCCACGTCCGCGAGAAGGTCTTCGATGCGGGCGAAGGTGGTGCGAAACTCGGTGACCAGCTCGGACAGGTCGGTGACGAACCCGCCACCCTTGCCGGCCCCTGGCGAGGCGGGGTCGACGACGGCCCGCTGGACCTCTTCGGCCAGGCCGATGTAGTCCACGACCACGCCGGAGGTCTTCACGAACCCGGTCGGGGACACCCAGGTGCGGTTCGGGCGGGTGATCGTCTGGAACAAGGTGTGGGCCTTCAGCGGCTTGTCCAGGTAGAGGACGCCCTCGTTGGGGGCGTCGAAACCAGTCATCAGCTTGGCGGTCACCACCAGGAAGCACAACGGGTCGTCCGGGGCGAGGAACCGCCGCTTCTGCTCCTCCTCCTCGGCCTCCGAGAGCTGGAACGGCCGCATGGCCGGGTCTTCGTCCTTGGAGTCGGAGACAGAGATGTTCACCTCGGCGGTGATCCGGTCATGCTTGCCGACCTCGGCGAGCACCTGTGACGCCTCGAAGCCGGCCAGCAGCTCGTTGATCTTGTCCGTGTATGTCACGGCCAGCTCACGGTTGTAGGCGACGACCTGGGCCTTGAGGCCGTTGCGGTAGGCGCCGGCCAGGTAGTGGTCCACGATGTCCTGGCATACCGCGTGGATGCGGTCGGGGTTGGCGAACACCGAGGTGAGACGCCCGAACTTGCGGGACAGGGCCTCACGGTCGGGATCGTCGAGGTCGAAGTCGTCGGCGAACTGGTCGAACTCGGCCTGCAACGCCTGGTCGTTTACCTCGAAGGCGACTGGGTGCGGGTCCAGCATGACCGGGACGGTCGCCCCGTCCAGCAGAGATCGGGACACTGAGTACCGGTGCAGCACTCTGCCCGGGTCGCTCTCCTCGCCGAAGAGGGCGAAGGTGTCGGTGGCGAGGTTTCTGACGGGGGTGCCGGTCATGCCGAAGAACTTCGCGTGCGGCAACGCTGCGCGCATCTGGCCGGCCAGGGACTTCGACCTGGCGGACTGGGTGCGGTGTGCCTCGTCGACCAGCACGATGATATTGCTCCGGGTCGACAGGTTCTTGCCGGCGTCGGCGAACTTGTGGACGGTCGTGGAGATGACGCCGCGCACGTCGTCGGCCAGCAGGGAACGTAACTCCTGGCTGGTGGCGGGCTGGTGGAAGTAGGCGCCCCCCATCGCGGAGGTGAACACCCCGGAGGTCTGCCGGACGAGCTGGGTCCGGTCCGAGAGCAGGATGATCGTGGGCGACTCGGTGCGGGTGTCGGCCAGCAGCAGCGAGGCGGCGAACACCATCAGCAGCGTCTTCCCGCTGCCTTGGTGATGCCAGATTAGGCCCTTCGACCCGCCCTCCAGGACCCGTTCGTGGATCAGGTGGGCGGCTTCCATCTGCGGGTAGCGGGGCAGGTACTTCTTGTCCACCCCGCCCCCGGAGGTGTCGAACAGGGCGAAGTTGGCGAGCATGTCCAAGACGGTGGCCGGGTGGAGCAGCAGCTCGACGGAGCGCTGCACGTCGGCCTGCCCGGACAGGTTCTCGTCGTCAGCGGTAGACCGGAACGGCTGCCACATGTTCGTGGGTGCGCCGGCGGCACCGAACCGCAGCTTCAGCCCGTCGGAGGCGACGGCAAAGATGTTGGGGGTGAAAAACCACGGGTACTCGGTGGCGTACACGTCGTTGATCTCACGGGCGGCGTCCGCCCACCCGGACTTCGCGGTCGGTGACTTCACCTCGACCACCACCAGGGGCAGCCCGTTGACCCAGTACACGAGGTCGAATCGGCGGGAGGTCTTGCCGGGGACGGTGATGGTCACCTCGTCCGACACGACCAGCGTGTTAGCGTTCGGATGCTCGAAGTCGATTACCTTCAGGGCGTGCCACGCGCCGTCGGCGTCCCGGAACTCCTTGCGCCCGCGCAGCAGGCGCAGCATCTGCTCGTTGGCCCGCACCAGCCCGCCTTCGACGGCGTTGACCGTGGCGACGATCTCTTCGACCACCGCGTCCACGTCGAACCCGTCGATCACTCCAGGGTTGAGCCGGACGATGGCGTTCTGCAGTTGGTCGGTGACCACCGTCTGCGTCGTCTCGCGCGGCAGCGACCTGCCCGCTGTGAAGTCCCAGCCCATGGGGAGGGACCACCGGATCATCAGGTTCTGGAACTCACGCTCTCGAATGCCCTTCGCCACGGCTCAGCCCTCCAACTCGGCGGGCTCGATGTCGATGGTGCGGTCCAGCAGCCCCGCCAGCAGCCCCGCCCGGACTTCACGGAGACGGGCGGCCTCCCCGCGGGTCGCCTTCAACGCAGACTCCATCGCGTCAAGTTCCACCGCCATCTCGCGTTGGCGGTCGATTGACGGTAAGCGCACAGCCATGCCCTTCGCCCGCTTGGCGCTGATGTGCTTGATGTTGGTGCCACCCGCGACGTCGAGGAAGGCCCTGGACTCGTAGGCCCACATGCACCAGTGGAAGACGAACTCAGGAATGCAGACCCCTTCCAGCGCCCGGAGACGGAGCAGGGTCATCTGGGTGCAGACAGGCCCTGGCAGCTCGTCTCGCCACATGGCGGGCATCCCGACCGCATTCGCGCTTGCGCTGCCCTCGGACACCACGACGTCGCCGTAATGGAGGCCGAACTTCTTGCGCTCCACTGGGTCGTAGTTCATCTCCAGCACGTCGGACAGGTCGAGCGTCCCGTAGCCGACGTTCGCGGAACGGAGGTAGGGCGTCATATACGGGCCGGTCGCCCTGTCGGGTGTCCGGCGCACGCCGGTGGAGAAGTCGAAGGCATGCTCGGCCCTCACGGCTTCAACCGAGTCGTCGGTGACGAGGTCGGCTCGTCGGCGACGCAGAACCGCTGTCAGCGCCCCCGCCTCGGCGTCGAGTGCGGTGATCTGGTCATCGACCGCGCCGATCACCTCGACGATTCGCTCCTGTGTCGGCAGCGGAGGCAAAACGAACGGGATGGCACAGAACGAGGCGTCAGAGATTGTCTTGCGGCGCAAGACCGTTCCCGAGGCACGGTTGTGCATCTCGTCCCAGAACACTGGCGTCTGGAAGTACAGCCCCAGGAACTCCGGGAGAGCTCTCTGGTCCACCTCGTAGGTGATGAACACACCGGAGACGTGGGTGCCGTCATGCTCCGCCCGCGCGACGCCTGCAGGGGCCTCGAACGCCGTGATCGTGCGGAGCACGACGTCGTTCTCTCGCACCGTGTTCAGCGTCGTGTACTTCGAGACACCGCCGACGAATGCCTCCTTCTCACCGAGGCCGCGCCCGTACATCTGAACACTGACTGCGGGGTAGGCGACGCCATCCTCCACGGCCACCTTGCGGCGCACACGGGTCAGCAGATCACCGAGGGCAATCTGCTGCCAGTCACTCATCGAAGCCCTCGATCCCTGCGGCGGAGAGGAGAGCGAGCATGCGCTGTTCGGTCTTCTGGCGCTCTGCTCGGGCGATGTTGTAGGCGGCGATGAGGGTGCCGAGGTCTTCCTGCTCGGCGACAGCCTGCTTGATGTAGCGGCCGATGTTGAGGTCGTACCCGTTCGCCGCGATCTCCGTGGTGGGGACGAATCGCGCCGAGAGTCCGCCTTCCCCGTCGGGGTCCACAGGGTTGCCGTCAGCGTCGAATTTCGAGTGGTAGGCGGTCACGACGTCGGCGATGTCGGCGTCGGTGATGATGTTGCGATTCTTGGCCTTGGTGAACCGCTTGGAGGCGTCGATGACCAGCACGCCGCCCTGCCGCTCCGGGGCCTTGGTGCCGGGTGCACGGAACACCAGGATCGCCGTGGGGATGCTGGTGTTGTAGAAGAGGTTGGCAGGCAGGCCGATGACCGCTTCGAGCAGGTCATCGTCCAGGACGCGCTGGCGGATAGCTGCTTCCTGGCCGCCACGGAAGAGGACGCCGTGCGGCAGGACGACGCCGGCGCGCCCCTTCTTCGGGCCCATGCTGGCGATCATATGCTGCACGAACGCCCAGTCAGCCGACGACTGCGGGGCAACACCACCGAGGGCGCGCGGGTCATTGCTCCAGGGCTTCCACTTCAGGCTGTAGGGCGGGTTGGCGACGATCACATCGAACTGCGCGACGGACCCGTCCGGCTTCTTGAAGCGCGGGTCCTTCAGGGTGTCGCCGACCTCGACCTTGAACTGGGTGAGGTTGTGCATGAAGAGGTTCATGCGGGCCACACCCGCGGTGTCCAGTACGGCCTCCTGCCCGTACAGGCTGAGTGTGTAGCCACGCCCGCCGCGGGCCTTCAGAAGGTTCGCGGAGGCGATGAGCATGCCGCCCGACCCACAGGTCGGGTCGTACACCGACTCGAAGCCCTTGGGGTCCAGGACCTCGACGATCAGCTCGACGACCTCGCGCGGGGTGAAGAACTGGCCGGCTCGGGTACCGGACCCGTCGGAGAACCGCTTCAGCAGGTACTCGTACGCCCCACCGAGAACGTCGTGGGACATGTTGCCCTCGTGCATCTTCGGGGTGCGGTCCATCGCCTGCATGACCGCCGCCAACACCTCCCCCGACAGCACCTCTTCGGAGGTCCAGGTCATGGACCCGAACAGGCGGGAGAACTTGTCAGGGTTGGCCGTCTCGATGGCCTGCAGGGAGGCGCGGACGCGCTGGCCGAGGCCGGGCTGGGTGATGGTGGCGAGGATGGACGTCCAGGAGGCGCGACGCTGCTGGACGGTACCGGGGTGGATGAACGGGATCTCGAACGACTGGTAGTCGCGGTACTCGATCTCGTGGGCTTCCTCGGCGGACAGGTCGTCCAGGCCCTCGTTGTCGGCCAGGAACTCCTCGTGCTGGTGCTCCCAGGTGTCCGACAGGTACTTCCAGAACATCAGCGGGAAGACGACGGAGGAGTATTGCGCTTCGGGCATCGCCACGCGCAGCTCGTCGGCGGCATCCCACAACCGGTTCTCGATCTCTTGCTGGGTCACTGCCATCAGTCGGGGGGTGTCCTTGCTCGTCAAAAGGGGGCGACCCGAAGGCCGTGGTGTTGCTGCTGGTCACCCAATTTCGGGCGTGCCCTACAGGGTGAACACACGACGCGGCGTCGTACTCCCTGTGCGGGCGACCCACCAACGATATCCCTCCCCAGGATCACGGAATTCGGCAAACGGCCCAAACAGTCCACCCGCCCAGCAGTGGCCAGACGCCCCCGCAGGTTGATCTTCTTCAATCCGGGTTGTCTTCGACGGCTCCCCCGCGCTGTCTCCGCCCACCCACTTGGCCCTCCACCCGGGTCGTACCAGGGCAAAGTAGTGCGGGCATGCGACGCGAGGCGCGTGAGGGTGCCCCGGCTCTGGAGCCGGGGCCACCCGAGGGGGTGTTACTCCTTGTCGCCGTGGCGTCCAGCCGGGCGGCGGGCCACCAGCAGCGCGACCACCAGGGCGGTGATGCCCACGATGGGCAGAACCACGTTCCCGATCGCGCTGAACGCCGCACCCGTGCCGCTCGCGTCACCGACCGTCCGCATCGCGATCGGGTCGACCGACGCGCCCGCCGACGCGGTCGGCGAGGTGCTCGCCACGGGCGCGATCACCGGCTCCATGCTCACCTCCGTGTCCGGCACGGCGGTCGGGGCGGCCACCACCGGTGCGGGGGCGGGGGGAGCGACCACGACGGCGGGAGCGGGCGCGGTGGCCGTCACGGTGATCGTGGGCACCGGCTGAGCCTTGACGGGCTTGACGGTCGGGGTGGCCGTCGCCTTGCCCGTGTTGGTCTTCTTGAGCGGAATCCGGGTGACGACCACGGTCGGCGTGCGGGTCGCGCTGGCCGAGGGGGTCGGGGTGTCGCTCGCGGTCGGGATGGCCGACGCGGTGGGGGACGGCTCGGGGGCCGAGCTGGTCGCCGTGGGCGTGGGGGAGGGCGGCGCGGTTGCCGTGAAGGTCACCGAGTCGATCTCGGCACCCTTCCCAGCGGCGAGGGTGAGCGTGTAGCTGCCCGCCGTGGTGGGCGTGTAGGTGCCCGCGAGGCTGGTCGGCTGGCACGTCGGGTCGGCGGGCGCGGTGGCCACGGTGACCTTGCCGCCGCTCGGCGGGGTGATGGTGACGCGGGCGTCGCAGACGTTGGCCACGTCGGCGGTCACGGTGATGGCCGTGCCCGCCTTGACGGTGTCGCCGCCGCTGGGGGAGGTGATGGTGCCGTTGTCGCCCGCGTGGGCGGTGGCGGGGGTGAGCAGCGCCGCGAGGGCGACGATGCCCGTGAGGGCGTAGGCCCTGATGGAGACCATGGTGGTCCTTCCTGGGTTGGTGTGGTCGGGGGGACCGCAACCCCCCGACTCACACCTAAAACTGTAGGGCATGTTTACTTACATGGCAACCGGGGGATCTCCGAATCCAAACGGCGCGCCGCGTGGACATGTCTCCGCAGGTCAGCGGACTGATATCGGCGCGACCGCGCCCTCTCAAGGGAAGTTTCCCCCTGGATAGACGCGATAGTAAACATGCCCTACACTTTTAAGTGTGCGACAGGGGGGTTGCGGTCCCCCAGCCCAACCACCAGGAGGACACCATGCTCACCCTCGCCAAGTCGCCGGCCGCCCCCGTCGCCCCCACGGTCGCCGCTATCCTCACCGGCCACGCCGCCCAGCTCGCCGCCGACCTGCTCGCCGACCTCGGATGGGTCGAGGCCGCCGTCGCCATGGACGGCGAACTCCTGCTCCTGATCGACGAGGCCATCGCCACCGGTGAGATCCGCCTCTGCGAGGTGTGCCACGCCAGGGTCACCGCCGACACGGTGTCTCACAGCTACAGCGGCGAGGTCATCGCCGTCTGTGAGGACTGCGGCACCCATTAGCCGCAAACGCACGGGGCGGGCAGCATGCGGGCCGCCCGCCCCGCGCACCACAAGCCCCAGGAATCCCCTCCAGCAAGGACCCCCCGGTGACACTCGCCATGCCCCAGACCCCCACCCTCCCGACACGCGTGCGCCGCTGCGAGCCCCCGTTCACGCCCCACGCCGACCCTGCCTGCCCGACCTGCGGCCTACGCCACCCGACCCTCCACGAGAACCTCGACGGGAGCGCCTACACCGGCTGCTGCCAGGCCGACCCCGTCGCGTTCGTCTGCGCCGAGGCGGGAGTGAACGTCTACCTCAGCCCCGAGGGCGACGAGCCGGAGATCTGCCCCCACTGCCCCGAATAACCCTCGCGCCCGCGCCGCTCGTGAGCGGCGCGGGCAGGGATGAAGAGCCCCATCCACTTGCCAAGAAAGTAAACAACCCATACAGTTTAAAGTGTTATATGGAGGGGTTGCGGTCCCCTCCGCCACCACCAACCAGCCCCAGGAGGCCCCCATGACCAGCACCCTCAACAAGATCGCCGCCGCCGTCTCCAACGGCCGCGAATACCAGGCCAAGGCCGAAGTCGTCCCCATGGTCGCCGCCCGCTACCCCATGCTGGCCAAGTACCTCCGCGACGCCCGCGACGCCTACCTCACCGGCGCAACCCTCGCCGGACTCCCCACCGGCCACGAACTGCCCGAAATCAAGGAGCTCGGCCGCATCGCCCGCGCCTGGCTCGACTACCTCACCGACACCAGCATCGTGGCCACCGCCATCGCCGCCGGATTCCCCGCCCACCTCACCCCCATGGTGTCGGTCAGCAGCCTGCGCGCCTGGCTCACCACCCCCGCCTACGGCGACAACAACCCCCGCTTCACCCACATCCTCGACACCGCCCGCACCCGCTACGCCGACGCCTACCCCGACCTGGCTGGCTGCGCGGACTGCGGAGCCCAGGAGAGCGAGGACTGCCACCCCTTCTGCTCTACACAGCAGCCCGACGACGCGCCCATCATCGGCGAACTCGTCCGCGCCGACGACCTGCCCGACTCCTGGCGGTTCGCCAACGTCGTCCAGCTGGAGGGCCTGGCCCGCCACCGGGCGCGCATGAACACCCTGCACGTCCTGGAGATCACCAGCGGCAAGACGAACGCGCCCACCGCCACCGACTTCGTCGACACCATGCGCCGCCTCTGAACCACCCCACCCCCGCCCACACCGGGCGGGGGCCCACACCCCCTCCCAAACTCATCCGAAAGACCACCATGAGCACCCCCGAGATCGTCATCCCCACACGCGTCCACGAGATCAGCGAGCGGCGCGCCTACCCCACCGTGGTCATCGACCAGTGGGACGCCCTGAAGTGCGCCCGGCCGTGCAACAACACCCCCGAGGGCTCCGGCTTCGAGTACGCCCCCAACGAGCCCACGATCACCCTGCCCCCCGGCACCAACCGGGACGGCATCTACATGTGCTGCTCCTGCAGGACCGTCATCGACATCAAGCGCACACGGATCGGAGCCTGACCATGACCACCATCACCCGCTTCGCCCCACTCCGCCCCTACGAGCGCGGCGGCTGGCAGTGCAGTCACACCACCCCCACCGCATGCACCAGCGACTCGGTCATCGCCGCCGTCAACGAGACCACACCCGCAGGGCCTTGGCGGTACGGCCTGTGCGCCCCGCACGCCGCCGCACTCGGATGCCCCGCCGACCTGCTCCCCGCCCAGCCGCCCGCCGTCGCGGAGGCCGCCCCCGCGCCGGGGGAAGGAGGCGGCAAGTGGGTGCTCATCACCGCCAACCCGGCCGGGCACCATGAGGTGATCGGCCACGTCTACACCGTGAAGGGTCTCGCCGAGCTGGAGACCCTCGCCCGCGAGCGCGGCCTCACCATCCTGGGGACCGCCCCCCTCACCTCCAAGGCCGACCTCGCCGCCAAGCGATAGCCGCCCCAGAGAAGCCCCCAAGCGCCCGCCCTGCACGGCGGGCGCTCGCCGCGTTCACGGCCCCGAGAAACGGCCGAGGCGACGTAAACGCCGGAACCCGGCATCCTCCCCACCGACCTGGAGCGGCACGGGAGGGACAGCATGGCCATCGACCTGATCACCCGCAGAGACTGGAACGCCCGCCGCCCCGCAGGCGCCTACACCCCGATCAACTCCACCCGAGGCGTCAAAGTCCACTACACAGGCGGAGTCGTCCCCGCCTCGATCGTCCAGGACCACGCCGTGTGCGTCCGCCTCGTCCAGGGCTTCCAGAAGCACCACATGGACGGCAACGGCTGGATGGACTTCGCCTACAGCCTGGCCGCCTGCCCCCACCGCAAGGTGTTCGAGGGGCGCGGACCCCACAAGCTGACGGCCGCCAACGGCGCCGGCCTCAACAGCCAGCACTACAGCGTGCTCGCCCTCGTCGGCTCCTCCGGCTTCACCCGCCCCAACAACGGCGTCATGCACGGCATCCGCGACGCGATCGACTACCTGCGCCAGCACGGCCGCGCTGGAGGCGAGATCCGCGGCCACCGCGACGGCTTCTCCACCACCTGTCCGGGACAGCCGCTCTACGACTGGATCAAGGACGGAGCGCCGCGCCCAGGGGGAGAGCCGGCAGGCAACAGCGGCGGTCAGTCCAAGCCCACCAAGCCCGCGGGTAAGCCCGGCGCCTGGCCCGGCCGCTACCTCGCATACAAGCCCGACGCCCTCATGCGCGGCCAGGACGTCGCCGACTGGCAGCGCATGCTCAAGCGGAAGGGCTACACCGTCGAAGTCGACGGCGTCTTCGGCAAGATGACCCGCGCCGCCACCATCGTCCTCCAGCGAGCAACTGGCGAAGTCCCTGACGGGATCGTCGGCCCCAACACCTGGCGTATCTGCTCCTAATCCCCTTCGCGCCTTCAACCCACGATGGGAGAACCCTCCACAATGGCCACCAGCGCCCCCGCCACCTGGTCGCGGACCCTCGTCTACGTCAAGAGCAGGCAGGTCATGCGCGGCCCTGACGTCGCAGCCTGGCAGGCCCGCCTGCGCGAGCTCGGCTACCAGGTCGCCGTCGACGGCCGGTACGAGCCCACCACGGCGGAGGCCACACGCCGATTCCAGGCAGACCGCGGGCTGCTCGTCACCGGCACCGTCGACAAAACCACTGCGCGAACGGCGGGAGAACTGTGACCGGCTGGATCATCGCCGTCGTCTACGCGAGCGGGTACATCATCACTGCGCGCAAAGCCACCGTGATGCTCCTCGACGACCTGGTCGAGCACGACGACCGTGTCGGAGATTTCGTGGTCAAGGTCATCGGCTTCTTGCTCGGCTTAGTGTGGCCGCTCGCGCTGCTCGTCGTCCTCGTCACGGGAAGCCTGCCCAAGACGGACAAGCAGATCCGCGCCGAGCTGGCCGCCCGTGACGCCCGGATCGCCGAGCTCGAACGAGAGCTCGGAATCCGGGCGTGACATTCCGTTTGGTGGCCCGCCCCCCACTCGGGAGAGCGGGCCACCAGCCACGGGTTCAGAGCTTGAGCGCCTTCAGGATCCCCGGCAGGAACATGGGATCGGCTCCCAGCTGGATCAGTCCGACCACGATGACGATCGCGACGGCACCCTTCACCAGGATGCCAAGGGCCCTGGACGAGATCTTGATTCCCTCATCGGACTCGTCAGGACCCCGTCCAGATGGGCCGGGGGGCGGCTCTGTTGCCATGTTGACCTCCAGGAACTCAGGCATGGGCAGATGGCGCCGGGCCTGAAGGTCGTTGCGACGCGTCCCTGAACCTGGGTACGCTGCACGAGAGGGATGTACAGGTGCTTTAAATGTCAGGGCCAGACCCGGCGTAGAGCACCGAAGGGGCTCGAGCCGCGCCAACGGTTCGGGCCTTTCTTCGATTAGGCAATCGTAGCGATGCCCGTCGACAGATCCAGCTGCTCGAATTCGACCCTGTTCTACGGCTTCGGTGAAGGCGGCAGTCAGGGAAGCTTCTCTCCAGGTCCTTATGCAGCTCCATGGTCTCGGCGATGCGTGACAAGGCGGCCCACCAGGGAAGAGTTCCTTATCCTCTCCTTGTTCCCGTAGGTGGGGATCGCCCCGGCCCTGCCGAGCACGCGCAGCACGTGATGTACGTCACACTTACGCGTTCGGGCGTGTCGCTCCCAGACCTGAGCGACAAGTGCGCTATGAATCTGTAGGCAACAGCGGCTTGATGGCGCCGTCGATCGCTACTTGGCCGTCAGCAGCGATACCAGGAGCGTCGGGTCGATCCCCTGCTCGACGAGGTACACCGTCAACGCCACGCGCAGGAGGTAGCGGATCATGAGGAAGATCGAGGACACTGCCTCGGCGATGGCCACCGTGACGGCCGGGTCCTGCCGACGCTCGACGGGCGCGGACCTGTCCTGAGAGTTGCTGCTCACCTTGACCCCTTTCTGGGGTACTCGAGGGGAGCTGGCCCGTCTTAGCACGCGGGAACCGCGTGCTCGCGCACTGCGCGAGTCTGCCCATACAGCGGGGTCCAGGTGAGCGTCGAAATGCATGTACGGCCAGGGCCTCGACGAGCTCAGCCATGGTCGTGAGCACGGCCCCCGACCGCCCGAATTCGGGCGGCCTCGACCTGCTCGATATCCACGATACAGAAGATCAGCCCGCGGATAGTAGCCTCCAAGATCATCGAGTTGGAGGTGCTCAGAAGAGGACCGCGAGCGTCGCCGCCGTGGCCGCCGCCCCCGCCACACTCCCCGCTACGACCTGGCCCACCGTGTGATCGTTGATCGTTACCCGCGACCAGCCGATCGCGGCCACCACCAGCCCGCCGACCACCCACACCGGTACGGCCGGGAGCACCGCGGCGAGCATCACCACGGAGCCGGCCGCGACCGCCGTGTGGAAACTGATCTTCCACACCAGGGTGATCGGGCCGACCACCGCCAGCGTCGCCAGCATGATCGCCACACACGCCACCATCACACTGGGGGCACCCAGCACGGCCAGGAGCACGAGCGCGGCCACCACCAGGGCCACGATGACAGCCACCAGCTTCGGCCGCTCCGACCTGGTGGTGATATGCCGATTCCCGAACCGGCCCGACTTCACCCCGAGAGCGATCACCCCCGCGGGGACGCCGCCGCACAGGGCGGCCGCGAGAGCACCCCAGCCGAGCCCCGACCAGCCCGACGAGACCCCGCCCACCGCGAGCGGCAACCCGATCACCAGATGCGCGGGTGCGAACACCTCCGTCACCGCACGCGCTGCGCGGCTCTCTCCAGCTTGAACTGTGCCGCCACCGCGCGCAGCCATACCGTCTCCTTCTCCACATCACCGGCGAAATCGGGCCCAGGGATCTTCCCAGAAGGAACACCCGGGGCGCGACCCGCACGGGCGACGGCCAGCGCCTCGGCGACCCACGCGGCCACCTCGCGCGGCTCCTCTGTGGCCGGCGGCGCCTCGACGGAGGTGAGAGACAGCATGCCGTCGCGGATTTCGAGGACGCGCCGTACCCGGCGAGCGCCGAGGGTGCCCTTCATACCGAGCGAGATGCCGGGGTACTGGTCGACGAGTGCCTGCCATAGGGGCCGCAGCTCCGACAGATCGCGGGCAAGCCGCATGCGAGCCTTCAGCGCCCGGTAGGCCGGGATGGAGGTTCCCGCCGTGATACCGACGATGCACAGCAGGAAGGTCGTCCGGCCCAGCACAGACCACTCCCGCCACGTGGTGTCCGGGTTGATCAGGTGGGCGACGTTCACCACCATCACCTGGCCACGGTTGATGACCCCGGCCGCCATGCCCATCGTGGACAGGGCCAGGCCGACGCGCAGGAGCGGTGGCGCGACCCGCAGGAACCGGGCGAACATCACCCCGGCCGCGGCGAGGCAGATGATGAGCCAGCCGTCGAACACGGCAAGGTAGGCGCGGCCCGCGGTCGACGTGCCGCCGGCGGGGGCGTGGGCGCCGTCCACCCAGTAGATTCGGCCGCCTCGCAGGATGAACATGGTGGTCAGGACGCTGATCACAATGAGGGCGGTGGGCCAGATCCAGCGGGCGCGAGAGGGAAGGTCGCGGCGGGTGATGACCTCCACGTAGGCGAGGAGGCAGGTCGCGGATGCGAGGCCGGTGATGTGGCGGGCCAGGGTGGCCACCTCCATGCCGGTCGTCGCGTCGAGCCAGGCCACGATCGGGGCAGCGGTGAACACCCTGGATAAGGCCAGGGCCGTGAACGCCGCCCACAGCATCCTCTGAGAGTAGGAGGTCATGGCCGGGCGGATTCGGGAGATCGCGGCGCCCCACAGCAGGATGAGCGCGATCCAATCGACAAGGGTCATTCGGGAGGTTACCTCTCGTATCCGAATGTGCGGCTCAGCATCCGCAGACCCTCGTCGTCACCGTCGTCTCGGCGTTCGCTCGCCCGCACCAGCAGCAGCGTGGCCAGTTTCTCGGCTTCCCGCTCCTCGAGCGTGTCGTATCGGGCGCGCGCCTTGAACCGCCGCGCCTCGAAGGCTTCAACGATGGGCTCTACCAGGATTCGCAGGGCGCGTTCGGCGTCGCCGCCGACGTCGCCGTGGCCGAGCAGCATGTGGGCGATCTCGTGTAACAGGATGTTGGTCAGCAGGACCCCGGCCGCGCCGGGCGCGTAGAACAGGTGGTCAGCCTTCCTGGTGGCGAACCACAGCCCGGTCACCGCCCCGGATGCCTCGGCGGGCATCCGGTGGACGTGGAGCGGCCGTCCTCGCGAGCGACGGATTCGCCGGAGAAACTCGGCCAGCGTGAACGGCTGGGGGATAGGCGCAGCCTCACAGGCGGCAACCAGGTCAGGGGAGGGCACGCAAGATGACCTTTCCGGGGCAGGGCCCGGACAGACTACCCGCCCTTCCAGTCAGGTTCGTGTCAGAGGTTGGGGCAGGGCCCGGACAGACTACCCGCCCTTCCAGTCAGGTTCGTGTCAGAGGTTCTCGAAATCGTCTTCCTCGTCAAGGGATTCGGCCGCGCGCATCGCCTCCACCATCTGCGCAACCGCAGACAGCGACAGCGGTGACAAGCCGTTCATCCTCTGCGCGATGTTCGTCACGCCGAGTTCCTCCAGGCCCCGCCGTACGTCCTCACGCTGCTGCCGTTCGCCCTCGTCGTCCTCCGTCTCTGGGACTGGGTCCCGGCCGGTCAGCCAGTCGATGCTCGTGCCGAGCAGATCGGCTAGCGCCTGCAGGTGCTCCAGCGACGGGTTGGTCTTGTCGCCCTTGCGCAGTTGCCCAATGTAGGCGTGCGTGATCGACGCTCCGCGTCGACGTAACTCCCGAGCTGCGCCGCGATCGGAATACCCCCTTTCCTGCAACGCCTCTGCCAGCCTCTCGGCCAGAGTCGCCACCCTTGAGCCTCCCTTCGGATACCGCTATGCGTCCATTTGGGAGCCAAGAGTACACACCAGGTGCAACCTGGTTCCCAGCAGTTGACAGAAGTCCCAGCAAACCACAAGGATCATGGACTCCAAGGTGGCAACCGACGTATGCCACCGTGCTTCCCCGTGTACCCCGACAGTTCACGCATGTCCGGAGCTACCTGTTGATCGAGGATCTCTCCCCCGAAAGTCGCGAGCTGTTCCTGAAGCTTTCGGCTGATCTGTATGAGGAAGCGCTCGAGCAAATCCAGAACGAGCCTCAGCCGAACGAGGGTCTCGCCTTCTACGAAGTCATCCGCCAAGCGGAAGACCGCGAGATGGAGGAGCACAACTCGCGGATGCTGGTCTACCGGCACCTGAAGGACCTCGCGGTCTACCGGATGGCCAAGGTGCAGCGGATGCCGTTCGACCGTATCGGCGTCCGCGTGAAGAAGTCCCGCAGCTGGGCCCACGAGCACACCATGCCCGCCGAGCACGTCAACAACATCATCCAGATGTACGCCGCGGCCGAAGAGCAGCACCGCACGGCGTTTCTCGACCAGCCGGTCGCGGAGTACGCGCGCGACCCGAGCGGGAACGTCCTCGACTTCGCCCCCGCAGCTCAAGACGCGCGAAGGGCCCACTATTCTGCGGCCCGCCTGTCCATCGTCTTCCGGCGCCTTCGCACATGGCTCGCCGGGACGGCTGCCGCCGCCATCCCCGCCTACGTCGCGGTGCGCGCCGTCGTCGACAGCTACACCACGGCCGTGCAGACCGCGCTCATGAGCAACGGCGCCCTCATGCCCCTGCCTGGCATGGAATCGCTGGGTGGCGTCGGCGTGACTAGCTTCGGAGCCGCCTCGGCCGGGAGCGGAAGCGCGCATGCCGCGGGCCCCGTCGCCACGGCGGTCGGGAAGTTCATGAGCGGCGCCGTCATCACCGTCCAGGCAGCCACCGGTGTCTCAGCACCAGCCGCGACCGTCGCCATCGCCACGGTGGGCGCGGGTGCCGGCGCGCCTGCCGTGCTGGCCGTTGAGGACGCCGTGGGCCAGGCGGCCAAGCCCCTCGTCATGGCGCTCGGCTGGCAGGACAAGACCGCCCCGGCAGGCGAACCGTCCTCACACACGCCGATCGAGGACGACCTGCCACCGGCCGGACCCCCGGCGCTGTCGTACCCCACCGCGGACCCCACCGCGACTGGTGGGTTCCCCGCCGAGCCGGACGCGTCATCCCTGCCGAGCACGCCTTCCCCCATCGCCGCCACCCCCCAGCCGACGCAGACGGTCCCGACCGCATCGGCGACCCGGCTGTCGTCGCCCACCACGGCGCCCACGACGACCTCGACCGTCACCACGAAGCCGGTTCCCACCGCGACCAGCGTGGCGCTGCCGACCACGCAGCCGACGCCGCAGCCGACCACGCCGCAGGAGACTCCGACGAGCGCCCCTACGAAGGAGCCGACGCCGGCCCCCTCAGACCAGCCCACGAGCCTGCCGACGCAAGACCCGAAGCCCATCCCGAGCGAGCAGCCGCCTCAGCCGACTAGCGAGCCGACTTCCGAGCCGCCCGACAAGCCTGTGCCGCCGCCCACGCCGAGCAGCGAGCCCACCTCTGCCCCGACCCCGACCCCGACCCCGACCTCAACCGGCGAGCCGACCCCGACCACGACCCCCACAAGCGAGCCGAACCCGAGCTCGGAGCCGACCGGCGAGCCTTCACCGGAACCCACCAGCCGCCCGACCCAGCCCGACCCTGTCGACGACGGCGCCTCGGGCGGGACGCCTCCCGACAGCGAATCCCAGCCGCTGGGGCTCCTGGACTCGCCGCTCGGTGGAGACGCACCGGCCTCCGGGGAGGATCGGACCGGATTTTGGCGCTAGAGAGACGATCTTGAGATTGGCTGGTGCTCCTTGTGTGGTCGGCGGGACGCTCGATTCTTT